>QZJM01000043.1 GCA_003605065.1 Dethiobacter sp. | reverse complement strand
AAATCTGTCATAAATAATCCTTTGCCCATGAGAGAGCATTTTCATTCCTCCGATGGTGAAGCAAAGCTTCATGGGTGTCTACAGCGAAAAGAATAAGTGCGCGAAGCCATGGGGACGAGTTTAAGGTAAGGGGACACATTAAAGTAAGGGGACACACCTCTTTAAGGTAAGGGGACATTAAGGTAAGGGGACACACCTCTTTTTTAAGGTAAGGGGACACACCTCTTTCAGAGGAATGTCCCCGATGGAATGTCCCCGATGGGATGTCCCCGATGGAATGTCCCCGATGCAGAGGAATGTCCCCGATGGAATGTCCCCGATGCAGAGGAATGTCCCCGATGGAATGTCCCCGATGGAATGTCCCCGATGCAGAGGAATGTCCCCGATGGGATGTCCCCATACCTTAATCGGGAAGACGATGGAAGAAGAACGACCCGTGGCGTAGGTAATAGCATTTGCATAAAATATAATGTTTTCTTTACTCTTATCCAGAGCGGGGGAGAGATGGGCTCTATGAACCCCGGCAACCGGATCTGTTGTGCAGGATAAACCCGGATCACATCTGACAGGGACGAAGCAGGTGTTTGCAGGGTTTTTACGGCAGCAGGTCGCCTGGTGCCAATTCCTGCAGGCGTTACTCGCAACCGGGTCGTCCTGGGAGATAAGAAGAGTTCATAATACCTCTTGCCTGCCAGGTAGGGGGTTTTTAATTTTTTGCGGGATTATTCCCAGTTAACTTCAGAGGAGGGTTTAAGACATGAATAGGAACGGCACTGTTTATTTTACCTCGGAATCCGTTACCGAAGGGCATCCTGATAAGGTCGCCGATCAAATCTCCGATGCGATTCTCGATGCCATTATGGAGCAGGATCCCCAGGGTAGGGTGGCCGCGGAAACGCTGGTAACCACCGGATTGGTGCTGGTGGCCGGAGAGATAACAACCAGGTGTTACGTGGATATTCCCCAAATTGCCCGTCAAACGGTTAAAGAGATCGGTTACACGCGGGCAAAGTATGGTTTTGACGGTGATACGTGCTCTGTGCTTACTTCCATTGATGAACAATCGTCGGATATTGCCCTGGGAGTGGATGAATCCTGGGAAATTAAATCCGGAGAAGATAGGGATGACGCCTATAACCGGTTTGGTGCCGGGGACCAGGGCATTATTTTTGGTTTTGCCTGTAATGAAACGCCCGAACTGATGCCTATGCCCATTTTCCTGGCTCATAAACTGACCCGCCGCCTGGCTGCAGTCCGCAAGGAGAGGATACTCCCGTACCTGCGTCCTGATGGAAAATCCCAGGTTACTGTGGAATACCGCGACGGCAGGCCTTATCGTATTGCCGCTGTTGTCCTTGCCGCCCAGCACAGGGATGATATTCCCCTGCCGCGCCTGCGCGAGGATCTTGTGGAAGTTGTCGTCAGGGAAGTCATTCCCCCGGAACTGCTGGATAAACAAACCCGTTATCTCATTAATGCCACAGGGCGCTTTGTGATCGGAGGCCCTCTGGGGGATACCGGTCTTACTGGACGCAAGATCATTGTAGACACTTATGGAGGGTATTCCCGCCATGGCGGGGGCTGCTTCTCCGGTAAGGACCCCACCAAGGTGGATCGCTCTGCCAGCTATACGGCACGCTACGTGGCCAAAAACGTGGTAGCGGCTGGTCTGGCGGATAAATGTGAGCTGGAGCTGGCTTATGCCATCGGGGTGGCACGCCCTGTTTCCGTTTACGTGGAGACATTCAACACGGAAAAGGTGCCCGTGGAGCTTATTGAGAAGCTTATCAGCAAGCATTTCGATCTCCGCCCTGCGGCGATGATCGACAAGTTGAACATGCGCCGTCCCATTTACAAGCAAATTGCTGCTTACGGGCATTATGGCAGGGATGACCTGGATCTCCCCTGGGAAAGAACGGATCTGGCCGCAACCTTGAAACAGGAGGCGGGAATTACCGGGGTAACGGGTTCCTGAATTAGAAAGGGGAGGACGCCTGGTGGAGATCCTGGAAGGGATCCTGGAACGTATTACTTTTTACAGCAGCGAAACTTCGTATCTAATCGGAAGGTTGGGCCGGCAGGGAAAAGATAACATTACCTTTGTAGGTTATTTCCCTTCTCTGCACGAAGGAGAAAACCTGCGCCTCAAAGGTGAGTGGAAGGTACATCCCCGTTACGGCAGGCAGTTCCAGGTTAAGGAATGGGAGACCATCATTCCTACAACCCGGAAAGGCCTGGAAAGATTTCTTGCTTCCGGCCTTATTAAAGGCGTTGGAGCCCATACGGCCGGCCTGCTGGTGGAGCATTTCGGCCTGGAGGCGCTGGAAATTATCGAGAAAACCCCCCAGCGTCTCCAGGAAATTTCCGGGATTGGCCCCAAAAAGGCAGCCCTGATCCACCAGAGCTACGAGCGGCACAAGGAAATCAAAGAGGTAATGCTCTTTTTACAGCACTTCGAGATCAGCCCCTCCCTGGCCCTGAGGCTTTTCAGGCATTATGGAGCCCGCACGCTTCCTCTTCTCAAAGAAAATCCCTACCTCCTGGCGGAGGAGGTTTTCGGTATAGGGTTTATTACGGCGGATAAAATTGCCCGGAAGATGGGCCTTCCTTTTAACTCTTCCCAGCGGGTTCGCGCTGCCATCTACTATATTTTAAACCAGGCCGCTGGTGAAGGTAATGTGTACCTGCCTGCCCGCGAAATAAATGAAAAAGTCCTGGAACTCCTTTTTAGCAGGGAAGATCCCGGGCAGGAGCTGTTTTGCCAGGAGCTTTCCGGCCAGGAAATTTTTCCCGAACTTATCTTAAGCCAGCTTGAAGAGCTGGTCCGGGAGCGCCTTATTTTTATCGAGGACAACCAGGGGGAGGAGATAGTTTACAGCGCCCCCTTTTATTATGCCGAAAAAGGTTCTGCCAGCAGGCTTTCCTCCCTGGTAAAACAGGTGCCTGTCTACCTGCCCGACGAGGAGAGCGTTGTCCGGGAAATACTGAAGCAGGAGAAACTTGCTCTTGCTCCGGAACAGGTGGCCGCTGTAAAGGGCGCCAGCCGGAACGGGGTTATGGTTATAACCGGGGGACCGGGGACAGGAAAAACCACGGCGATCCGCGTTCTTATCAAGATGTTCCGGCGCTATGGGCTGAAGATTATGCTGGGAGCTCCCACGGGGCGTGCCGCCAAGAGAATGACTGAGGCCACCGGTATGGAGTCTAAAACCATTCACCGTCTTCTGGAGTATTCCTATGTGGAGGGAGAGGGCTTTCGTTTTCAAAGGGGGGAAGATAACCCCCTGACGGCCCAGGTTCTCATACTGGACGAGGTCTCCATGATGGATATAATCCTGTTTAATAACCTCCTCAAGGCTATCCCCGCCGGCTGCCGGGTTATTCTGGTGGGGGATGTGGACCAGCTCCCCTCCGTGGGAGCGGGCAACGTCCTGCGGGATGTCATAAGTTCGGGAGTTGTCCCCTGCGTGCGCCTGAGCACCATTTTCCGCCAGGCCCAGGAGAGCATGATTGTGGTCAACGCCCACCGCGTTAACAGGGGGGAATTTCCCGTCTTAAACCGGAAGCAGAAGGACTTTTTCTTTATCAAGGAGGAGAATCCGGAACAAGTTGCCAGGATAATTGTGGACCTCTGCCGGGAGAGGCTGCCCCAGTTCGCCTCCTTTGATGCCCTGGAGGAAATCCAGGTGCTGACACCTATGCGCCGGACCCAGGTAGGGGTGGAAAGGCTTAACCAGCTCCTGCAGCAGGAGTTAAACCCCCCGGCCCGGCATAAACAGGAGGTGGTCAACGGAGGTATTACCTTTCGCCTGGGGGATAAGGTCATGCAGATTCGCAATAATTATGAAAAGGAGATCTTTAATGGTGACATGGGGCGCATAACACATCTTGACCCCGAGGAGGGAGAGCTGATTGTTTCCTATCCCGATCTTTATTCGGTACAGGAGGTCGGCTATGATTTTGCGGAGCTGGATGATCTGGTTCTCTCTTACGCTGTTTCCGTTCACAAGAGCCAGGGAAGCGAGTACCCTGTGATTATCATGCCCGTAGTTACCCAGCATTATGTTCTGCTGCAGCGCAACCTTTTATATACAGGTATTACACGGGCCAAAAAAATGGTGGTGCTGGTCGGCACCCCCAAAGCCATAGCTATTGCCGTGAGCAATAATAAGGTGGAAAAGCGCTACAGCCATCTTTCCCACCGTTTGAAAGAACTTTGCTTATAATAAGACGATCAGTTGTTGTCTTCTTCGATTAGCAGTTTTACATAACTGTTAATGCGGTGATCCAGTTTTGTAGAAACCAGGAGGACTTCTTTCGTTACCTTTTTGTTTTCGTTATATATTTTATGTAAGTCATCCCTTAATTTACAAATTTCCTGCAAAAGTGCTTCTGATTGTAAATTTTTCATCAAAGCGGTCCTTTCAAAGGCGAAATGATATTTTTAGAGTCGTTTTTTTCTACAAGAATTATGTAATAATTGTATGCAATGGCGTATACTCTGTCAAGAGGATAGCGTTCAAATATCAAAAGATGTTTTATTTCGATAATAGATAATATTTAAATTTTTAAAGGTGTGTTGTCCATGTCTGTAGTGAAATCCCTGCTGGATTTGCTTTACCCCCCGCGCTGCCCTTTTTGCAGCAGGATTCTGGCTGCCGATGATCCCGGTGAAACAAGGTTTCCCCCGGTGGGGGGAGATGCTGCCGGGCTGCAAAGGATTCTATGCCGGCGTTGTGCAGGAGAACTGCCCTGGATTGAGAGAAGCTGCCCGCACTGCGCTTTTCCCCTGGAAGGGAAGGAAAATAAATGCCATCGCTGCAGCGGAAGAGCTTTTTCTTTTAAAGAATGCTGTGCCCTGGGACGCTACAGCGGGGAAATCCGGGAGGTCCTGCACCGCTTCAAGTACCGCGGCCGGAAGTCACTGGCCGAACCTCTGGGGAAGCTGCTTTACAGGAAACTGTCCCTGGCGCCCTGGATTTCTTCAGTAGAGTTCCTGGTGCCGGTCCCCTTATCCCGGCAGCGTCTTTTGCAGCGGGGTTACAACCAGGCCTTTTTACTGGCAGGGGTGCTGGGAAGAGAGCTCAGTTTACCGGTACTGGAGGTCCTGGAGCGGGTAAAAGAAACAGAAAGCCAGACCGGATTGAACAGGAGCCAGAGGGCGGAGAATTTAGTTGATGCCTTTAAGTGCCGGCAGGAATTCCCTGAAAGGAGCCATGTTCTTCTGGTAGACGACGTTCTTACCTCCGGCGCCACGGCCCATGAAGCATCTCGGACCCTGCAAGAGTCCGGCGCCGGTCGGGTCAGCGTAGCCGTACTGGCACGCTGAAACTAGGATAATTTTTTATGGAGAAGCTTCCCGGCACCTACAAGGATGCCCAGGACAAAGCCTCCGATGTGCGCCCACCAGGCTACCATCTGGGTGGCAGCAGTTACACCGGTGACAAGGGCATTAAAAAGCTGCAGGAAGAACCAGAGGAAAAGGAAAAGAACAGCCGGAAGATGTGCCGTGGTTATAAAGAAGCCGATAGGGATGAGCGTAAGTACCTTAGAACGGGGAAAAAGAATAAAATAAGCGCCCAGAACCCCGGCGACAGCTCCGCTGGCTCCTATGGTGGGGATCGGGGATTGGGGGTTGGCGATAATGTGGGACAGGCTGGCTGCTATTCCCGCCACGAGGTAGAAAAAAAGATAACCGGAATGGCCCAGGCGGTCTTCAATGTTGTCTCCAAAAACCCATAAGTAGAGCATATTGCCCAGAAGATGGAACCATCCCCCGTGGAGGAACATGGAACTCAGCAGGGGGAACCAGTCGTTACCCTGCAGGAGAAGGAATTTTTCCGGGATAACGCCGTACCGGTAAAAAAACTCCATTAACGCTGTCTCCGTCAGGCTCAGCTGGTAGATAAAAATGGCTATGTTCAGGAAAATGAGCAGTATGTTAACATACGGGTATTTTTGCGGCCGTATGCTGTCTCGGAGAGGTATCATAGGCGGGCTCCTTTAGGGTAATAAATGACCTGCTTTTATATTATTATAGTCATAAGAGCGGGTTTTTACCATTAAATATTGCCTTTTATATTTTTAGGTTAAAAATAAATCGTCTGCTTGAAAGCTCCGAAAATCTTCGTTTTATCTGAAAAGGGGGAAAAGGTAATGAGATGGGGTTTAGTGTGGAAGAATATATACAGGAAGAAAATACCTGTTTTTATGCTTACGTCCTTTTTACTGGTTATTTTTTTAGCGACGGGGTGCAGCCTGGGAAGCCTTGAACTTATTCGCCCTGTGCTGGGAGAGGAACAGGTAATAAAAGGTGAAGTGTTTTTGGAAGTCAGGAAAGGATGTTTCTATGGATAAAGAGCATGGAAAAGCAGACAAAGGAGATTTACAGCAAAAAAAGGTTACCTCCCCGGCCTATCTGAAAACAATCTTACAGGAGAGGAACCTTTCCCCGCGCCGTTCCATGGGACAGAACTTCCTGGTGGATGACAATATCCTGGAAAAGATTATTTCTGCTGCCACGCTCCATGAAAATGACCTGGTAATTGATATTGGGGCCGGCCCCGGTGCCCTGTCTCTGGCTATGGCGGGGAAGGTTGCCGGCGTTATTGCTGTGGAGTGGGATGAGGGACTGTCCGCACTTTTGCAGGAACAGGCCCTTATGCGGGGGCTGAACAGGCTTCATGTGGTTAAAGGAGACGTGCGCCGCCTGGATCTTGACAGGATCTGCCGGGAAAAATGGGGGGAAATACTCTGCGGGGGAGCAGCTGCAGGGGAATTAAAGGTGGTGGCCAACCTTCCTTATTACCTTATTACCCCCCTGCTCTTTAAACTTCTGCAGGGGAGGCTGCCTATAAAGCTCCTGGTGGTAATGGTTCAGCTTGAGGTTGCCAGGCGCATTCTGGCTGTTCCCGGGGGGAAAGAGTACGGAGTTCTCTCTGTGCTCTGCCGGTACTACACAGAGCCCCGCCTTCTTTTTAAGGTTTCCCGTCATGTTTTTTTCCCTTCCCCTGAAGTGGATTCGGCTGTGGTTTTGCTGGATGTTCTGGGCGAACCTCCGGTAAAAGTTAAGGATAAAGGTCTTTTTTGGAAAATTGTAAGGGCGGCTTTTCAAAAAAGGAGGAAAACGATCCTTAATGCGCTACATGGTCTGGGGGATCTCAGTAAGGGTGATTGGGAAAAAATACTGCAGAAATGCGGGATATCTCCCATGCAGCGGGGGGAAACCCTGTCCCTAGATGAATTTGCAAACTTAAGTGAGATGTTTTATAATAGTTAGGGGCCTTGATTTTTTTGTCGTCCTGTGGAGGCACATAAGAAAGAAGGCTTGTAGAAATGTTTTTTTACAGTCCTACTAAGGGAAAAATGACCCTGGAC
Source organism: Dethiobacter sp. (assembly GCA_003605065.1). Classification (GTDB taxonomy): domain Bacteria; phylum Bacillota; class Dethiobacteria; order DTU022; family UBA8154; genus UBA9862. Next base: position 23,783 of record QZJM01000043.1, on the reverse strand, counting down.
GAGTCTTTTGCAGAAATTATTGACTATATCAGGGAACAGCCTCAGGAACAGTACAAGTTAATTATCGGAACCGATTCACAATCGTATTTTGAGTCGGAGGTACTCTTCGTAACGGCAGTAATAATCCATCGTGTCGGTAAAGGCGGGCGCTATTTTTATTACCGGGAAAAACACTACTTTCTGCAAAGTTTAAGACAACGGATTTTTTATGAAACTTCCCTGAGCCTGGATGTTGCCGGCCGCTTTACCAACCTGCTTTCGGCAGAAGATCATAACCGTCTTAACGTGGAGATTCATCTGGATGTAGGTGAAGTCGGAGATACCAAGGAACTGATCAGGGAAGTGGTGGGAATGGTTATCGGAAGCGGATTTGATGCCCGCATTAAGCCTGATTCCTATGGTGCCACCAAAGTTGCGGATCGATATACAAAATAAAATATCTTTTCAAGGTTAATTTTAGGAAAAATCTTGACATATGGCTTAAGAACTGATAAAATTCAATGTTTGCTTGACATATTTACTGCTTTATGTTAAAATCATACTGAGGTGATGTAAATATGGCGGTAAAAAATACCCTGGTTCAGATCCGCAAAGAGCTGGAATCTCATGTAGGAGAAAAAATTAAATTGCGGGCAAACCGGGGGCGGCGTAAGACCTTCGAAAAAGTGGGGGTCTTGGAGAATACGTATCCTTCGATTTTTGTGATCCGCGTTGACGAAGAAACTTATTACCAAAGACTGTCTTTTAGTTATGCCGATGTGCTCACTTCAACCGTAGAGCTCAGTCTTTGCGGTGTGGATGACAAGAAAATTGCCCTCTGTGCCGGTGAATAAATATATATAAGCCAGAAAGAATTTAGGTGCCGCTGGTGTTTCCAGGCAGCACATTTCATACTGAAGTTCCCGTTTTTTAAACAGCGGGAATTTTTTATTGTACTAACCCCCATAACCCCATAACCCCATAACTTCATAATTTCATAATTCCATAACTCTTATCATTAACACCTGCGGATGACCGGGCTAAATTCCGCAATTGTTCCGCACACGCTGCGCTAATTTCATAGTTAGAAGCAATTTTCCCTTGCTGGCATAATTTTATGGCAGCGCTAATATTTATAATATGAGAAGCCGTATACCGTAGATAAGGAGGAAGGATGATGGGACGGAGCATTTCCAAAAGGGAACAATTAGAACTGCTTACGACAAATTTTAGCTATAGGATGCTGGTAGGGGAGACAGTTTTGCGTTTTTTGTTAGTTAAAGATTTGCTCATTGAAGAGGAACCGGCCAGGGAAAAGGGGCAGCCTTTCCCTCTGGGTGATGTGGCAGCCTGGGTTAGCAGCTTAGATGTAAGTATTGATGAAAAAGACAGGATTAAAGTGCTGGGCAGGGTTGAGGGAAAAGTGGTTTTTTACAGTACCCTGGGTTCTAAAGAGGTGACCTGGCAGGAAGAGGAATTTAGAAAGGATGTGGATCTTCCGGGAGCCCTGCCGGGGATGGAGGCAAACGGCCATGCACGGATTTCTTTTATCGGAGAGGAAGAATCTCCGCTGGAGGCAGAGGGGAAAATACTCTACCAGCTTAAAATAGAGGTGGAAGTATTATTGTCGGTGGTTGATCCCCAGCAGCTTGAGGTGGCCGTAGGAGTAAAGGATGTGCCGCCGGAGAAGGTTAGCCATGGAATTATCATTGCGGAAGAGCTGGTTGGAGAGGAGGCCGTGCCTGTAACTTTAAGCAAAGAGTTTCAATTTGAGGGTGAACCCCAGTATATCAAGTCGCTGAACGGTTACTTCAAGGATTTCTCCTGGGATTTAGGAAAAGAGGGGATAAGTCTCAAAGGAGAACTGGTAACGGTCTTTTATTTCTTTTCCGGAAAAGAGCGCGGTTTTAAAGAGAGCAGGCAGCAGTTCAGCCAGCTGGTAGCATTTCCTCCCATAAAAAAAGGCTACCAGGTAAGCGTGTTTCCTCGTGTGGAATATGCTGCTTATGAAGTGCTGGGCACAAATGTGCGGCAAATGGTATATATTGATATTTTCCTAAGAGTAACACGTACGGTCCAGCAGGAGGTAATAAGTGATATACAGGGAGCTATGGTAAAGAAGGAATACCTGCTGCTGCCCAAATCGCTTGGAGTGGTCAAAGAATCACTGGAACTGGTTCAAAAGCTTTCTTTTCCTTACCCGGAACAAATTGCTTCAGGCTCCTGCCGTCTTTTGAATCTGGAGGTGGATGTCCAGGATGGCAGGATTAACGTGAGCGGAACCCTGGAAAAAAATATCTATTATCTTCCCGGGACGGAAAAGGAGGTCAGCCTGGAAGAAGAAAGCGAAATTGAAAAGCTGCCTGCTTTCAGCAGTTTCGAGGAGGAGTTCCAGTGTGCCCTTTACCTGCCCGGAGCCGGACCGGAGGCAGAAAAGGCAGCTTATTTCAGTCTGAATGCTTCGGAGTTTGCTCCCACGGATAATAATACCCTTCAAATAAGCCATGGACTGCTGGAAGCAAAGGCCTGGGTCATGCAGGAATTTTCCGTGGTGGTACCTTACCGCGTGCCGCCGGGGACCAGCATGGTGATATATGCCGTAAGGCAGGGTGATACTTTGTTGAAGATTGCCCGCAGCTATGGTGTAAAAGCCCCCGTACTGGCTCAAGCTAACGGGCTCGGAGAGGATGCCACCCTGGAAGCGGGGCAGAAGCTGCTTATTCCCCTGCTGTTTTATGCCGATTATTAAAATAACATGGCCGGAAAGTTACCGCTGCTTTGGCAAGTTCAACTTATATTGAGGTAGCACTCGTCGCTTAAGGAGTCGGCCGACAACTCGCTTTGCTCAGACAGTCGGCTGCCTTAACCTTAAGCTCCCCGGCTTTTTAATTCCGAACTTGCTGATTAAAGCAGCGGTAACATTTCCGCCCAAGGCGGGAAAAGGCGTACCAATGAAGTTTTATTCATATTGCCGGTTGTAACCTGTTCTAAGTTAAAAGGGGCTCTTTAAGATTGGCCATAATTGTGACTGCCGGCTGCGCAGCGAATGCACGGCCGGCGGTTGCTGTTTTTAAGGACGGGTTTGGCGTGCTTTCAGCAGGCGAAGAAGGGGGACGCCCAGTGCCAGGACAGCGATGCTTTGTCCCAGGCCGATAGTTAACACCGTAGGCCAGTAGGGGATACGGAAAAAGGCATAAAGGTAGAGGCTGACAAAAAAAGCGTTTAGGAGGATGGGGCTTAAATAGGCAATTATGCTGTGGCGAAAGCGATAGGTAATCATAGCGGCAACGAGTGTAATCAGGCTGCCGAAGATGATATCTATCGCCCCCCAGGGGCCCAGCAGGTTGGCAAGGAAGCATCCCAGGAAAAGACCGATGATCGCCTCCGGGTAGATAATGGGCAAAAGGGTCAGAGCTTCGGAAACACGCACCTGTACCGGCCCAAAACTGATGGCCGATAATAGGAAAGTTACAGCGACATATAATCCGGCAATAATCCCCATGCGGGCGACATGCCTGGCAGTAAATTTTCTTTGCTGTTTAATAATACTCCCTCCCTTTTAGTATGAGAATAGCGCAGCGTTTGCTGGTGGCGTAGTTCCGGGTTCAACTGAAGCCAAGTTCTACTGCTCATCTCGAGCTTCCGACGACCTCCCCGGCTGAATTCCCGTCCTGGTCATACCCGGCTGCTGGCATCCATGCCAGCAGGGTCGTCTCCGGCTCTCTTCGCTATGAACTTGTTTCTTCGCTTCACAAGTCACTCCGCCAACAGCAAAACGCTGCGTGTGCGGAACATATCGGGATTTAAGCCCCAAGGTAGTATAGGTGTACCGGTTTAAGTTCGGACATTTTCATCTATAATTGTGACCCGCAGGGTCATGGGTGTTAGTACTTATTCGACCAAAGTATAATAATTCCTTTAAAGTATGCGCAAGGGGAAAAAGCTTCCCATCCTTCCCTTGACACTCTTCTGCAGTAAAGGTATTATTTCCTTAAGTGTATTTAAAAACCCGCTTGCTATAATTGAGAAATTTACAAGGAGGTGCCCTTATTGGTAAAGAAAACGTACGAAGAAATTAATGCTAAAATCAGGGCCGGAGAAGCGGTTGTAGTAACTGCGGAAGAGGTAATCTCCATGGTCCGGGAAAAGGGGATTGAGGAGACGGCGGCGACTGTCGATGTGGTCACCACCGCGACCTTCGGACCCATGTGTTCTTCCGGAGTCTTCTTTAACCTGGGGCACACCAAGCCTCGTATGAAAATGAGCCGTGTTTTTTTAAATGGGGTGGAAGCTTATGCCGGCCTGGCCGCGGTGGATGCCTACCTGGGAGCCACCCAGATCCCGGAAACGGATGTGGCAAATAAAGCTTTTCCCGGTGAATTCAATTACGGTGGTGGACATGTTATTGAAGAACTGGTGGAGGGGAAGGAAGTGCTCCTGGAAGCTTTGGCTTATGGTACCGACTGCTACCCCAGGAAAAAACTGGAGAAAATGATCCGGCTGGAGGATATTCCCCAGGCGATACTTTTTAATCCCCGCAACGGCTATCAGAATTATAATGTGGCTGTCAATCTCTCCGACCGTACGCTTTACACTTACATGGGTATTCTGAAACCTGGTATGGGAAATGCCAATTACAGCACCTCAGGACAGCTCTCCCCTCTCTTTAACGATCCTTACTACCGGACGATAGGTATGGGAACGAAGATTTTTCTGGGGGGAGGCGTGGGTTACGTAAGCTGGTACGGGACGCAGCACCATCCTGATGTTTCCAGGGGAGAAAACGGTGTGCCGGTTTCTCCGGCGGGCACCCTGGCTGTAATGGGGGATCTAAAGCAGATGTCTTCGCGCTGGCTCAGGGGGGTGAGCTTCCTGGGATATGGTGTTTCCCTGATGGTGGGCATTGGCATACCGATTCCTGTTCTCGATGAAGAGATGTTAAAATTTACTGCTGTCAGCGATGAGGAGATTTTTGCTCCCATTGTTGATTACAGTGAATCTTATCCCCAGGGCGTTGGTGAGCCCCTGGGGCAGGTAAGCTATGCCCAGCTTAAAAGCGGGGAAATAACCATCGGTGACAGGGTTGTTCCCACAGCTCCCCTTTCCAGTTATTTTGGGTCCAGGCAGATCGCCGTGATACTGAAGGAATGGATTAAAAACGGGGAGTTTCTCCTGACCAAACCTGTTTTTACCCTTCCCGTTTCCAGCGAGAAGGTCGACTTCAAGGGACTTGCCTAGCCCCCTGCAGGAGTTTGGCCGGTGATGGTAAGCTGTCCCCCTTTGGGGAAGTCTGCCAGCCTGGCCCAGGGGATGAAGATACAAGGATAAAGGAGATATTTCCGTTATGTTAAATACGGGAGGTGTGTACTCCGTGAAACAAAAAATGGTTTTATACTTTCCTTCTACGGTGACAGAGCAGCCTTTTACCTATTATTTAATCAAGGATTATAACCTTATGGTCAATATTTTAAAAGCCCATATCAATCCCCGCAAAGAAGGCCGTGCCGTGGTGGAGTTGAGCGGGGAGAAGAAAGATTTTTTAGCCGGATTGGATTTCCTGCAGTCCCGTGGTGTGAAAATATTCCCCCTGGAGCAGGAGATAGTCTGGGTGGAAGAGCGTTGTACCCATTGCGGTGCCTGCAGTGTAATCTGCCCTGCCGGGGCACTTGTGCTGGAACGCCCGGATATGACGGTAAAATTTCTAAACGAAAAATGTATCGTTTGCGAGCATTGTATCAAAGCCTGCCCCTCCAGGGCCATGGAGGCTCGCTACTAAAGTGTCTTATTCCAGGAGAATCTACCGGCAGGGCCTTTGCCCGGCGGGAATGGAAGCTTTTACGGTGTCTGTCAAGGAGACTGACCTGTGGCTGGCGGTCGACAGGAGCGCTATGGTGCCTGACCTGCCGGAAAAGGTGGAACATTTTGTCTGGACAGAAAGGCGTCTTCTGGAGCGTTATCTGGAGAAGGACCCTGTCTTTTGGCAGACCCTGGACCCTTATCTGGTGAGTCCCGGGGCACCGTCTATCGCTGTGGACATGGTGCGGGCCGGCAATATGGCCGGGGTGGGCCCCATGGCTGCTGTAGCGGGGGCCTTTGCCCAGTATGTGGGTGAATGGCTGCTCAGGATATCACCCCGGGTAATCGTGGAAAACGGCGGGGATATTTATTTACGCTGCGACCAGCCCGTGAAGGTGGGATTATTTGCCGGGGAATCTATTTTTAGCGGTAAGCTGGCGATCAGGGTTGATGCCCGGGAGGCACCGCGGGGAATCTGCACTTCCTCAGGATCCGTAGGCCCTTCTTACAGCCGGGGCCGGGCAGATGCCGCGGTTATCCTGGCCTCCAGTGCCATTCTCGCTGACGCTGTGGCTACGGCTGCTGCCAATATGGTTCAAACCCCTGAAGACCTGGAGAAAGCGCTGGAGTTTGCCGGCAGGTTACCGGGGGTAAAAGGCGCCTTGGTGATTTTGGGAGAAAAGCTGGCCGCCTGGGGCGAGATTGAGCTTATGGCCACTTAACTGGAGAGGCGGCAGGGAACTAAAGGGCTGCTTTAATTTCAGCAAACCATCTTGTGGGCATTTTTACTCCCCGATGAGGGGAACAAAGTGGCAGCCGCCGAGATTCCGTTTGTTAATACCCTGTTCATCTTTCACGATAAGAACCAGATCCTGCAATAAGATATCTCCAAGGGGTATAATCATGCGTCCTCCTGTAGACATCTGCTCCAGAAGAGGGGAAGGAACGCTTTCTGTGGCGGCGGCAACAAGAATTCTGTCAAAAGGAGCCTCTTCCGGCCATCCCTTGGTACCGTCCCCGGTCTTAAGACTGATGTTGTTGTACCCCAGTTCCTGCAGTATTTTTTTTGCTTTTTCTGACAGACGGGGGAGCCGTTCCAAGGTATAGACATGTTGGGCCAGTTCAGCCAGGATGGCGGTCTGATAACCGGAACCGGTACCTATTTCCAGAACTTTTTCGTCTCCCTTCAGCTCCAGGGATTCGGTCATAAGAGCTACAATATAGGGCTGGGAAATTGTTTGCTCCAGGCCGATGGGCAGAGGGTGATCGTTATAAGCCATGTGCCGCTGGGCAGGATCCACAAACAGGTGCCGCGGGATTTTGCGAAAGGCCTCCAGAACCTTCTGGTCCTTGATCCCTCTTGGGATCAAATGTTTTTCAACCATACGCTTTCGTTGCCCGTGATAGTGTTGTTCTTCCATAAACATATTCCTTTCGGTTAGGAATAATAAAGGGTTATACCGGCAATTTGATTATACATGACGGGAACTTCTATTGCAAATCGTCCAGGAGAGAGCGACCTAACCGCCACGACCCTATTTAAGGTAAGGGGACACACCTCTTTCAGAGGAATGTCCCCATAAGGTAAGGGGACACACCTCTTTCAGAGGAATGTCCCCATAAGGTAAGGTAAGGGGACACACCTCTTTCAGAGGAATGTCCCCATGGTGTGCAACAATGGCTGAAAATGACCGGGTTTAGATCCCGCCATTGTTCCATATGATTCGGGGACATTCCCCGACGCTTTATCAGGGGTGTGTCCCCATACCTCCTGCAGCGTTTTGCTGTTGGCGGAGTGACCTGTGAAGCGAAGAAACAAGTTCACTGCGAAGTGAGAGCTGGAGACGACCCAGCTGACAGGATGTCAGCTGCCGGTGATGACCATAGACGGGAATTCCGCCGGGGAGGTCGTCGGAAGCTCGAGGTGAGTAGTAGAACTTGGCTTCAGCTGAACCCGGAACTCCGCCACCAGCAAACGCTGCGCTATTTTCATACTAAAAAGGGGTGGTGAAAAAAATTGTCTATCGAACAGGGACCCATCCGTCCCCCCAGTGAGGCGGAGAGCCTTTTCATCAGGGTAACCCGCAACTGTCCCTGGAACAAGTGTCTTTTTTGCCCTGCTTATAAAGGGCAGAAATTTTCCAGGAGAACGGTGCAGGAAATTAAAGAAGATATTAATTTTCTCAAAGAAGCGGCTGTTAAGGTAAAAGCTTATGCTTTAAGGCTGGGAAGCGGTGTTCATATTACCAGGGAGACTATGGAACTGATCTACCGCCAGGAACCCAGTTTGTTCCATGTGGCCTTCTGGCTTTACAGGGGCGGTAAAAATGTTTTTTTGCAGGATGCCGATAACCTGGTTATGCCGGCGGAGCAGCTGGCCGAGGTTATCTCTTACCTCAAGGAGCATTTTCCCACCGTGGAGCGGATTACTACCTATGCACGGGCCAAAACCGTCAGCAGGCGGAGTGTTTCCGAGCTTAAAATGCTGCAGGAAGCAGGGCTGAGCAGGGTTCATATCGGGTTGGAGACAGGACACGATCCCCTTTTGTTGTACATGCGCAAAGGGGTTACCGCTGAAGAACATATCCGGGCCGGTTTAAAGATCAAAGAGGCCGGCTTAAGCCTCAGCGAGTATGTGGTGCTGGGGTTGGGGGGACGCCAGATGTGGAGGGAGCATGCCCTTGATACAGCCAGGGTTCTGAGTATAATCGATCCCCATTTTATCCGCGTCCGCACCCTTTCCATGCGGGAAGGAATTCCCCTTTTGGAAAAGGTTCAAAGCGGGGAATTCCAGCCCTTAAAAGATGATGAAATTGTCAGGGAGGAAAGGCTTTTCCTGGATAATTTGACCGGGACCGGCTATTTTATCAGTGATCATATTCTTAATCTGCTGGAGGAGGTGGAAGGAAGCCTCTTCCATGACAAACCGGCGATGATCGGGGTTATTGACAGGTATCTGGATATGCCCGCTGAAAAGAGAGTCAACTTCCGCCTGGGCAGGAGACTGGGAGTTTACCGTTATTTAAGGGATATGGGTGATGCGGGGCGTTATTCCCAGATGGAAGCCTTGAGAAAGCGCCTGCAGGAGGAAGGCCGGGACGAGGATGAATTCCTGGAGGAGTACCGCGGGAGGTACCTTTAAACAGGCGACAGCTGCTTAAAAAAAGGTTATGAAAATGAAAGGAGGCTTCTGGTGATGCTCGAATCAGCACAGATGAAGAAAAAGGCCCTGGTGGAAAGATGGAAATTAACCGGAGGCAAAGGGGGGCGTGCCCTGGCCCTGGCCCTGGTTTTTCTGTTGGTCGGTTTTTTATTGGGACAAGCTGCCGGAGCTGATCCCACCATCGTCCCCGGTTCGGAAAACGACCCCCTGGTTACCGCCAGCTGGGTAGAAGCAAGGCTTAATGCCTTTTTCCAGAAAGAGCGGCAGATACTGGATGATCGCATGAAACAGCTGGAGGGGAGCGGCGTGGAACGTCCTGCTTCCGGGCAGCCTGTTTACATAACCACTCCGGCTCCTACTTTCCAGGTTGTGGTCGTGGCTCCGGGTAAAAAATTGCTTTCTGGTTCCGGAACGGAATTCATATTGCGCAGCGGGCGCGCCAAGGCTGTAGAAGGCGCCGGAGGCGGCCTTTCTGATCTTACCGCGGGCCGCAACATTCCTTCAGACGAACTGGTTAACAAAGATCACCTCATCTTATCCCCCCGTGAAGACGGGCGTGGTGTTGTTACGGAAACAGAGGCTATTTTCCTGGTACGGGGCGGATATAAACTGGAATGAGGGGAAGAATAGGCCACAAGTTAATCCATGGCGGAGAAAGGGGAGGAGCTATTGACCTGTATTGCCCTTTCAGGTTATTATGGTTTTCAAAATATCGGGGATGAAGCAATCCTGGAAGCCATTATTACTACTTTGCGCCGTTACCGGCCGGAGATGGAGCTGATTGTTTTTTCCGCCGATCCCCTTCATACCCGTGAGACGTATGAAGTAGAAGCAATATCACGTACACACCTGCCCTCCATAATCCGTGTTCTCCGCCGCACAGACCTGCTGATTAGTGGAGGTGGGGGGTTATTACAGGACGTTACCGGCCCCTGCTCCATACCTTACTACCTTGGAATTATGGAACTGGCCATGCTGATGGGTACCAGGGTCGCTGTTTATGCCCATGGAGTGGGGCCTTTGCACCACAACTGGAGCCGTTTCTGGGTAAAAAAAGTTCTTTCCGGGGTGGATTGGATCAGCGTCAGGGATCCGGCTTCAGCGCAATTCCTGGCAGAGCTTGGGGTGAACAGGGAGATAAAGATCACCGCCGATCCTGTTTATTCCCTGGAACCGGCCACCCGGGAAGAAATCTTTTCTTTCTGGGAAGCCCATGGGGTAAAAAAGTCCCGGATGGAGCCGCTGGTTGGTATTGCCTTAAGGCCTTACCCCGGGGAAACTGAATTTGATCAGAGGCTCCTGCAGATTATCGGAAGCGGTTGTAATTACCTGCAGAGAGAATTCGGTGCCCGGTTAGTTTACCTGCCGTATCACCTGGAGAAAGATTTGCCGCTGGCCAGGGCCCTGGCCTCTCTGACGTCTGCACAGGGTATAATCTTTGAACAGAGCCTTTCTTCCCGGGAAATTCTAAAACTGATGGGAGGACTGGATCTCCTGGTCGGGATGCGCCTGCACGCCCTTATTTTTGCAGCAATTTGTGGTGTTCCTTTTGTGGCCCTCCCCTATGATCCCAAGGTTAATGCTTTTCTTGAATATATGGGAGAAAACGCTTTTCTGCCGCCGGAAAAATTAACCTTCCAGGAGCTGCTGGCCAGTCTTAAAATTGCCCTATACCAGGGAGAGGAGCGCCGGGAAAACCTGCGCCTGAAGATCAAAGAGCAAAAAGATGAAGTGGAGAGAGCTATTGGTGAGCTCCTGGCCCTGGCCTCTGCAGCTAAGGGGAATAGAGCTAAAATATTATAGAAAAGGAATTCTAGACGGAGAGCGTTTATTATTATGATAGAATATAATAAGCCTCTACCTAAAAAATTCTGCCGTCATTTCATAATATTTCTTACCTGTGGAATAAAATAAGAAGGAAGGGAGGTGTCGGCCCGGTAATCTTTCGAATTCCGGGCCGGAGCGATATGATTTCTGTTAAAGTTAAAGGTGTAGGAATGGATCCTTCTCAAAACCCTCTTCTCCTTTTAATTGATCAGGATGAAACGATGGTGCTCCCCATCGGTATCGGCTTGAGTGAAGCTCAGGCTATTTCTCTAAAGCTTGACGGGTATGTACTGCCACGTCCCCTTACCCATGACCTGATTGTCTCCATCTGCAGCAGCCTTGGGGCCTCTATCAAAAAGATTGTGGTAAATGACATCCGTGACGGGACGTACTATGCCCAGATATTCTTAGAAAAAGATGGCCGGGAAATTATTATGGATTCGCGGCCCAGCGATGGTGTAGCCCTGGCTTTAACCAGCGGGTCCCCCCTGTTTATTACGGACAAGGTAGCAACACATAGCCTCCCTTTTGAAGAAGTAGTTAAAGAAAGCGTAGAAAGTATTTTTGGCAAAGAAGATGACGATAAGCTCCTGCACTGATATGGTGTCAGGTCTTGAAATTTGAATTTAACCAAACTGAACTTGCCTAAAGGGGCGGTAACTTTCCGCACATCTAGAACTTGCTGAGTGAACCCGGAACTACGCCACCAGCAAATGCTGCGCCATTTTCATACTGTTTTAAGGAGGCCTATTCTTTGCATAAGCCCTTGTACCGTCATTATTGCCAGTTTTGCTGGAACTTCTTGACGGCTGGCAGGGGGAACAAGATGGGCGTGTTTATGTGCTTAATACCGGGAAAGCACGCCTGGTACACCAGGAAATGACCCTTAAAGAAAGGTTCCAGGATAAAATAGGCAATCCCCAGCTGGCTTTTCTTCTCCTTATGGCCGGTGCTCTTGGTATTTATTTCGGCCTGGGAATGTCGGGGACCTTTGTCCCCGAGGTGCTGGGAGCTATTGCCTTGCTGCTGGGTATTTACGGTATAGGTCTTTTTGATACCAATACGGCCGGGATAATATTTATGGTCCTGGGAATCTCTCTTTTAGCTGCAGAGATATTTACGGCTGGTTTTGGGGTGCTGGGCATTGGAGGCGGTATCAGCCTCTTGATTGGCGCCATTTTGCTGCCCCGTGAACCCCTCATGGCGATGGAGTGGTACTCCGCTTTCCGCGCTACAGCTATCGGGATGGCGCTGGCCGTAAGCGGGCTTAGTTTTTTAATCGTTACCATGCTGTTCCGCTCCCGGCGGCAATGGAAGGAGTCAGGGGCCTTTTTCCGCCCCGCTTCCAGGGCGACAGCCGTGGAAGAGCTTTCTCCCTGTGGGGCTGTCAGGATGCGTGGGGAGCTCTGGACAAGGTGGTAAGGGAATACGAGAGGCTGGTAGTGTTTCGCCTGGGGCGCCTGGTTGGCGCCAGGGGGCCCGGCCTTGTGATCCTTATCCCCTTTTTAGACCACATTGTCCGGGTTTCCCTGCGTGTAGTTACCCTGGATGTTCCCACCCAGGAAGTAATTACCAGGGATAATGTTACCTGCAGTGTTAATGCTGTCGTGTATTACCGGGTAATCGACCCCAACAACGCCATTGTCAATGTGGAGAATTTCAGGGAAGCCACGGCTCAGCTCTCCCAGACAACCCTGCGCAGCGTAGCCGGCCAGGCGGAGCTGGATGAGTTGTTGGCAGAGAGGGATAAATTAAACCAGCAAATTCAAAAAATCCTCGATGAAGCTACAGATCCCTGGGGAATTAAGGTTGCGGCTGTGGAGATTAAAGACGTGGGTATTCCCGAAGGGCTGCAGAGAGCCATTTCCCGCCAGGCTTCTGCGGAGCGGGAGAGGCGGGCGGCCATTATTCAGGCAGAAGGTGAGCAGCAGGCGGCTCAAAAACTGGCCGATGCCGCTTCCGTATTGGGAACCGTACCGGGAGGGCTGTTTATGCGTCTTTTGCGCAGCATTCCGGAAATTGCCGCTGGACAGGGGAATATTATCGCCTTCCCCCTCCCTATGGAACTGCGCTACCTGGCTGAAAAACTGGTTCTAACAAGAAGACCGGATGACAGCCCGGGAAGCGAACGGCAGGAATCACCAACAGATGATAACAAATAAAGTTTATACCTTAACTGTGCTCACACCTGTTTTCCACGACCCTACTGGTTACAATAAAAAGATGGTAACTTTCCGGACATTTTTATACTGAAAACAGCCCCTATGGAGCTGCTTTTTTGTTTCAGGTTCAATCGATATATTCGATTATTTCCTCCAGGGGGCGCTTTGCCGGCCTTGCAGGTGATTCGGCCGGGTAGCCCAGGGGAATCATGGCCACAGGCCGCAGGACCTGAGGGTTGATATTTAAAATCCTGGCGGCAATTTCTTCGCGGAATGCTCCCACCCAGCAGCAGGCCAGCCCCGCTTCCACAGCACTCAAAATCATATTTTGAATGGCTGCAGCGGTATCCTGCAAGGCGTAAAGTTCGGAACCTCTTTGCCTGTAGGAAGCTGCGGACCGGGGAAGATCGGCACAGGCAACAATAATAACGGGTGCTGTAACCATCCATTTCTGCCCCAGGGCAGCGTCAGCCAGCTTTACCCGGACATCCTTGCTGCGCACTACAAAAAACTTCCAGGGTTGAACATTCCCGGCACTGGGCGCATACCTGCTGGCTTCCAGTATTTTTTCCAGGGTTTCCTCCGGAAAAGGTTCGGTTTTAAAGCGGCGGATACTCTGTCTTGTTTTAATCGCTGTAAAAACATCCATGGTTGCTCTGGAACTTTGTCCAGGATATACACCTCCATAAAAAGCATCCCTGTTAACGAATGAGCATAATACGGGTTCCCGCGGCCAAAAGGGCCAGACCCAGCGCCTTCCACCAGGAGAAGGGGATGGCCTGCATACCAAAGAGTCCCCAATGGTCAATAATAAATGCTGTGGTAACCTGTGCTGCGACAATAGCCGTTGTAGCATTAGCCACACCTACACGGGGAATGCTGGCGACTACTCCGTATGTGATCAGGACGATGAGCACCCCTCCCAGAAAAGTATACCAGGGAGCTTCAGTAAGCTTAGTTATATTCCCCTTTCCCAGGCCCAGGGGGTACAGGGTCAGCAGGGCTGTTATTAAACCAATAGACATGACGATAAGGGTTGCTTCCAGCAGTCCGACAACTTTGCCCAGAGCAGCATTTAAGGCCCCCTGAATGGCCATGGTGGAGCCAGCCAGCGCTGCCAGTAAAAGGGCTAACAGGTTTAAACTCATAGGGTTATCTGTCTGTGCTCCTTGTTAAAATTGTTGTTGAAAAGCGTAATTTTCTGGAATAGCTCGCTCATATCTTTCCCCGCCTGCCGCATTAAAATTAGAGATGTTTTATGGAATATTTTGCCTTAAACAAAAAGAAAACCGCCCCCGTTGCTGTTATTTTAAAGGAAAACTTGTCGATATTTCCCGGGAAATAATCCGAAAAAAGAACGAAGTGCCCTTCTTGATTATTTGTCTTTATCACGACGCAGCTTTATTGCTTTTAAATATAACAATAAGCCTTCTTTTTCATCCTCTCTAAGTGATCCGATCTCTTCCAGGGCAGCATGCAGGTCCGGGTCCCTGACTATTTCCTGCCATAAATAAAATTTTTCTTCATCTTCCCTGCTCTTATAAAGAGAAGGTTTCCCGGGTTCGTTGTTCAGGTAACCTGCTGCCACCATAATTTCCTGAGGGGTCAAATTTAGATGAGGTGCCAGTTTTTTTAAAAGCCTGGCATTGGGGATGCTGCGTTCTCCCCGTTCAATCCGTGAAAGATAAGAAGGGCTCAGCCCGGCTAAAGCCGCCAGTTTTTCAAGGGTCAGTCCTATCTTAAGGCGCAGCTCCTTGAGGTATTCTCCAAAGTTCGAATTATCTTCCATTTTTTACACCCCATCTAGAACTATTTTAAAACAAAAATGGTCTGGAGGCAAACAAAAAATCGGTCCTTTTGATAGTTGACAAATGGCAACTTATGGGATATATTTTTGACAAATGACACATTTTTATTTCCAAAGGGGTGCTTGGCTTTGTATTTGCAAATTAGGAGGGCGCTTTTAAAAAATTTGATGAAAGAAAAGGGATGGCGTAAAACTGAATTTGCCAAAAGGCTCGGTATTAATTATTCATATCTTTGCCGTCTTTTGGATGGGGAAAGAAATCCAGGCAGCAAGTTTTTTAGTTGTTTTTTAAAGTTTTGCCGGGAGGAAAATTTGGAGTTTGAAGACTACTTTTATATTAAAACAAATAAGGATCAATGCTAGAGGATGATAAAAATTGTGAAAGCCTTTTAAATAAAGGCTGTCTCCCGGGGCAGGTGTGTTTATATTTGAGGGGGGAGCCTTGAGCCTGTTTAGTGAGGAAAAAAATGGTTTTCCCAGGTGGAAGGCTTGAGCTGGTGTCCTTCCAGGGCTGCAGCGCAGGTTTCGGTAAGGAGATCCAGCCGGCTGTAAAGGAAGGTGTTTTTCTCTCTTCTTTCCTGTTTTTGATCAACCGGTCCAAAGGGAACAAAAAAAATACCTTTTTTCTTCATAAGAGACGAAATATAGCCCAGGGAAGGTGTCGGCTCATTTTCCAGGGTGGGAACAAGTACTAAAGGGAGGCTGCTGTGATCTTCAGGGGTTATTTGTTCCAGGAAACCCAGAAAACGCTCTGAATTCGGGATGACCACGAGAAGATCGAGAAACGGGTAATTCAGGTTGCCGGGTATATTGTCAGGAGTTGTTGTAGGAACTTCCTTTATCTCCCGTATCTCCCGTTTTTTAAGTATTTCCAGATGTATTTGGCGGAAAATGTTCTGGAATTTATTTTTTACCCCTTCTTTTTTTTCGGAGGGGTCTAAAAGGATGATGAAAAGCTCTGCTCCGGAGAGCATTATCTTTTCTATTTCTCTAAGGATTTTTGTGTCACTCAGCTGTTTGATGGTTAGAGCGAAACCAATTTTCTTGCCCTGTAATAACAATTTAAACACCTCCACGGGGGTCACTTTATTTATATGCTTTTTGCCCCGTTATGGTGCTTGCCTTGGGCCTTCCATAGTAAGAAAGGAAGGGTGGGAGAACGTTATTTTTTCAGGGGATAATGCTTTTTCTTCAGGCCAGGAATTCAATGAGATTTTCCAGGCCGTAAACCAGGCCCTTAAGTTTGGGTACTTTTTTAACGGCCAGAATTACACCAGGCATAAAGGAACTTCGATCGAAAGAATCGTGACGAATCGTCAGGGTTTGCCCCGGACCTCCGAAAATTACCTCCTGGTGGGCTACGAGCCCGTTAAGCCTGATGCTGTGAATATGTATTTTGTCCTGCAGGGCGCCCCTGGCTCCGGGCAGCTTTAAAAGATCATCTTTTTCCGGAGGGTCTTTCAGGCGTTCCGAAGCGATCATTTCGGCAGTCTTAAGAGCTGTACCTGAGGGGGCATCTATTTTTTTATCGTGATGCAGCTCGATAATTTCGACTTGGGGGAAATACCGCACTGCCATGCTGGCAAACTTCATCATTAATACGGCTCCCAGGGCAAAATTGGGAGCAATCACAGCGCTGAGCCCTGATTTTTCCACCCACTGGGTGATGTTCAAGAGGTCTATGTGGGTAATGCCCGTAGTGCCTACTACGGGACGAACCCCGCACTGCAGGGCAATTTCAATATTTTGTATAACGGCCATAGGTGTGGTAAAGTCTACCAGGACCGCCGGTTTTATTTTCTCCAGCACCTCTCTTGTCAGCTCTTTTATGGTAATTTCCAGGCCCGGCTTTCCCAGAACATCCCCCAGGTTCTGGCCCAGGCCATGGAGATCAAAAGCTCCCACAAGTTCTGTGCTTTCCTCTTGAAGGATAGCACGGCATACCTCCCGGCCCATACGCCCGTAAGCACCATTAACAGCAACGCTAATTATTTCCACGGCAAACCCTCCCTGCATGGTAAGTTCCGTTTAAATACCGGTTTATCCCCTGTCTTGAGTTTTTTACAAAAAGCCTTAGAAAGCCTTAGTAATCCATACTCTTAAGTATAATATATCAATAGCTTATTGTCTTCGTCAAAGTAATACTTCTCTAATACTTCTCTAATACTTCTCCAGCAATTAAAAATAAAAAGTATTTCACTATATTCTCCTATATGAGCCAAAAGATGTCAAGAATTCCCTTTATAAAAGCTGGGTAACTTAATTGTACTAAAAAGGGGGGATAAAGAATATGGTATTAAAGATAGGAATTAACGGTTTTGGAAGAATTGGCCGGGTTACCTACCGCGCTCTTCTGGAAAAAAAAGGTGCTCAGGTTGTAGCCGTTAACGACCTGACAGACAGTAAAACCCTGGCTCATTTACTTCGTTACGATTCTCTTTACGACAAACTGCCCTTCGAAGTTAAAGCCACAGAGCACTCCCTTAAGGTAAATGGTCAGGAAATCCGTACTTTCTGGGAAAAGGAACCGGAAAAAATCCCCTGGGGGGAAATGGGAGTGGAGGTGGTTATCGAATCCACAGGTGTTTTCCGGGACCGGGAGTCTGCAGGGCGCCATTTAAAAGGAGGGGCGTCCCGGGTGATTGTTACCTCTCCCATGAAGGATCCGGATTTAACTGTTGTTATGGGAGTTAACGAGGAGCATTTTCAACCTTCTAAACACCGCATTCTCTCCAATGCTTCCTGTACTACCAATGCCCTGGCTCCCGTAGCTAAAGTCCTGCAGCGCAATTTTGGTGTGCAAAAAGCGCTCATAAATACTACTCATGCCTATACTAATGACCAGCGTTTACTGGATTATCCCCATGGAGACCTGAGGAGGGCACGAGCAGCTTTTCTCTCCCTGATCCCTACCTCCACCGGCGCGGCGCGGGCAGTGGGGGAGGTTATCCCGGAGCTTAAGGGGCGGATAGACGGGTTTGCTGTGCGTGTGCCCGTCCCCACCGTTTCCCTGCTGGATGTGGTGGCCATCTTGGACAGGGAGGTTTCTTTGGAGGAACTGAACGCTTCTCTGCAGCAAGCAGCGGAGGAAAGCCCGGAGATACTATCTTTTAGCCAGGAGCCTCTCGTTTCCGTGGACTACAGGCGCAGCCCTTATTCCAGCGTTATAGACGGCCTCAGCACCATGGTTGTTGGAGGAAATATGGTGAGAGTGGTCTCCTGGTATGACAATGAATGGAGTTATTCCTGCCGCGTGGCAGATCTGGCCCTTTATGTAAAAAAACGCGAAATGGAAGAGAAAGAAGCGGTTACAGCAGGAGATATACACGTTTAAGGTGAATAAATAAAAGGTAATAAAGTTAAAAAATACTATTTTCATAGATAATGCAAGTAGAAAGGGGGTGCAGCCTGGTTTTCTCCGGAGCCAGGTCCTTTATTGCCAGCTATAAAGTTTGGTACTGACGGGTGGCGTGCAGTCATTGCCGATGAATTTACATTTAGCAATGTCCGGGCAGTTACACGCGCTATCGCACGATATTTAGAGGAGCAAAAAAGAGACAGAGATGGGGTGGTGATCGGTTTCGATAACCGCTTTCTCTCGGAGGAATTTGCTGCCCAGGCCTCGGCCGTTCTCCTGGAAAATAGTATTAAGGTGTATCTCTGCCGCCGGCCTTCTCCAACACCTGCGGTAGCTTTTGCCGTTAAACACTATCAAAGCGCAGGGGCGATAATGTTTACGGCCAGCCATAATCCATCCCGTTATCAGGGCATAAAATTCATCCCTCACTATGCCGGTCCTGCTTTACCCCCGGAAACAGATCGGATCAGCGAGCTTGTCCAAATATCCCTTCAAGAAGATGATCCGGGAAAAGACCTCACCGGTAAGAATTCAGAATACCCTCATATCCTTCAAAAATTGTTAGAGGAAGCCAGCAGCAGCGAAAAAAATGCTTTTCCTGAGCCTGACAAAGATACCGGGGAACATGGCCCGGAGGAAGAGTTACTGAAGATGATAGATCCGGAGGGGCCTTATCTAAAACATCTGGAGCAGGTTATAGATATAAACGCTATTGCAGCAGCACTGCCTTTTGTAGTCATCGATTCCATGCATGGGGCCAGTATAGGCTACCTGGAGGCTTTTCTCTCTCCCCTGGGCTGCCGGCTGGAGGTTATCAGGGGTTATCGTGATCCACTTTTCGGAGGCGGCCTACCCGATCCCTCGGGTCACAACCTGCAAAAACTGCGCAGCATAGTGCTTGATCTGGAGGCAGAGGCCGGGCTGGCCCTGGATGGGGACGGGGATCGCCTGGGTGTTATTGCTCCAGATGGAAAATTTTTAAGCGCAAATGATATCCTTTTACTTTTACTGGAACATCTGGTGCAGAGCCGGCAATGGCATGGGGTTGTGGCGCGGACCGTAGCAACCACGCATAATTTGGATCGCCTTGCCCGCCATTATGGTCTCCGGCTGGTGGAGACCCCCGTAGGTTTTAAGTATATTGGCCAGGCCATTCGTGAACAGGATGCTTTTCTGGGGGGAGAGGAAAGCGGTGGGGTAAGCATAAGAGGCCATATTCCTGAAAAAGACGGCATTATGGCAGCTCTTCTTTTTGTAGAGATGCTGGCGGCGGCAAGGGCAGAACCTGCGGAGTTATTCCAGGCAATTGGTGCGAAAATTGACCTCTTTTCCTTTAATCGCTGGGATATTCACACTTCTTCCAGCCAGAAGGAAGAAATTCTTCAAAAGCTCAGGAACTGGCAGCCCCAGGAGATAGCGGGTCTGAAGGTAAAGGAAGTCAACCGGACCGATGGCGTTAAAGTTCTCCTTGAAGGGGGGAGCTGGTTTCTGGTGCGTTCCTCAGGAACGGAAGATCTTTTTCGCCTTTACATAGAGGCGCCTGATGAAACTATGCTGGAAGAGTTAAGATACGGGGTGCGCTGGGACCTGGGCCTTTAAATAAAAACCAGATAACTTTTTTACGGAAGGAGGTAGCCTGGTTTAAGAAACCAGGTTCTGCTCATGATTAATTTAACTTTAAGCGGCCTGCCGGTTAAATGGGACCCGGAAAAAAGAATGCTTGTTTTCGGCCCGGACATGGAGGCTGTTAAACCAGCGGTGCGCTACCTTGAGGATATGCAGGAAGTTCTTTATGATCGCGGCGCAGAACAACTAAAGGAAAAAGATGATCCCCGTCGTGAACTTTATTTTATGTTTCGTGATCTTCACCTGCCTGAGCACGAATCTCTTTTCAGGGAAAGGGGCATACGCTATGATATTACCGTCCTGGTGCCCGGTACAATTGGCCAGGAGTATGTTAAAACAGCCGGCCACTATCACCCCTTTAAACCGGGAACAACCTATACCTACCCGGAAGTTTACGAAGTGCTTTACGGCGAAGCCCATTACCTCCTGCAAAAACCAGAGAACCTCAGCAAACCGGGAGAAGGGGTGGAGGAGGTAATCGTTGTTGCTGCTGAACCCGGGGACAAAGTCCTAATCCCTTCCGGTTTTGGCCATATTACCATAAATCCCGGTTCCGATTTTCTTGTTATGAGTAATCTCGTAGCTTCTAATTTCGACTCTATCTATGAGCCTTTACGTGCGATGGGAGGCGCAGGCTATTGCCAGCTTTCCTGCCCGGTAGATAAGCAAGAGCCGTTTTTTGTAGCCAATCCCTGTTATCCGTCCTGCCCTCCACTGCATTTTTCCCGTCCGGTAGAGCTCACGCAATTTTTACTGGAAAAGAATATACCTCAATATCAAAGTTTTGTGGAACATCCTCAAACTTTTACTTTTCTAACCCATCCCGAAAACTTCCAGGAAGAGTTCGTACAATATCTGAAGGCCTTAAGGCAAAATTCTTTTTATCCGGATTCCATTTGTTAAATTTATTGACTTTTTAAAATTTATTCAGGTATAATTGCAAGTGTAAGGGAGGTGGTTTTTTAGAACGGGGAAAAAATGCCGTTGCTTTCATTAGGTGGCAGGTCTTTGCGTAATTATTACATTTAGGAGGGGAAAAACTTGCTAAGACGTAAAAGATTAGTATGGGGGGTATTGTTGCTGCTGGTTGCAGTCCTGGTAATAAGCGGTTGTGCCAAACCGGCAACTCCTCCTGACCAGAAACCGGCCGGGGAGACTTATAAAATAGGTATTGTACAGATAGTAGAGCACCCCGCCCTTGACGCCGCCAGGGAGGGATTTATCGAAGGTTTAGCCAGTAAAGGTTTCGTTGAAGGGGAAAAAGTATCCTTTGATTACAAAAGTGCCCAGGGCGAAATGCCCACGGCCATAACCATTTCCGAGGGGTTCATTGCCGACAAGGTCGATCTTATCCTGGCCATAGCCACACCGTGTGCCCAGGCGGCAGCTACGGCTACAAAAGACATACCCATCCTCATTACCGCCGTTACCGACCCGGTAGCCGCCGGGGTGGCCCAGAGCTTAGAGCGTCCCAACACCAATGTTACCGGGACCACGGATATGAACCCGGTCAAAGAACAGTTGGAGCTAATCCTGGAGATTAACTCTGCAGCAAAGAACGTGGGAGTAATCTACAATTCCGGGGAAGTAAACTCCGTCGTCCAGGTGGAGATCGCCAAAAAAGTGGCCGCAAAACTGGGATTAAAAATTGTTGAAGCCGTGGCTACCAACAGCGGAGAAGTGGGAACGGCGGCAGAATCCTTGGTAGGGAAAGTAGACGCCATCTATATCCCCACGGACAACACCGTGGTATCCGCCCTGCGTTCTGTGGTCAGCGTAGCCGAAGACCACGACATTCTCCTGGTGGCCGGTGATGTGGAAAGTGTTGTAAACGGAGCCGTAGCCACCCTGGGGATTACCTACTACGGCCTGGGTTACCAGACCGGCCTCATGGCCGCCGAAGTGCTGCAGGGCGCTGACCCTGCGACGATGCCCATTCTTGGTTCCACCGAATTCACCTATGCCATCAATAAGACCGCTGCCAAAAATATGGGCGTGGAGCTTCCCCAGAGCCTTATCGACCGTGCCGATGAAATATACGAGTAAAACGAAAGAGGTAAATCCATGAACCTTACCGTCTTCTACGGAGCAGTTATCCTGGGATTGTTATATGCCTTAATGGTCCTGGGGGTATATTTGACTTTTCGTATCCTCAACTTTCCGGACCTGACGGTCGACGGTAGCATAACACTGGGGGCCGCGGTAGCGGCCTCCCTTATTATTTCCGGCGTCAACCCTGTGGTGGCCACTCTTGTGGCTCCCTTGGCCGGGGCCCTGGCCGGGTTGGTAACGGGCACGCTGCACACCAAATTTTCCATACCTCCCCTGTTGGCCGGGATCTTAACCATGATCGGCCTTTACTCCATCAACCTGAGGATCATGGGGCGACCCAACCTGCCACTTCTCCGGCAGCCGGTCATCTTTGAGTACGTGGCCAGGACAGGACTTACCATGCGCAACAGCGAATTTATCCTGAGCCTATGTGTTGCACTGCTCTTTATCTTCATCCTATACTATTTTTTAAACACAGAAACAGGGCAGGCGCTGCGCGCTACCGGAGATAACGAGGTTATGATGCGCAGCCTGGGTGTGAATACGGACCGTATGAAGATCGTGGGCCTGGGCATCTCCAATGCCCTGGTAGCGCTCTGTGGAGCCCTGGTGGCTCAGTACCAGGGGTTTGCCGACATCAGCATGGGTATCGGTGTGATCATCGCCGGCCTGGCCTCCGTGATTGTCGGGGAGGTGCTGCTGGGAAGCTCGCGGATTATTGTCTGGCTTATGGCCGTGGTGCTCGGTTCTGTTCTTTACCGCCTTATTATTGCCGTAGTCCTGCGCCTGGGCTTTCAGCCCACGGACCTCAAGCTTTTTACGGCCGTAATCGTTACCATCGCCCTCATTTCGCCCTTCATAAAAAGCTACCTGGAAAAGCTCAGGGAGAGGTACCGGGAAAAAAACAAATTAAAAGCATAAAAGGGGGACGAGGCTTTTGCTGGAGGTCCTTGAAGTAACCAAAATATTTAACCAGGGGAGCGTCAACGAGAAGTTAGCCTTAAACAATGTCTCTCTGAAGGTTCCCCCGGGAGACTTCATTGCCATCATCGGGGGCAACGGGGCCGGCAAATCCACCCTGCTCAACTGTGTGGCCGGCGTCTACCCGGTGGAACGCGGCAGGATCTTTCTTAATGGCGAAGATGTGACCGGCCTGCCCGATCACAGGAGAGCCAGAGATATCGCCCGTATCTTCCAGGACCCCATGATGGGCACGGCCGCCTCCATGACCGTAGAGGAAAACCTGGCCCTGGCCTTGAAACGCGGCGCAAAACGCACCCTCAGGTGGAGCCTGAACGAAACCAGGCGCAGGCTTTTCCGGGAAAAGCTGGCAATGCTTAAACTTGGCCTGGAAGACCGCCTGGGCACCCCGGTAAAACTGCTTTCCGGCGGGCAGCGGCAGGCTATGACCCTGCTGATGACCACCCTGATCCAGCCCCGCCTGGTTTTGCTTGATGAGCATACCGCTTCCCTTGATCCCAAGACAGCCCTTAAAGTCCTCGAGCTTACCCGCCGGCTGGTAGAGGAGAACAATATTACCAGCCTCATGGTTACACACAACATGGAGCAGGCTCTAAGGGTAGGCAACCGTACCATTATGATGCACGAAGGGAAAATAATCCTGGATCTACAAGGTGAGCAGCGTGAAAATATGACCGTTCCCGGGTTGATCGAAATGTTCCACAAGGTTAGCGGGGAAAAAATGCAGACAGACCGCATTTTATTAACATAAAAACTCGGGAAAGGTGGTCAACCTGGATGCTGGTGCTGACGCGCAGAAAGGGACAGAGTATTGTTCTGGGAGATAATATCGAGATAAGCGTGGTGGACGTAAACGGGGATGCTGTCCGTATCGGTGTAAAAGCCCCCAGGGAGGTAGCAGTCTACCGCCGTGAAATTTACGATGCCATCTGTGGGGAAAATATTTCCGCCGCCCGTGCAGCGGCGGAAATGGCGCAAAAATTAAAGAAAATGCCGTTCTCCCCTGCTAAACAGGATGAAAAAAAAGAATAA
>QZJM01000078.1 GCA_003605065.1 Dethiobacter sp. | reverse complement strand
GTTACCCGACCGGCTCCAAGGCTAACTACCGGCAGTTGGCTAGACTTTACCGGGTGGGATTCCCACCCACTATATGAACACGACCTTTCTCGGCCGCACGGACAGTCCCCTTTTGGGGAAATATGGTAATTGGGGAGGCGTGAAAAAGGGGAGAGCGGTTAAGCTCTCCCCTTTATTAGC
Source organism: Dethiobacter sp. (assembly GCA_003605065.1). Lineage (GTDB taxonomy): Bacteria > Bacillota > Dethiobacteria > DTU022 > UBA8154 > UBA9862. Next base: position 31,364 of record QZJM01000078.1, on the reverse strand, counting down.
TGCTTATTTCGCAGCTGTTAGTACCTGAAGCTGTTACTGCTTGAAGGTTACCCACTCAATGGGACCATCTTTCGGGCCGTAGTCTACTTCGGCGCCAAACGCTTCAGCGATGACACGGAAGGGCAGCACGGTGCGGCCGTCCTTGATGAAGGCAGCGACATCAGTGGTTACCGTGCTGGTAACACCGTCTTTTACCACGTTGATGACATAGGAGCCTATATTGATGGTAATCTGGATGTCACTACGGGTCAGGGTTACCACTTCGACAGCAGCATTTTTGGGTGTCCAGTCGGCTACTGCACCGAAGGACTCGGCAATTACTCTTACCGGCACAAAGGTGCGACCGTTCTCGATGAAGGGAGCGAAGTCGGCAGTCTTGCCAACGCCGTCAGCCACAAAGCCCCTGGCGCCGACGAACATGGTCACGGAGGCCGCGCCTTGGATTGTCTTGGGAGGTGCAGGTGCTTTAAAGTCAACAGCAAAGGACTTGGCAATACCATTCTTTGTTACGATTGTGACATTATAGCTGCCACCGGCTGCAGCCTTCAGTTTCAAGGTGCCTTTGCCGGTATCTTTATCAAGAGATTTTTGCTCAGTAATGGCAAGATTTCCTGCAAATACCGTATAGTCATCATCAGCTGCACCGCCGAAGAAGGTAACGTTTCCTTGGGCATCTACCAACTGCAAGGTGACTTCTGCGTTAAGGTCAGTCACTTTTGCTGTAGCTGTTAAAGCCGAGGGGCCACCCACTATAGGGACATCAACGCTTGCATATAAGTTCTTAGTCTTGTGCATTACTGTAATGGTGGCAGTGCCGAATTTCTTGTCATCGTTTGGACCTGTTACTGTAAAGCTGTTGTTTGCAGTGGTAACAAGGCCTACGTTGCTTGAAGATACGACGTAGTCTGCAGCATTGGCAGCTATCTTAATGCCGGCTGCATCCACTTCTTTTACATCTAAGTCCAGCGTCGGGTTGCCGGTGTTCTTCAGTGATTGCTTGGTTTTGGGAAGTTTGACCTCTATGGACACCGGGTCGCCTTTTTTCTGTGCTGTATAGGTCTTCTCTACAAAGATTCCCGAACCGGTAATGGTCGCGCGAACTTTGTATTCGCCGTCTTTATCTGTCCCGACTGTGAACTTGTATGTGTTGTCGGCAGTAAAGCCTGCAAGAGTAACTGCAGCAGTGGCGCCAGTAGGCTTGGTAATTACATCGATTGTCGGAGCAGCAGTTGTATTTACGTTATTGTAAGCATCGTACAGCTTAACTTCAAAGGTCGCTACTTTACCAACTCCGGATTCAAAAACACTGGCAGTGGTAATATACTCAATTTTGACAGGGCTTAACGCGCCATAAACTACGCTTAAACCCGCAGCTACCTGGTCAGTATATTTCTTGGCGGCAGTCCTGGCATCATAGTAAAACTGGCCGGCTTCAGTTACAGTGTACTTCAGCTTTGCTCTACCCAGAGCATCTGTTGTTTTGGTTCCAATAGCGGCATAGCTGCCAGTACCTTTCTTGACATAGAAGGTAACATCCTGGTTGGCGATACCGTTGCTGCTAGCATCCAGTACACGGGCTGTTAATTCAATTTCTGCTCCAGCAGCCGGAGCAGCATTGCTGGTGGCCAGGTTTACTTTATCAATAGTGGCTGCATCGGCGGTAAAGGTAACAGTCGCTTCACCGATTAACAGTTTACCAGTATCGTCTGCTCTTTTTGTATAGAAGCTAATCTTAGCTTCCCCGGCTACGTTGCTTGTTAATTCAAACTTGATTTCGCCGTCTGCGGTGGGTACAATAGCACTACCTTTTACAGTCCGCAGGGAGGCACCGGTAGCGCTTCCCAAAGCTGCAGGAGTAAGCAGATAAGCGACACCAGCGTTATCCTTGGCATTAATAGTCTCAGCATCACGGGTGGATTTTACCCAAATGTCATTTGCTCCCAGATCATCCGTATTTGTAATGACAGTCCCGTCTGCCTTACGGGGAACGAGAGTAATTGTTGCTTTCGCTGCACCATCTGCCGCTACAGAGGTCTTGTCAACGGTAATATAAGAGGCAGCAGCACTATAGTCAACGGAAACTGCAAACGCTGTTATCGGCAGCATCGCCAGCACCATGGCTGTGATTAACAGAATCGCAAATATTTTACGCGATTTAATCTTCAATGTTCTTTCCTCCTTAAAATTGTTGTTTCTCCAAATTTTTATTCCTTCTAAAACACAAAAACTACAAGAATTATTCTATCCTGCCCTTCCTCCAGGCATCCCCCCCTTAATGGTCTAGGATTAATTTTTTAATTGCTTCCGCTTGTGGGTTAACAGCCCTTTAAATTAGGACCCCAACTATTAATTTATAGCCACTCCGGGCTAGACCCGGAGACAAACCCCCAATATTCTCCAATTCTACTTTAAATTGAATTCTCCTGCTATTCCTGAAAAAATGTGAAAATTTTTTCTTCGTTGTCTTAACCGGCTTAAAAAGGTCTTTTTTAACTACTCTGCCAAACAACCTGCAACCTGAGAATTGCTGCAAATTTTGCTTAGTTATCCCTGAAAAGCAGTAAAAAGGTGACACTGAATATTTTTGTGTGCTTTACCAGCCTTCACTATTTAATAACGAGGATTCCTTTTAAAGGTTACGCTTCCCGGAAAAAATTTTTTTAGCAGGAATCCAACACTTTTGAGGTAAGTTTTCCTTTTTGGCAGGTGCTCCGTTTCAAATTTTTGCAACTACACCTGAAAAGACTCTCCTGGAGAGATTTTCTTAAATATGACAACCCTACGGTTGCAGCTTTATTGAGCCATATGGATTATAATAAAGAAGAAAGGCTTAAGCTCAAACTCAAGTTTTTCAAAATGCTGTTGCGTCTTAAGCTTGATCCGGCCAGAATGCAGCTATTAACAGGTTTTTTTGATAGTTACATACAATTGTCCCCAGAGGAAGATGAAAAGGTTAAAAACGATCTTTTACGAGAATTACCAAACAAGGAGGTGAGCCAGGTGACAGAAATACTTACTTCCTGGCATAGAAGAGGCATAGAAGAAGGGAAAATCGAAGGGAAAATTGAGGCCTTACAAAGTTCTATTAAAGATTAAAGATTTACGCCTTTACATGGGTGAGATTATACAGAAGATACGAGACGGAGAGCGCTGTATTATAACATACCGGGGTAAACCGGTTGCCCTGATGCTGCCCTTTAAAAGTGAGCAGGTTAATGAGATAGTACCCCGTTCTTATGAAGAATCATTTCGGGAACCGGGTTCTTAAACCGGGTATTTCTATAATTCAAAGGATTTTTTGCCTCTAAAGAAGCCGGTAATAAAACTAAGCAGGAGATGTGCCTCGGGGATGCGCAGCAGGCAGGCGCTGCCGAAATAGAAGCTTCCTCCCAGGGCCGTCGCCGTTAAAAGGAGAGGCAGGCCGGCAAAAGGCTGCCGGAAAACCCCGGTCCAGAGGAAAAGATACAGGTAGAGAAAAGCGGCCATGAACGCCGCCGCCAGGGCAGCGCGCAAAAAGGGTTTGAGCAGCAGCTCGCTGAAAGAAAGCTCGAGGCGCCGCGTAAACACGGCAAACAGCCACAAAGAACCCAGGGTAAAGGCCAGGGAGGTGCCCAGGGCAATGCCGCCGTGACCGAGAAGGGGCATGAGCAGGAAATTAAAGAGGGCATTGGCCCCCACCATGGCCAGGTTCACCCAGGCCATGGTCCTGACTTCCTGCAGGGCGAAGTAAATGCGGTTGCAGAAGTAATGCAGGGCGAAACCCACCAGTCCCGGGGTGTAAAAGAGAAGGGCCTGGGCGGTAAGGTGCGATGCAGAAGTATCAAAGGCGCCCCTCAGGAAAAGAAAATCTACCAGGGGCCGGCGCAATATGATCAGACCGGCGGAAACGGGCAGGAGGGCAAAAAAAAGCAGTGATAACCCCCGCTTTACCTGACTGGTAAAGGAAGGCATGTCTTTTTCCGCCAGAAGCTCCACCAGGGTAGGATAAAGGACAATGATCACGCCCGTGGCAAAGATGCCCTGGGGAAGGACGTAAATGCGCTCGGCGTAATTTAAGGCGGCAATGCTCCCCGCGGACAGGAAAGAGGCAAAAAGGCGGTCTAAAAGATGCTTCAGTTCCAGCACGGCGCTGGATAAGACGATGGCCGGCAGGAGGACAAAAACCTTTTGGATTCCCGGATGCCGCAGGGAAAGTCCGGGGCGAAAATTAAAGGAAATATGAAAGAGTGACGGAACCTGGATCAAAAACTGGGAGGCCACAGCTAAAAGGCTCCCCCAGGCCAGCCCCACAACCCCGTATTTCAGGCTAAGGTACAGGGCGCTTAAAATAATAATGATGTTATGGGGGGCACTGACCAGGGCCGGGATAACAAAACGGTGATGGCTGTGCAATAAACCCGTGGCCAGGCCTGCCAGGCCCATGAAGAAGATACCGGGCACGAGGATGCGTATAAGCCTTACCGTGAGACTGAAGGCCTCCCCCCGAAAGCCGGGAGCCAGCAGGAAAGCCAGTTGGGGTGCAAATATTACTCCTAAAAGCACAAGGACAAGAAGGGCTGCTGCCAGGTAGAAAGCCAGCGTATTGACAAAAAAGGCGGCGTTCTCTTCTTTTTTAAAAGAGGCAAAAACGGTGATAAAAGTATTCTTCAGGGCATCGCTGAAGGCGTAAAAAAGGATGGTGGGTAAAAGTAACGCTACCAGGTAGGCATCGGCTTCCATGGTGGCCCCGAAGCGGTAGGCGATGGCCATCTCCCGGAAAAACCCCAGCATACGGCTTAAAAGCGTGGCCAGCATCACAAGGGTCATGGAGCGGAAAAGAAAATTGCTGCGCTCATCCCCGGAGAGCCTAGCCACCGTGGTTTTCCCCCTGCTCTTTTTTTACCCTGGAACACAGCTCCCGCAGGAAGAGCAGGAAGGTCACCCTCTTCCAGAGAAAGATAAGCAGAAAACCGCCCAGGCAGCCCAGCCAGAAACCGTGGAAACTGCGCAGGAGCGACAGGCCCAGGGGGGCTGTAATATGCGCAAAGGTATTTACCACGGAGATAGGCGCCATTGCGGCCAGGAACAGGAAGAAAAAGGCCAGCCGCTTGAGGGCCCTGCTGCCGGGGCCTCCCAGGAGATAAAGCCCTAAAAGGGCCAGGGGATAGCCCAGCGCGAATTCCTTGAAGCGGGGCCGGACACCCAGGACCTGCTCCAGGCTGCTGCGTAAGATATCTTCTGCAGGGGTTATCTGCATAACGTGGCCGGTCCGCGTGATATAAAAGAAGGCCGTACCAAGAAGGACACCCAGCAGGAGCAGATCACCCAGGGTAAGGGGGCGCCTGAGGAGGCGGCGCAGGAAGGTAAAGAAGGCCTTCTGCTGTTCCCCGGGAAGCTGCAGGGGAAAGGGCACCGGGCCCGGCGGGTTGTTACGGAAAGCGGTGCTCTCGTAGAACCCCCGCACGGCAAAGGCCAGAATCCCTGCCAGGACCAGGGGAAGCAGGTACATTACCTTAACCCCGCGAAACAGCTCCATGCCGTGAAAAAAAGGAGGTGTTGTCAAAAAGCCGTGAACCAGCAGCCCGCCGGCCAGGGAGAATAAAAAGACCAGGAAAATGCGGGCCAGGGAACGGTACAGGAGGCCGGCATGGAGATAGGCGGACCCCTCCCGCGAAGAAATCTTTAAGCTGTTTCCTGTGGAGAAGAAGAAAAAGAGCAGGGCGCAGTACAGGGGGAAAAGCACTGCCGCCAGGAGAGAGAGGGCCTGCTGCGTCAGGAGAAAATTCCAGCGGAAAAGAAAGATGACCAAAACCATACCCAGGGCTAACAGGCCCAGGATCCGGCAGGGTTTCCAGCTAAAGAAAAGCTGCAGCAGTAACAGGGCAAGGGCCAGAAGGCCTGCAGCCATGATCAGGTAGAGGATCGCAGGCATCTCCGAAGGATTCCGGGAAGAAATTTTGGCGGGGAGAAAGCCCTGGGCCTGCAGTTCTCCCGTTAATAACTGCAGGCGGGCAGAAAGTTTCTCCTGCAGTTCTCCTCCCCCGTAACGGGAGGCAAAATTCCTGATCTGCAGCTCCAGGATTTGCACACGGCGCTCTCTGATGCCGTTCAAAGGCACCGCCGGCGGGTCAGTTATATTGCCGGGATGCATCACGGCCAGGTTATAGCCCGTAAGGGGGGCCAGCTCCTCCAGCCCCCGGGGAAACTGGCTGTACTCGTAGACTACGGCAGGAATTCCCGCCTGCTGCAGGGAGGCGGCCATCATGGCCGTAAAGCGGGGGTAACCGGGAACCGTGCCCCCTTCAAAAACAACCGCTGAAAGGGGATACCTGCCGTAAGCGGCGAGCATCTGCCCGGCTGTGCCGGGTGTTTCGATCTTGCGCTGGCTCAGGTAGGGGTTAATGAAGAGCCCGGCCCGGGCTACCTGTTCCAGTTGAGCAGGGCTTGCTCCCAGGCTCAGGTGAGGCAGGTTCTCATGGCGGGCTCCCTGGATAAGATAGAGGACCATACCCTCGCCGGTATGGCTCGTCATCCGGAAAAGATCCGGCTGCTCCACATGGGAAAGCTCCCTGAGGTGCTCCCCGACCTGTTCGGCCCAGGGTCCTGCCGGCATAAAGACAATATAATCTCCGAAGGAAAGGCCTGCTTCCCTGGCCTTCTCCTCCAGGAATTGGCGGTAAGGGGCCAGCCCGGGGTTTAAGGCCAGCTCCCCTACCAGCTCCAGGTTGCTGAGGACATAATGGCCGGGGTCGCGCCGCAGCTTCCACAGGGTATATTCGGGAACCCCGATGGAGGTGATGCCCCGCGCCCCTAAAAATAAAAGGGCTTCCTCTATGGTCAGCCCCGCCCGCGCGGCAAAGATCTCCACGTCGCTGTAGCGCACAGTGAGCTCCACTTCCCGGGCTTCTTTAGCCGGGGCATGAAAAAGAAAGCCGGCAGATACGGCGGCAGCTACGGAAAGGAGCAGCAGGAAAATTAAGCAGTAATTAACCAGCCGGCCGGGAAGATTATTTATACTATTAAAAAAATACAGCAGCTTTTTGTGTTTTTCCATAATATCATTATATTAAATACTTATGCCTCCGTAAAGCAAGTTGAATATTTTTCCAGGCAATGCCTGCGGAAAACCCGGGAAAGACCTTGCCTTAAGCCCCGCCAGCCCCTTACCCTCATAGCCCCGGCAAGGCGCTGCAGGGCATACATAAAGGCCGCCTCCCTCATGGTGACCCGCCTCAATTTACAATTCCTGTATGTTTTATTACGGTTCAAAGGGTTCCGGAAGGGAAGGGCTCCGCCCGAAATAGTGCAGGATAATCTGGCAGATGCGTTCGGAGGCACGGCCATCGCCGTAGGGATTGGCCGCCCGGGCCATGGCCCCGTAGGCGGCGCTGTCCTGCAGGAGTCCGGAGGCTTTTTTGAAAATGGACTCCCGCTTAGTGCCGGCGAGCAGGGCGGTCCCGGCCTCCAGGGCTTCGGGACGCTCCGTGAGATCCCGCAGCACCAGAACAGGCCTGCCCAGCGAAGGGGCCTCCTCCTGGATACCGCCGGAATCGGTGAGAATGAAATAACTGCGGGCCATGAGGTTATGAAAGGAAAGGGGATCCAGGGGCTCCAAAAGAAGCACCCGGGGGTGCTCGCGGAGGTACTTGTAAACGGTGCCTCGTACCGCCGGATTCCTGTGGACGGGAAAGACCAGGAGAGTGTCGTCAAAAGCCCGGAGCAGATCCAGGAGAGCCAGGCATATTTCCTCCAGGGGGGAACCCATGTTTTCACGGCGGTGCGCTTCCACCAGCAGGACCCTGCAGGCCTGAAAATCTATCTTCCTTAAGAGAGGGTCGGGGAAAACAAAGCCGGGCTGTACCGTAGTTTTTAGGGCATCCAGGACCGTGTTTCCGGTGACAAAAATTTTGTCCGGCGCCAGGCCCTCCTGCAGGAGATTGTCCCGGGAGGCCGGCGTGGGCGCAAAGTGGAGATCGGCGACGACACTGTTCAAACGGCGGTTGATTTCCTCGGGAAAGGGGGCATATTTGTCACCGGTGCGCAGCCCGGCCTCCACGTGGCCCACGGGGATCTTGTGGTAAAAGGCCGCCAGGGATCCGGCCAGGGTAGTGGTGGTATCGCCCTGCACCAGGATCATCTGCGGTTTTTCCCGCAGGATCACTTCCTCCAGGCCTTCCAGGGCCCGGGCCGTAATATGCGTTAAGCTCTGGCCCTCTTTCATAATATTAAGGTCATGGCGGGCCGTTAAATTAAAAAGAGAAAGCACCTGGTCGAGCATCTCCCGGTGCTGTGCAGTGAGGCACAAGACCTCTTCCACCCCGGCGGTCCCCCGTAAGACCCGGATCAGGGGGGCCATCTTGATGGCCTCGGGACGAGTGCCAATGATACTCATTATTTTAAGCAAGCTCATTAACGAGATTCCTTCCTTAAAATGCAATCACTTGTAAATTCCTTTGTTACTATTCAGGTATTCAGAATTCAGTAGTCAGAATTCAGAATGCCCCGAGAATATGCTTCCAGCAATTTACTAACCTCTTGCAAGAGAAGTTTTGTTTCAGAAATATCACCGTATCCAAGATCCTTCGTAAGAATCAGGTAGTATCGGCATTCTTCAACAGAACCTTGCGCAATGTTTAAAAAACGGATTTTATCCGCTTTACTACGTTTACGGAAACCTTCCGCAATATTCGCTGCTACAGAGACGGCGGCACGCCGAAATTGAGACGACAAACCGTATATCTCATACTTCGGAAACGCCCCGGAAAGACGATAAACCGCAAGCACGAACAAGTGTGCCTTCTGCCATACCAGCAAGTCTTCAAATGTTTTCGCCGGTTCTCTCATTCTGACTCCTGACTCCTGTCTCCTGACTCCTGGGTAGTTACATTCCTTTTTTCCTTTCCTTTGTCCTGTCCAGGTAAGGAGTGCCGTTGGCAGCGCTTAAAAAGCTGCTCAGGCTGTCCAAGCGTTTCAGCCCCAGGAGAAAGAGGGCAAAGATCACCGGGATAAAATAACTGCTAAATCCGGCAAAACGGTCAAAGACAATGGCGGCAGCCCCAAAGTAAATGCTGCAGAAATAAAGGACGAGCACCGTTTGGCGGGTGGTCAGGCCCACATCCAGGAGGCGGTGGTGGATATGCCCCTTATCGGCCTTAAAAATAGGCTGCCCGTTCCTGATGCGCCGCCAGATGGCATAAAAGGTATCGGTGATAGGCAGTCCAAAAATAAGGACGGGAACGATCAGGGTGGTAAAGGTAGCCTGCTTGGTGACACCCATGATGGAGAACCCCGCCAGCATAAACCCCAGGAAAAGGCTTCCGGTGTCGCCCAGGAAAATACGTGCCGGAGAAAAGTTATGCGGCAGGAAGCCCAAGGCCGCCCCGGCCAGGATCAGTGCCAGAACGGGGATAAGGGGAAACTCCCCCCAGGTCAGGGCAAACATGACGATGGACGCAATGGCGGAAACACCCGTGGCCAGTCCGTCCACACCGTCCACAAGGTTTACGGCGTTGGTGAGCCCCACTATCCAGAGAAGGGTAAGGGGCACGACAAAAATACCCAGGAAGGTGATATCCTGAAAAGGAAGGGTGATAAATTCGATTTTGATGTTATAGGCCAGGAGGACGAAGGCAGCGGTAAACTGGCCGGCCAGCTTGGCCTTGTAGGAGAGTCCCTTAATGTCATCGTAAAGGCCCAGGGCCAGGATGAGACTGCTTCCCCAGAAAAGCCCCCGGAGCTGGCTGCTCCCTTCCAGAAGGAAAAGGGAAAGAGCGGCCACCGCCCAGAAAGAAAGATAAATGGCTATCCCACCCAGCAGGGGCATAGCTTGTCTATGAATCTTCCGTGAATTGGGCTGATCCAGTGCGCCAATCCTGTAGGCCAGGCGCCGTATTATGGGGGTCAGGGCAAAGGCAAGTCCAAAAGCCAGGGCCGGAGCTAAAAATTCTTTCACTTGTAGATAGCCACCTGTCATTTTTTTCTAACAAAAAATTCTTTACAACGGGAGATAATTCCTGCCCGCCACAGCGTGTTAATTTTTACCAAATAAAACACTCTATAATATATGACGTAAAAAAAGGAATTTGGTTACGCACACATACCATATTATCTCATTTTTTTCTATAATTGCAAGTCATTTTTTCATGACATTTTTTCATGACGCAAGTCAATACCGTACATAAATAGGGTTGCTGAAAATCCAGGGGAGAGGCCTGCCCAGGAAAGGACGCCAGCAGACCTCCACGCGAAAGGTTCCCGGTTTTAAAACCTTGAAAGCCAGGATCTGTTCACGGCTTTCATACACTACCCGGCCGTTTTTGATCACGCGTATGAGGCCGCGGGGAGAGGGGGAAACAATACGCAGCACCGTTGCGGGGGAATAGGCAATCTCCTGGCCCATGGAAACTTCATCATCGTCTTTATTGAGAGCGGAAAAACGGAAACCCCTGGTGGAATGCAGGTAGTCACTGCCGATAAAGAAGCGGCCCTTTCTCAGGGAGCTGAAAATCTGCTCACGCGCCCCGGGTAGGTCCCTGCTCAGTTCCTCCTCCAGGAGAATATGTGTATTCAAGGTGCGAAAAAGAAATCCATAAGGAAAAAAGGAAAGTTTAAAGGGGCCCAGGCGGCCCTGAAAAGAGTGGGCATCACTGCCGGCAAAGGCCACGACGGGGCGTTCCTGCAGCAGGGAGTCCCAGATAGCCAGGCCCTCGGGGTCCGGAAAGCGGGCCGCGCGGTAGATATCGTAAAAGTACCAGAATAACACCCGGATTTTGCTGTTATAAGCTGCCCGCCAAAGGGAACCAAAATTCCAGATCTCCAGGCCGGTAAAACCGCTTACATCCCACTTGTCCCAGGCGAAGAAGCGTCCCTTCAGAAAGAAGGGATTGCCTTTTTCCACAGGATGGGCAAGGTAGCCGAAACCGCCCCGGGCATTAACGGCATCAATGACCCGCTGGGGATTCTCATCGTCAGGGGGGATTTTTTCCCTGATATTAAAAGCAATATAGTGGTTTTTTTCCACGTTAATCTCCGTGCCGAAAAACACCAGGACCCCGTTGTGCCAGCCCTCCAGGCCTTTTTTCAGGCCTTCCAGGGTGTTGTGATCAGTGATGCCGATAAAAGTAAGCCCTGAGCTTGCAGCATGCCGGGCAATCTCCTCAACCGATGCATTGCCGTCGGAGAAGGAAGAGTGGATATGTAAGTGGCCGGAATATTCATGCTCCTTCACTGTTCCCACCCTCTTTACAGAAAATACCAATATATTAATTTAGCATTTAAAGGCCATTTATCCTTCTTTTGCGGTGAAAATATTTGGCCATGATAATGTTGTCCCCTTAACTATTGTAACAGAAATATTCTGTGATACAATAAAGGAAAAAATTCTTCCCGGGGAGAGGAGTGAGAACAGTTTTATGCCGACAGCACTGAGACGCTTTTTTGGCCTGCTGCTGGTCATAGCTGTGGCGGCAGGGGCCTGGATAGCTTACCAGCGATATCTCACTGAAAATATGAGCCGGCAGGTAGAAATTGCCATAGATTCACGCCTTTTATTCCGGGAAGATTTCGGCGGCGGGAAACCGGGGGCCGGACAGCTTCGGGATCTCAGGGAGGCGGGCTGTACGGCGGTGGCTGTTAACCCTTTAACCCTGGCAGAACTGGAAAACAGGGGCCTGGTAACCCTTCTGGATACTGCTGAACTTGTTCATCTGCAGGCCCTTGGCCTCCTGGAAAAACCGGAGGAAGGAGCAGAGATGCTGCCCGGGGGGTTGTATATCCTGACCGGGGAGCAGGAACTGTACGATAAACTGAACCTGGGACTTTCTCCCCTGCTAAGGGATGTACTTTACTTCCCTGGAACAGGCCTTCAGGGCTCCGGGCTTACGGAAAGCCATGCCTTTTTCATCCCCGAAAGGTACACCCTGGCCGTTAAGGAACTGCCCCTGATCCTGCCCCTGGAGCAAATGCTGTACTGGAGCAAAGAGGGATTTAAGATAGTTCCCCTTTTCAACATTCCTTCCCGCCTCCCCCCGGCACTAAACGAGAATTACTGGGAAGCCCTGGCCCTGCAGCTGCAGGAAGTACTGCGCAGCGGAAAGATCGCCCCGGGCCCCGTAGCTTTCCCCTCCGCGGCCTTTACGTACCCGGCGCCGCAAAGCACATCGGGAAAAATCTTACGGGAAGAAGGGCTGGCCCTGGGGATAGTGGAGTTCACCCAGGGAAAAGGTTTAAAGGAACTGGCCGCCTCCCTTGACTACCGCGTTTTAAGAACCCACCAGATCTTCAGCAATGAGCTGGGGCAGCTGGGAGAGGCCCGTTCCCTTGAGCGTTTCTTAAGAGCTGTGCAGGAACGCAACGCCAGAGTCCTCCTGCTTTATGCTTTCCCCGAACTTGATCCCCGGGGGGAATTTGACGCTTACCTGAGATTCGTACGTAAACTGGGAAGCGGTCTTCAGGAAGCAGGCTTCAGTTCCGGAGGGGAACCTTCCTTTCTCCCGGTCAGCATCCCGGCAGCCCTTCAAGCCCTCCTCAGCGCAGGGGTGGCCGCAGCTGCGGCTTTCCTGGCGGGACTGTTTCTTTTTAAGGGGAAAGATCCCGTGGGGAAAGGAGCAAGGAACCCTGAAAATCCTGCGGGAAACAAAAGCGGCTCTAAAGAGGAACTTACACTTAAAGTCCGGCGCCGCAGAATAAGGATGGAAATGCAAAAAGAAAGGCTTTTTCTCTGCCTGAGCACGGTTCTGGCCCTGGCAGCCCTGGTCTTTCCCCTGCTGGATGGGGGGCGTTTCTTCTCCCCCGGTTTCTTACAGAAGGGAACTGCCCTGCTGGCCGCTCTTGTCTTTCCGGCCCTGGGCATAATACTCTTTCTGGAGCCGGCCCTGCAAAAAAGCCAGAGCAGGCGATATTTGAAGGAAGTTGTAAAAAGCTTTATCTTCGCCACGATCCTGACGACGGGAGGGGCCCTCATCGCTTCGGGAATATTGGGGGATACTGCTTACCTCCTTAAAATAGATTATTTTAGTGGTGTGAAGCTCTCCCAGGTAGGCCCTTTTTTCCTGCTGGGGCTTTTTATCCTGTGGCAAAAAGGCGGGGACCTTAAAAAAGAAGCTGCAAACCTTCTGGAAATGCAGCTCAAAGTCAAGCATGTCCTGGTGCTTCTCCTGGCAGGGGGAGCCCTCCTGGTCTATCTCGTCCGGGGGGGAAATTTCCCGGTCCTGCCGGTAAGCCAATGGGAACTGTCTCTCAGGCGCCTGCTGGAAGTGCTGCTGGTGGCAAGACCCAGATTTAAAGAATTCCTCATCGGCCATCCCGGACTTTTCCTCATGGCGGCCCTGCTCCCCGCCGGGGTAAAGGGTGCTAAAACCCTGGCCATGCTGCTGGCTCTTCTGGGGCAGGTTTCCCTTTTCAACACATTCATGCACCTGCACCGCCCGGTAAGCCTTTCCCTGCTGGGGACAGCGTACGGAGCGGCGCTGGGAATGCTTTTGGGACTGCTGCTCTATCTACTGGAAGCACAGGCTGTTTCTCCCCGCCGGGACAAGAACCCGGTCGGGGAAACCGCTGAGGTACAGGCTGAGAGTTGAACCTGCCTAAAGCAAGGGCAGCTTTCCGCACATCTAACCAAAGTGAAGCACCTTCCCGCAGGTAAGGTGCTTCACTTTAAGATATTAGGGGCGCGCTAAGGATATGAACTTCCTGTTAAACCAGATGGTTGACCGCTGCGAACATGCTTCTTGTCGTAATCAGGGTCGGCGACAGGCGATCCAGGTACTCCAGGACTTTGCCCGTCCCCTTGGCCACACTGCCAATGGGATCTTCCGCCAGGTAGGCCGGTACACCTGTTTGCTGGGCAATTATCTTGTAAAGCCCGTCCAGCAGAGAACCGCCGCCGGTTAAAATAATACCTTTATCAATGATATCCCCCGCCAGTTCAGGAGGAGTTCTCTCCAGAACATGACGGACACCCTGGATAATAATCCAGAGGGGGTCACTGATAGCTACAGCGATATGCTCCGTAGTAACCTCCAGGGAACGAGGCAGCCCGTTTACGAGGTCCCGCCCGCGAATTTCCATCTTCAGGGAGCGGTTGCCGGGAAAGGCTGAACCAATCTGTATCTTCAGGGCTTCGGCAGAACGTTCCCCGATGAGGAGATTGTACTCCCTTTTAAGGTAGCGGGTAATAGCTTCATCGAACTTGTCCCCACCTACGCGCACACTGCAGGAAACAACGGTTTCTCCCATGGAGAGAACAGCTATATCCGTTGTCCCCCCGCCGATATCCACCACCATGTTTCCGCTGGGCTCAAAAATATCCAACCCCGCTCCCAGGGCTGCGGCGCGGGGTTCTTCAATTAGATAAGCCTCCTTGGCACCGGTACGGGTAACCGCCTCAATCACAGCCTTTTTTTCCACAGAAGTAGTTCCTACCGGTATGCAGACCACTACCCGCGGCCTTAAAAGATGCCTTCTCCTGCATGCCTCGAAAATGAAATGCTTGAGCATGATCTCCGTAACATCGAAATCAGCAATGACACCTTCCCTCAAGGGGCGTATGGCAATTATATTTCCGGGAGTTCTGCCCAGCATCTGCTGGGCTCTTTCACCGACCGCAAGGACTTTTTTCGTCTGCTGCTCAATAGCAACCACAGAAGGCTCGTTAAGGACAATACCTTTACCTCTCAGATACACAAGGACGGTAGCTGTGCCGAGATCAATGCCCATATCTGTAACCCAGGCCATCTATTAACACCTCTCCCCTTTTATGGCTGCAGTAATAAATGTTGCATTTTGTGGTTATCTTCGCCATAAAAGCTGATAATCCTTTATAGATAAACTAAGTTTTGCCCAAAATTTAGCTAATTTTTTGGAAGATTATTTATTGACTATTTTATTGTATCCTGGAAATCCTTTTCAGAAAGGTATTTCCGGCGGGTTGCCTCGCCACCTCTTAAATGGCGTTCCGCCTTATTTTTTTCCAGTATCATGCGAACTTCCCGGGACAAATTAGCATTGATCTGTGGGAGGCGTTCGGTAACATCCTTATGCACTGTGCTCTTACTAACTCCAAAAACTTGGGCTGTTTGCCTCACGGTGAAGCCTGTCTCCATAATATAATTGGTAATATCCATCACCCTTTGCAGAATGTAATCCTGCATGGAGCCGCCCCCTTTGACTGGCATTTCTAAATTTATATGTTCAAAATCCATAATTAATTCCTCACAGGAATGAACTTGAGAGGATCTTGAAAGCTGTTTCCCAGCCTCAATTCCAGGTAAAGAAGGGGATTCCCCTGATAAAAGGCTGAAACGGGTAAAGAGTGCTCTTCTGCCGGCTCGCTGCCGGCTTCCGGCCTTTCCGCCCCCATGGCAACCTCTTCTTCTCCATAACCTTTCCATATGGTTCGCATAGGCACCGGACTAGAGACTTCGCGGGGAGCAGCCTCATCAGAAGCTCCAGCAGGAGAAGAATGAGGCAAAAGCCCGATATTTTCGCCCCTGCTCACATAGCTGCCCTCTTCAACCCAGACCTCACGTAAATAACCGTAGAAAGTTGTGTGGCCCCCTTCGTGTTCCAGCAGCACGGAATTGCTGTAAGGGCTGCCCTTGCTTCCCACCTTTACTACCAGGCCATCCCATAAAGCGGCAACAGGCGCCCCGGGTGTTGCCTGGAAATAGGCCCCCCGTATAAGACGGTGCAGGCTGCCCCCGGAAGGAAGTTTTTCCATGATGTAGCTGCCAAAAGGACTGTGCAGTTCCCACTGGGGTAAAGGAGAAGCCGCCTGCGGTAAAAGTACCGGCATGACTGTAGTAATTCCCTCCCCGTCTTTTTCCGCTTCCTTTTCCTCGCCGGCTTCCTGTTGGTCCGTACCGTCAAGACCGGCAGTTTGGGCCTCTCTGCCAGCTTCCACGCTTAACCCGCTGCTTGCTTCCCCGGCCCCCTGGCCGGGCTGTAACTCTTCATCCACAGCCTCTTTTCCCTGCAAACCGTACTCCATCTCCCTTTCCACTCCCGGAAGTTCAGGGAGAGGTGTTTTTCCCCATTTCAGGACGACAAGGGAAAGAAGAAGCACAACAGTCACCAGGTAGGCCCCTGCCAGGAGCAAATAGCGGCGGGGAAATACACCCAACCCTTCCCTGGAGTAAGCATTGAAGAGAGATTCCTTGCTCGCATGCCTGTCCCCCTTAAGGTTTCTTTCCAATAAATCAGCTTCTTCTACCCTTTCTGCCCGGCGGGAAGAAAGAGGTTTAAACAAACCTGAAATCATTGTACCCAGGCGCTGTAATCCATAGAGTAACGACGCCTTCCCTTTTTTTAATACGGACATTGGTTTTCACCTCCATTGAAGGATATTATGTCCAAAAAAAGCGCTTTTAAACAAATCTAAGGATATTTTCCCCGCTTTTTAAACAAGGGAAAGCTTCGGGAAGTATTTTAGGAATCAGGACCAGGAACAAGGAATAAATATAGCAGTAGCAAAAACATAGACGGGGCAGGAGGTTGGTAACTTGAAAGCGTTACTCTTTTACCTGGTAAGCGTATCTCTGGCACTTATCCTCCTGCCGGCCTTAATCGTTGGAGGCTGGTGGAAGTGGGAAGGAAAAAATAAGGAGGGAATAATTTTTATCCCTCCCCAGGAGATAACCGCAGGTGAAAGTATCCCTCTTAAAATCTATATCGTGGAGAAAAACGAGCTCGTGGAAATGGAGCTGGAACAGTATATAACGGGGGTGGTCTCTGCGGAAATGCCGGCCTCTTTTCACCCGGAGGCCTTAAAAGCACAGGCTGTTGTGGCACGCACTTATGCCCTGCGAAAGTCAGGAGCCGGGGGCGGCAGCGGCTGCCAGAACCACCCCGGAGCCGATCTTTGTACGGACAGTACCTGCTGCCAGGCCTGGGAAAGCGAAAAGGCCGCGCTCCACAAGTGGCCGGCTCAGGATGCCGCTTTTTACATGGGGCGTATCCGTGAAGCCGTCTACTCTACCCGCGGCCTGGTGGCAACTTACCAGGGCAATCTTATTTCGGCCGTTTACCACTCCACCTGCGGGGGAAAAACGGAGGCGGCCCTGGAAGTATGGAGCAGCAGCACTGCCCACCCTTACCTGCAGAGCACGGAGTGCACTTACTGTCAGCATTCACCCTATTACCGGGCTGAACTGTCCATGGATTTGTCCACCTATACGGCCGTACTGGGTAAAGATAAAGAAGCCCTCCCGGTCCTGAAGGAGGGTAAAATTCCCCTGCTGGAGGTCGTGCAGCGCAGCAAGAGCGGCCGCAACCTGCTGGTCAGAATCGGCAGCCCCGGCCGCCTTTACAGCGGCAGCGAAGTCCGGGGCTTGCTGGGGCTGCCCTCCACTTATTTCCAGTGGAGGGCAGCCGGGGAAAAAATAATTTTTAGTACCAGGGGGCACGGACACGGGGTCGGCATGTGCCAGTACGGGGCCGACGGCCTGGCCAAAGAGGGAAAAGATTTCCTGGGGATTTTACAGTACTACTACCAGGGAATAGAGGTGGAGAGCTACGATTCTTTTTCAGGAAGGCAGGATGAAAATGCGGCCGCCCAGGGACCTAAGGCGTCCCACCAGCCGGCTGTAACCCCGGCGGATATGATGGACCCCTCTGATTTCAGAAAATCCCCGGGCTGCCAGGGCTGATAAAACCAGCGCCGCCCCCCCCCTGAGGTCCGGGGCCTGGACTAAGGCCCCCTGCAGGAGCTGGCGGCCGGTAATAATGGCGGTACGCTCTTCGATGCGGATGCGGGCTCCCATGCGGGCCATTTCCTCGGCGTGCATAAAACGTTTTTCGAAAACTGTCTCGGAAATAACGCTGGTACCCCGGGACAGGGTCAGGAGAGCCATAAACTGGGGCTGGAGATCCGTAGGAAAACCCGGATAGGGCAGGGTTTTAATATCTACCGCCCTGGGGCGCCCCCGGGAGCGTACCCTTAAGAATCCCTGGCCCGTTTCTTCCACAAGGACCCCCGTTTCCTGGAGCTTGGCTATGACCGCTGACAGGTGCTGGGGAATGACGTTCTCCAGCAGGACATCGCCGCCGCTGATGGCAGCGGCGACCATAAAAGTGCCGGCTTCGATGCGGTCGGGAATTACCCGGTAGCGCCCGCCCCCCAGGGAAGCAACACCTTCGATGCGGATAAGCGGTGTGCCCGCTCCTTTAATCTTAGCTCCCAAACTGTTAAGGAAATTGGCCAGGTCAACGATCTCCGGCTCGGCAGCGGCATTTTCCAGGACCGTTGTTCCCCGGGCCAGCACGGCAGCCATGAGGATATTTTCCGTGGCCCCGACACTGGGATAATCCAGGTAGATACCTGTTCCCTGCAGACGGGATGTTTCTGCCTCTATGTAACCATTGTCCATGGTAAACTGAGACCCCATGGCGGCCAGGCCTTTTAAATGCAGGTCAATGGGCCTGGTCCCGATAGCGCATCCACCCGGCAGGGAAATACGCGAGCTTCCCAGTCGGGTCAGCAGAGGGCCCATGACCAAAAAAGAGGCCCGCATGCGACGCACCGGGCCGTACGGAGCTGTAGAGGTGGTAAGGCGCCGTGAATTTATAAAAATACGTTCATTCTTGCGGTCACGAAAAATCTCCACACCCAGGGACCTTAAAAGGCGGGACATGGTCCGGACATCGTCAAGATCGGGGACATCTTCCAGGATAATGCTTTCTGAAGACAAAAGGGAGGCGGCCATAATAGGCAGGCAGGCATTTTTTGCGCCTTTGATCCTGACCCTGCCCATCAGGGGAACGCCTCCTTCAACCAGAATCCTTTCCAAAACAGCACCTCCGGTAAAAAAGCCTAAAGCAACGGTAACTTTCCGCCTGCTTTCATATTAATAGTAGCGGGAAATGAGGGGCGTGCCAGCCCAGATCACGGTTTTATCAAGGTAATCATCGTAGCGCATGGCCAGATTGAGGTTAATACGCAGGTTTTCCGCCTTTAAATAGTCCCCCAGTTCCGGTGTATAACCTGTAATGCTCACCATTTTACCGTCACTGATACTCTGTACCTGTTCCCCCCCGAGATCACGGGTAATAATGAGGGAGAGTTCTCCCATCTCCTCGGGGCTGAGCTCTCCCTCCAGGTGACCGGTGAGGCAGAAAGAAAGGCTGCCTTTTTGCGCTTCCGGACCCAGCAGGGAAGGAAGCCTGTAGGCCAGGCTGCTCAACTGCCGCGCCTCGCCTTCCTGGTTCACGGTGACAAGGAGGTGAACAATATTTACCCCATCCTGTTCCATGTGCTGCAGCAGCAGGCGCATCCGGCCCCCGGAGTGCAGGTCGCTGTACCTTTCTGCCATCATGTAAACCGGCAGTGTACCGTTCTGCCGGTTGTCCGGGTGATAAACGGCATGGGAAAGGCCTTTCTCCATGGTTAAGGACTGTTCGCTGCTGTTGCGGGGACTGTCGCCGTTTGGGGAAGCTTTAACACCGGATTCCCGGGAAACGATACGTTTGAGCAGTTCTTCGGCCTTGGCCTCCAGATCCGGTAAGGAGGCCACCTCCGGGCAGCTCCCCAGTGAAACCCAGTAATGAAATTCCCCTTCCACCACCGTGGCATCGGCCAGCTGCATAATACGGTGGAGGGTAAAATAGGGGTTTTCACTGGAAGGGGCCTCTCTCTCGGGGACCATGAAGAACACTGCGCTGATAATTAAAAGAATAAAGGCCATGAATAAAAAGCGTCTCATGGTAATTCCCTCCTGTTGTTTTAAACTTATTATTGACGGGAGGGAAGAACTTTATACCCCATGGTATTTTTAGGGCCGTTTCCCAGTCCAATATAGGAAAATTGGAAAGGTTCCCTTTGCTCTGCAAAATTGCACTTATATGAAAAAACCCCGTAAGGGTTTAATTATAAGGAAAAGAAAAAATTTATTTCCGGAGATATTTCCGGGCAGATAATCGTAAAAACAGGCCTAACAGGGTTCCGTATTTGGGGACTTAGATGCCCATATTTTTATTGTTCATATTTCCCTTCGCCCCTCCAGGGCCCGGGACATGGTCAGTTCATCGGCGTATTCCAGGTCCCCGCCCACAGGCAGGCCGAAGCCAATGCGCGTTATCCTGATCCCCAGGGGCCGGGCGGCACCGGCGATGTAATAGGCCGTGGCATCCCCCTCCACGTTGGGGTTGGTGGCGATAATAACCTCTTTAACCTCCCCTTTCTGCAGCAGTTCCAGAAGCGCCGGGATCTTTAACTCGTCGGGACCGATGTCCTCCACGGGAGAAAGGGCTCCGTGCAGGACAAAATATTGTCCTTTGAACTGTGCCGTTTTTTCGATGACGAGAATATCACGGGGTTCCTGCACTATACAGAGAAGCGTGTTATCGCGACGGCTGTCACGGCAAATGGAGCAGAGTTCCTGTTCTGTCAGGTTGCGACAGCGGGAACAATGCTTTACCCGCCGCCTGGCCTCCACCAGGGCATGGGACATTTCCTCCACTGCTTCATTTTCCATGGAGAGAACAAAAAAGGCCAGGCGCAGGGCTGTCTTGGGGCCAATACCCGGCAAGCGGCGAAAAGCTTCCACCAATCTGGTTATGGCTGGAGAAAAGAGCATCAGTCTTAAGTCAACCTTTCCTGAAATCTTTTTTTAGAGGAGATCCTTGGGCAGGCCCAGACTCCCGCTGATCTTCTGCATTTCGGAATTAACCATTTTATCAGCCTGTCGAATGGCCTCGTTAACGGCACCAATAATAAGATCCTGGAGCATCTCCACATCTTCCTCCTGCAGGAGCTGGGGATCGAGATGCAGCTCCACCAGTTCTTTGCCCCCGCTGACAACGGCGCGTACCGCCCCCCCGCCGCTGGTGGCCTCCACCGTGCGGCTGTTTACCTCTTCCTGCATCTTCATCATCTCAGCCTGGACTTTCTGTATCTGCTTAAGCATTTTACCCATTTTACCGTTCGGCATTTTTTAGTTCTCCTTTCAACTTTTCAATTTTTTTAAAAGGGAGCTTCTTCATCTTCCGGTGGTTCACCTATTTCCTCCAGGCTGAAAGACCAGAAATCCCGGGAATCAAGGCTCTCTCCACCGGTCTCTATAAGCCGGCCGTTGAAAAGCTCCAGCATCTGGTGGATAAAAAAATCGTCCCCCCGCTTTTCTTCACTATTTTTCAGGGTAGAATTTGTTTTTTTTTCCGCTGCTTCCCCCCCTACACCGGCTCTCTTTTCATTCTCCTGCAGGGTAACTTTTATATGCACTCCGGTCCCCAACAGTTGTGCCAGCAGGGATTCGAGATACCTCCTGTGTTCTTTTGACTCTATTCTTCCCTTGTGAATACCATGTGTAGGAGGAAAGGAAATGGTAAAAATCCCCTCCCGGCAGGAAATAGGGCGTCCTTCCTGCAGCAGGGCATGAATATTAAGCTTCCGCTGTTTTTTAATTTCGGGCAGCAGCTGTTTATCCCAGAACTCCTGCAGCCCCTCCGGATCGATCCCCGGCGCTGCTTCCGGGGCCCTCGTTTCTGAGTTTCCGCAGCAGGGGGCTTCTTTTTCCTCACAAGTCCGGGCAGATGCCTGAAACTCTTCTTCAAAAACAGTTTTCGCTGAAGATGGGGGCTCGCTTCTTCCGGCAGCCGGATTTTCCCCTTTATTATTACTATTTAAACCGGGATTTAAACCAGGCCCGGACGGCGGCAGGAGCTCCCTGCCCGCCAGGCCTTCCAGTCCGGCGGACTGCAGTTTCTCCTCCAGGTCCTCCAGCCGGCTTAAAAGAGCCCCGGGGGAAAGGTACTGGCGGAAACGGTAAGCGCGAACCAGTCTCAGGAAAGCCAATTCCAGGAGAAACTGGGGCTGTGAAGAACCTTTTAGCTGGTAGATCAACTGCTGTAAAATTTCCAGCATCTCCAGAAGAACGGCACTGGTGAATTTATCCTTCTGCTTGATAAGATACGGCTTCAGGCCGGGCACATCTTTGAGGTTATCCTCATCATCGCCTCCGGCCTGGAGCAGGACAAGCTTGCGCAGGTAAAGAATCAGCTCCCGCAGAAAACGGTGTAAATCCCTGCCCCGGTGCACTGTTTCCTGAATAACGGAAAGCCCGCCGCCGATGTCTTCTTCCACCACCGCCCGTAACAGGTTAAAAATCGTCTCCGGTGCCGTCAGGCCCAGAATTTCCAGGGCCTGGGCGTAACTGATTTTTTCACCCCCGTACGCCCTGCACTGCTCCAGGAAGCCCAGGGCGTCCCGCATAGAGCCCTCGGCCAGGCGGGCCAGGAGATAGAGGGTCTCTTCTTCTACGACAAAGCCTATATCGGCGGATACATCCCGGAGATACCGGGCAATTTCCGGCACTTCCAGCAGTTGAAAATCAAAGCGCTGGCAGCGGGAAACAACGGTCAGGGGGAGCTTGTAAACCTCAGTGGTGGCCAGGATAAAAACCACTTTGGGCGGCGGTTCCTCCAGGATCTTGAGCAGGGCGTTAAAAGCCTCATTGGTAAGCATATGCACTTCGTCCACAATATAAACCTTGCAGCGGTTCTGAGCCGCAGCATAACGCGCTTTTTCCCGCAGGTCGCGAATTTCATCTATACCGCGGTTGGAGGCGGCATCGATCTCCAGTACATCCATATTGCGCCCCTCCGTAACCTCCAGGCAGGAGCGGCAGCGGCTGCAGGGCTCGGCCTTAACACCATCCAGGCAGTTGAGGGCCTTGGCCAGGAGCTTGGCCATGGTGGTTTTTCCGGTGCCCCTGAGCCCGCAAAAGAGATAGGCATGAGCCACACGGCCGCTGGCCAGGGCGTTCTGCAGCGTGCGGGTGACATGCTCCTGGCCCACCACCTGGGAAAAGAGCTGCGGCCTCCAGCGGCGGTAAAGGGCTGTATAAGGTTTTTTTTCCTCCATTTCCGGTGGGGACAAAAATAACACCTCTTCAGGGCTAATCTTTTCCATATGGACCATACTTTATTAGTGCAAAGGATGGCGGGGACTGGTATTTTCCGGGTATAAGGCCAGCCGGTTCACAGTCCCGACGGTGTTAAGAGCATGCCTTTTTACAGGGGATACCCCTAAAAACGTCTTTAAATGCCTGTTCGGGGTAGTACTTAACATCAATAGTTCGCTATGCAAAGTGTTTTTCCTGCAAAATATAAAGAAGAAATCTTTTTTCGGAGTCATCCGGGCTCTCAAAAAAAATAGCAATGACGTTAAAAAATATCCGAGGTTTTTTGCTGCCTCCATTATAATAACAAAACCGCCGTATCGTTTGAATTGATCGCACGCTTTGGCGGTTTTGTCTTTAAAATTTAATGGCCGTGCACCTACCTTTGACCCCGCCCCCCAGGCGGAACCCCGGCAGTTTGCTCTGCTCCAGCACCCCCGTGGCACCCGCAATGATCCACTTACCGCTGCTTCCTCCCGGACCTGACGGGGTTCATGGAATTGCGCCGCACAGGACCAGAGCTTCCTCACCACTTACCGGAGGCAAACCCTGAAAGGCCAAGGGCCGGGGGTAGGAGTTCGACCCTGCTCTAGCGGGTTGCAGGTTCAGGGCACCGCTACCTCCCCGTCCAGCACGGCCAAATTTAGATAAAAAATGGCGGAGAGAGAGGGATTCGAACCCTCGAGACAAGGTTTTGCCCCGTCTACTCGCTTTCCAGGCGAGCGCCTTCGTCCAACTCAGCCATCTCTCCACGCAGGACTACGTTTTAAAACAGTATTCTGTTTTCCACAGCCACGTATATTATTTTACCCTAAATTGCTGTCTTTGACAAGGGATAGAAAAGGAAATGGAGGAAAAAGGCCCTGTTTTGTTAAAACAACCACCAAAACGAAAGATAGCCAGGAATAGAATACAACCTTTGGGCAGCGGCGTCATATTATAGAGCAATAATTATCAATCCTGTTTATCTTTTTATTTTTAATTTTTAAATGGAGGACTGCCCCCTTTTAAGGAAACCCGAAATTATGTCCAAAAGATCTTTCAATATGCCGGGGAATACGGCACAAATATGCCGGATATTTAATCGCTGTTTACTGGAAAATTTTACAGGGGGGACAGACCCCTTATGGGATTTATTGGAAGTAATTCACGCCGGCTTCAAAAAGGCGCTGGTCTTTTTCTCCGGGAACATTGACGGCCACATGGGGACCGATTCTTTCCGAATGGCCCATTTTGCCTAAAACCCGCCCGTCGGGACTGGTGATGCCCTCGATAGCTGCATAGGAACCATTGGGGTTAAATTTTATATCATAGCTGGGGCTGCCGGTAAAATCAACATACTGGGTAGCCACCTGCCCGCCGGCAAAAAGCCCGGCGATGATCTTTTCAGCAGCCACGAATCTTCCTTCTCCATGGGAGACAGCGAGCGTATGAATTTCCCCCGGTTCCACATTGCTGAACCACGGGGAAAGGGTGGAGACGATCCTGGTCCGTACCATGCGCGAAACGTGCCGGCCGATCTTATTGAAGGTAAGCGTGGGACAGTCTTCCGTGATGTCCGTAATTTCCCCGTAGGGCACCAGTCCCAGTTTAATGAAGGCCTGGAACCCGTTGCAGATCCCCAGCATCAGGCCATCCCTTTGTTTAAGCAATTCCATGACCGCTTCTTTGATACGCGGGTTCCTGAACATGGCGGCAATAAATTTTCCCGACCCGTCCGGTTCATCTCCGGCGCTGAAGCCGCCGGGAATCATGATAATCTGGGCCTGTTCAATCCTCTTGACCATTTCCTTAATGGACTGCTCCACCTCTGCCGCCGTGAGATTTCTGACTACCAGGGTGTCCACCAGGCCGCCGGCCTTTTCAAAGGCCCTGGCTGAATCATATTCGCAGTTGGTCCCCGGAAATACGGGAATAAATATCCTGGGGCGGGCTGCAGCCGCTGCGGATGCTCCCCGCTGGCGCGGGCTTCGCCTGTTAAAACCGGCATGTTCCGGCCTGGCGGCGAGTGGTTCTGTTTTGGTTGGGAAAATTTTTTCCAGGGGCTTTTCCCATTCCGCAAAAGCGCCGTCAAGGGGGATTTCCAGGTTGTTTACGGAAATAGCTGTTTTTTCCCGGGTATAGCCGAGCAGTTTATAACCGAAATCGCCAAAAGCCTCCTGTAGATCAACGTTGGCAGCAATTTCTAAAATAATGGAGCCGTATTCCGGGGTAAACAGGCGGGCCGGGTCCACCGGCTCGGTGAAAACCATCCCGATGCGGTTACCGAAGGCCATCTTTGTTACGGCCGCCGCCACCCCTCCCGTTTTTACGGTATGGGCAGCCAGCACCCCACCGGAGCGAATCAGGGCGGTTATTTTGGCGAAATTTCGCTCCATCATGGCGAAATCGGGCAGCTCATTTTCGTCCCTGGTTACCGGAAGCAGCACCACTTTGCTGCCTGCCCCCTTGAACTCCTGGGAGACAACCTTACGGGCATCGACCACGTTGACGGCAAAAGCAACCAGGGTAGGCGGTACGTGCAGGTCCATGAAAGTTCCGGACATGCTGTCTTTCCCGCCGATAGCCGGGATACCCAGTTTCTTCTGCGCGTAAAAGGCTCCCAGCAGAGCGGCAAAGGGTTTTCCCCAGCGGGAAACATCCCGGCCCAGCTTTTCAAAATATTCCTGGAGCGTAAGGCGGATCCCCCGGTAATCCCCACCCAGGGCCACCACCTTGGCCGCCGCCTCCACCACGGCATACAGGGCCCCGTGGAAAGGGCTCCATTTGGCCAGTCCGGGATTGCAGCCGTACGTCATGATCGTGGCCGTAGTCGTTTCGCCGGGAAGCACAGGCAGTTTGGCCACCATGCCCTCGGCCGGTGTATCCTGGTGTTTCCCGCCAAAAGGCAGCAGTACCGTGGCCGCGCCGATGGTGCTGTCGAACCTTTCCACCAGGCCCTTCTGGCTGCAGACATTCAGGTCCCGCAGATTGGCCAGCCAGGCTTTTCTTAAATCAGGCAGTTCAGCGGCCACCCCTTCAGGGATGCTGTTAAAGCAGTTCTGCTCTTCCACAGGGGCGGTGACAACAACACCGGTTTTTTGTTTTACCCCGTTGGTATTGAGAAAATCCCTGCTGAGATCCACAACGGACCTGTCCCTCCAGAACATCCTGAGCCTGCCGTTGGCCGTGACCCTGGCCACAATGGTGGCCTCCAGGTTTTCTTCCCCGGCAAAGCGGCAGAAAGGCTCCACATCTTCAGGAGCAACCACCACAGCCATGCGCTCCTGGGATTCCGATATGGCCAGTTCCGTGCCATCGAGCCCCTCGTATTTTTTGGGCACAGCGTCCAGGTTTATGTCCAGGCTGCCGGTCAGCTCTCCGATAGCCACGGAAACGCCGCCGGCACCGAAATCGTTGCATTTTTTGATCATGGTGCTGACCACAGGGTTGCGGAATAATCTCTGGATCTTTCTTTCCGTGGGAGGATTGCCTTTTTGGACTTCCGCTCCACAGCTAAAAAGCGATTTCACGGTGTGTTCCTTGGAGGAACCCGTAGCGCCGCCGCAGCCATCCCGGCCGGTTCTCCCGCCCACAAGGATAACGGCGTCCCCTTCCACCGGATTTTTCCGCACAACGTTTCTCCGGGGAGCGGCACCGATGACGGCGCCGATTTCCATCCTCTTGGCCAGAAAGCCTTCATCATACAGCTCCGCCACCTGGCCCGTGGCCAGGCCGATCTGGTTTCCATAAGAGCTGTAACCGGTTGCTGCTCCGGTGGTTATTTTCCTCTGGGGTAATTTGCCGGGAAGGGTATCTTCGACTCTGGCCCTGGGGTCGGCGCAGCCTGTCACCCGCATGGCTTGGTAGACGTAGGATCTTCCGGAAAGGGGGTCCCTGATGGCCCCGCCCAGGCAGGTAGCCGCCCCGCCAAAAGGCTCAATTTCCGTGGGGTGGTTATGGGTTTCGTTCTTGAACATAACCAGCCACTCTTCCTCTTTCCCGTCTACATCAACATTGACAGCAATGCTGCAGGCATTGATCTCCTCTGATTCATCCAGGTCTTGAAGGAGTCCCCTTTTCTTCAATTCCTTCATGCCCATTAAGGCAATATCCATCAGGCAGATATCTTTTTCGTTTTGTTTATCACCGTATACATATTCCCGGGAGGCCAGGTATTCCCGGAAAGCTTCCCGTACGGGAGCAACAAAACGGCCCGGGGCGATGTTCATTTCTTCAATTTTGGTCCGAAAAGTCGTATGCCGACAGTGGTCGGACCAGTAGGTGTCGATTACCCTGATTTCCGTTAAAGTCGGCTCCCTTTTTTCCGTATCCCGGAAATATTCCTGGCAAAACAGCAGGTCCTCCAGGCTCATGGCCAGTCCCCTGCTTTCTAAAAAGTCCTGGAGTTCGGCACGTGTTTTTCCATTAAAGCTCTGGATGACCTCCACATCTTCCGGCACAACGGTTTCCATCTCCAGGCTCTGGGGCTTGTCCAGGGCCGCTTCCCGGGATTCCACGGGGTTGATGCAGTAATCTTTTATCCGGGCAAAATCGTGATGGGAAATGGGGCCCCGGAGAATAATTACCCTGGCGGAAAGAATCTGCGGGCGTTCCTTCTGGGTGAGGATTTGCAGGCACTGGGCGGCTGAATCGGCCCGCTGGTCAAACTGCCCCGGCAGGTATTCCACGGCAAATACCCTGTCGCCCTCATCCAGAGGTAAAACCTCATCATAGGCCAGATCCACCGGCGGTTCGGAAAAGATAATATGCCGGGATCCGGTATATTCCTGCTCCGTAATTCCGGAAATATCGTAGCGGTTGACAATCCTTACCGCTTCCAATCCCCTGATGCCCAGGTTCTCTTTTAAATCGCTGTACAGGCTCTGCGCTTCAATATCGAAGCCTTTCCGTTTTTCCACGAAAATTCTTCTTACTTCGCTTAACATTTAGCGCCCCCTTGGTGTCAGGTCTTGAAAATTGAATTTAAGGCCTTGGATGTTCGTTTGGTTTCAGTTGTGAAAGTTTATACCAAGCTTTAGAAATGTCAACCGTGTTA
Source organism: Dethiobacter sp. (assembly GCA_003605065.1). Lineage (GTDB taxonomy): Bacteria > Bacillota > Dethiobacteria > DTU022 > UBA8154 > UBA9862. The sequence goes on along the minus strand of QZJM01000078.1, from coordinate 3,455 downwards.
AAGTGATTCCTATCTAGATTATCTGATATTTACTGCCGTAAAGCAAGATAAAATAAAAGGAAAAGTTGATGCTGGTGTCAGGTCTTGAAATTTGAATTTATTAACTGATTTACCCCGTTACACAACACGGTTCTTTAAAAGCCCGGCATAAAATTAATCTTGACACTTTTTTAGTGTCCAAGATTCTCCCAAGCTTTGACAAAATTTTATTCATTGATTATACTTCTAGATATGGGAAGAATGATTAGAATCGAGTACCCGGGTGCATTATACCACATCACCAGCCGTGGTAATGAGCGAAAAAACATTTTCATGGATAATTCCGACAGGCTCAAGTTTCTAAAATATTTAGAGGACTATCACGAGCGCTACGGTATTCTTATTTATTGTTATGTTTTAATGGATAACCATTATCATCTTGTATTGGAAACCCCCCAGGGAAATCTCCAGAAAGTAATGCACGGCATTAACGGGGGATATACTATATACTTCAACCGCAGGCATAAACGGGCAGGTCATCTTTTTCAGGGCAGATACAAAGGTATCCTTGTTGATAAAGAAAATTATTTACTCGAATTAAGCAGATACGTTCACCTAAATCCGGTCAGAGCAAGAATTGTTAAACATCCGGAGGAATATGAATGGAGTAGTTTTACCGGTTATCTTGATCAAAGGAAAAGGCTGAAGTGGATACAATATTCATCGATATTATCAATTTTTGGCCAGGACGAAACCACTGCAACGCAAAACTACTATGAATTTGTAAAAAAAGAAACGCCGTGGTCAGAGTGCAACCCACTGGAAAATCTTTATGGAAAGGCAATACTGGGAGATAAAGTTTTTGTTAATCAAATTAAAACATTGCTGCAAGATCTGCCTATCAGTGGCGAAATCACTGAACGAAATAGTTTTATTGAGTATATTAATCCAGATGATTTAATCAATGCCGTTGCTCAAGAATTTAGAGTTTCGGAAGGAGAGCTCAGAAAAAAAGGGGGTAAAAATAATACAGCAAGGAAAGTAGCTATTTATCTTGTACATAAATATACTTCATTGAAAAATGAAGAAATCGGATCTATTTTTGGAAACGTTCATTATAGTACGATAAGCAAAACGTCAATCTCGATAGATGAAGAAATGGCACATAATGAAGAACTTGCAAGGTTGGTGAAAGGAGTAATTTCAAATTTCAAGACCTGACACTAAAATCCTACTAAAATCATAAAATCAACCTTATTGAATTAGGCTTTTGGCAGTCTCAGGTTCGTGTAAAAGCGCCTAAGTATGGCACCCGCAGCAGGAATACTCCTCAGAAAGCTTAAGCAATCTGCAGGCCTGAGCCTCACACAGTGAAGAGTTGGTAAGGTTGGTGAAATAAATTCAAATTTCAAGACTTGACACCAAATCCACCCCAAATCCACCCAAATTTCAAGACCTGACACCAAATCCACCCAAAATAAATTCAAATTTCAAGACCTGACACCAAATCTACAGGCCCAGTAGTGTTTCAATTTTTCCCTTATCCAGGCCTACTACCACTTCATCATCAATTAGAAAGGAGGGTACCCCCCTTAAACCCCTTTTAAGAAAATCGTTCCTTGCTTCCACATCCACGTTAACATCTTTTTCCTCATAATCAATACCCTTTTCGCGAAGGTACACCTTCGCCGTGTGACAATGCGGTCATGTCTGGGTCGTAAACATGATCACTTTTTTCATAAACTTAACACCTCTTTTTTTATTTTTTTAAATATTTTAGTACAAATAATATTATTCCCTGCTATTAAAGATACGCCTCTTTTTTCCGGAAGAAAGATTACCCCGCCTCTTTTACCAGGATAATACCGGCCTCCACATCCCACGGGCTCAAGTTTAACTCCCAGAAGCCGTCAAGCCTCCCTGCTGCCATTTTTATACTACTTTATTACGCCACTAAACACTGTTAATCCTCTAAAAAAAGGAATTTTTGGACTTTTATCGTAATTTAATTATAAAACGTTAAAGGAGAATGATAATATGGTTGATAAAAAACACATGGATATAATCATCGATTATGTCCCTGAGAACATCAAGAAAATTATTGAAAGCAATGTAGACATGTCAGAGGATATAAAGGCCGTAATCAAAGGTATTAAGGGTGAGGCTTTAGCCATAACGGACAAAGGGGTATATATAATTCAGCATTCGGGGGACTGCTATTTTTACGACTACGGACGTATAAAAACATTTAAGCTTTACAGGGAGCTGAGAAGGGGAAAGTATCTGGCCGGTTTTCAGCCGGCGGCTTCCTTAACTTAAAACAATCCTTTACAAAAAATACCTTTGCTGCTGCCACCGAAAAAATTACCTTTGCACTCCAGCAAACAAGGGCTATAACCACATGGTAAATGGCCATAGCCCTTGTTTTTTTATCAAATTCATGCCCTTTACTGTTTAAAAATCCTGCTAAATACGGGCAGAATGCTTTTTAAAATTTATTTGTTATTCCTGAGTTCGGGACAAAAATAACCGATAGACAGCGATGTTTAAGATAAGCACATAAACCAGGCCGATGAAATAATACTGGTTGTAAGTCATGAGCAGAAGCCCTTCCCCGCGGATAATGCTGCTGATCGCTTTGGCCGGCCAGAACCCGGGAGCGAAGGAAAAGAACAGCTCCCTTGCATCCATAAAAAACAGGGCGATAATGGGAAAAGCAATAATCGTTCCCAGGCCTTTCATGACAGCAAAACCTTCAATTTTGTTTTGTGAAAAGGCGTTAATCAACAGGCCCGTTACGGGAGCTGCTAAAGATGCCAGGAAGGATATGGCCAGGATATTAATTACCGGTATCTCTCCAATGTCCGAGAACCAGATAACAAAGGTACAGGCTGCCAAGGACAGGATAAAAACCGTAACCAACCTGAAGGAAAGGAACTGGTGTATGCTCAGGGGCGTTACCTTAATGGAACTAAGGACATGATCATCCCTGTCCTCTAAAATGGAAAAACCGGCCAGCGCCCCGTAAAGCTGCGGTGTTAACAAAGCAAGCATAACCACAATAAGGTCTGCATAGGGGTCAATACTGAAGCCGCTGGCACCTGCAATCCACGGCAGTAAAAACCTCCCGATAAAACCAAAAAGGAGAGGGTAAAAAACCATGAATCTCATCATGGAATCCCGCAGCCATTTCTTTAACTCGCTGATGATGAAACTTCCATACATCTTAAACACCACTCTCCTTTACGGCAAAATCATCAAATTTCTTCAGCACAATAAAGTACAACCCTGCCGATAATGCCAGCAGGTAAAAAATGGAAAAATAAATTTCCCGGGTTTCAATTCCCCCGGCTGGGGCCTGTAGTATTAATAACCTACATTCCCGGGTATTTATACCTATGAACCCGTAAAACATAGAAAATCAGGCAAAAAACAGCTTGCCATAATTCTCCTATAGGTATAAAATATACCTATAG
>QZJM01000050.1 GCA_003605065.1 Dethiobacter sp. | reverse complement strand
TTGCCCGTCCCCGTTTCCCTTTTACTTTGACCGGTGGCGGGTTTTCCAGGAACCCTTTCTCGAGGATGTGTTCATAACGCTTTTCGAACCCTTTTATTTCTTTCGGCGTTAGCCTGTCGGTGAAGGTTTTTTTCTCGTCTACCACGGCCTTGACCTCTAGCGTGACTTTCCTAGTTATAATGCACAGACCCCTGCGGATCGGCATAAAATGTGGCTTTGCAGCTTCGCGTTCCTGTTGTTAACCATTCACATGCCGCTCCGTTAGCCCAAAAGCATCGAGCAGCTTTTGCTGCAGCTCCGAGCGCTCAGACAGGGTGAAAACATCCTTCTGCTTGGACTCCGGTGAGTAGATATGCGCCACTTCGTAGACCCGGGAGAGTTCCTTTAAAGCCGTTTCCATGCTGACATCGAACCCTTTTTGGTGGAGCTCACGGGCAAAGAGAGATAACAGCGTCAGGGCCAAAACACAGTAAAAGCCGTGGACCCCGATCTTCTGGTCGGTCCAGTGAAACATGGGGCTCCAGCCGATAAAATGGGCATTCTTCATCAGTTTGAAGGCATCTTCTATCCTGGGGCCTGGCCGCGGTAGGCGGTAACGATCTCTTCCGTGCTCCAGTCGTGCTGGTTGGTAAAAAGAATGTTCTTGCCGAAGTGGGAGCGGGCATAAGCTTCCTGGGCGTCGTGGTCAAAGTGGTAACTCAGGCTCAGCTGCACATCTTCCCCCTGGAGTTCATAGCGTACCATTTTACCAAGAGGTGGTGATAGTATCTCAGCAATTTTTTTCAGCGCCGAATCACGGTTAATTTTCTTTCCCTTTTTGCGCCGGTTTTGTTCTTCCAACTTTTTCTTCAGTTCCCTTAAAGAGCACTGGGCCCTGCGCAGCTGCTTGATCAGGCCCTGCATCCGGCCCAGGTAAAGGGACTCGTTGTACGTGACAACAACCGTCCTTTCGGCACCGAAGACCTTTTTTGTGCTGCGGTAGGCGCTGACTCCACCGATGGAAAGAGGGGTAAACTTTTCTAAAGGTACCGTAAGGAGTCCCGGGTGATGGCTGAGCGATAAAGACCCTATGAATTTAACCGTGCCGACGAATTCCTCAAAGTTATGGTGGGAATTGTTGCCCTTGTCAATTTTTAACGTGAAAATGGCTGTGTGCGAACTTCCTTATAAAATTAAGAAGCGAGCCTGCTCATAATGTCAAAAAAACCGGGGAAGGAAGTCTTTACTGCTTCCACCCCATTGATTACCGATTCGCTCTCAGCAAAAAGGGCTGCCGTGGCCAGGGCCATGGCAATACGGTGGTCGCCGTGACTTTCACATCGGGCGCCGGAAAGTTTTGCACCGCCCTTGATTACCAGCCCATCGGGAAGTTCTTCCACCAACGCCCCCATTTTCTGAAGTTCAAGGGAGATGCATTTCAGGCGGTCGGTTTTTTTAACCCGCAGTTCAGCAGCCCCTTTAATGACTGTATCTCCTTCCGCAAAAAGGGCAGCCACTGCCAGGACAGGTATCTCATCTATCACCCGCGGGATCATTTCGCCGGCTATTTCAGTCCCCTTTAAATTCCTGCCGCCTTTTACGAGCAGATCGGCAACCGGTTCGTAGTTATACTCTCTTTCATTTAAGATGCTGATATCGGCTCCCATTCTTTCCAGCACTTCGAGAATGCCGGTCCTGGAAGGGTTAATACCCACATCTTCGATGTACAGTTCCCCACGGGGAGCCAGCGCTGCAGCCACGATTAAAAAGGCAGCTTCGGAAATGTCGCCGGGAATACGAAATCTGTCACCCTTTAGTTTGACAGGGCTTTTAAGTATGATGTGGCACCTCCCCATCTTTTCAATCCTGGCACCCAGGTAACGGAGTGCTCTTTCGGTATGATCCCTGGTATTATAAAGGTCTATAATTTCAGATGTCCCACGGCTGTATAGGGCTGCAATCAGGAGAGCGGACTTTACCTGGGAACTGGCTACAGGCACGGTGTAGTTAATGGGAAGCAGGTCATATCCTCTAATAGACAGGGGTAGAAGCTCACCGTTATTTCTGCCGTTGATGGAAGCACCCATCTGCTTCAGGGGTTCTGTTACCCTGTTCATGGGACGTCTTCTAAGTGAACCGTCTCCTGTTAAGGTGGAGTGAAACGGCTGGCCTGCCAGTAATCCCGCAAGAAGGCGCGCTGTAGTCCCCGAGTTTCCTGCGTTAAGGACATTGTCAGGCTCTTCAAAGCCGCGCAAACCTTTTCCTTTTACTTTTAATTTTTTCCCGTCCCCTTCATACTCTACGCCCAGCTCCCTTAAACAGTTCAATGTAGATAAAGTATCCTCCGCTTCGAGAAGGTTTTCAATCTCTACTGTGTCCTCTGTTAAAGAAGAAAAAAGCAGGGCCCGATGCGAAATAGATTTGTCTCCCGGCACCCTCGTCTGCCCCTCGATCCTCTCTACAGGCTTAATTGTAATCTCCATTTCCAATCATCCTTTCTAATTTTAAATAAAGATTTTCCAGGGAGTGCCTCAAAAAAACACCTCCTGTTTTAATGAACCCTTTTAAACCTTCCTCATTTCTTCGCTACAGATATCCGCTAGATGGCTGAGCGGAACCAAAATCCTGATGCTCCCTAGACTATCATCTTGCATCCTCCTTCCGTAAAAAAAACCGTATAATTAAAAAAGCTTCCGTCCATAGGGACGGAAGCTTTGGCTTCACGCGGTACCACCCTGGCTGGGCACATAGTGCCCCCCTCGTATCAGGGTACGGACCAGAATTTTCCGCCCGATACCCTTTATAAAATAGTGCTTTTCAGCAGTGGTGTCAGGTACGGACTGAAGACATTCCAGCCTTATACCCCCTTCCTTTTAACGGTGGAAGTTTCCGTCAAAGCCTACTGACCATCAAGTTATATCGGCTTTCGGTTTGCTTCTCAGGAGTGTATTTCAGCAATTTTAGGACGCCGGGCCGCACCATCTCCCGGCTCTCTGGGATCCGCCCATTACCTACTTTTCTCCGTCATCGCTTTACTTAATTCTTTTTTTACCTAACCGATATCTTTTCCGGTTCTTCAGCGTACGACTCCAGAGGGAACTTCTTCTGGTTGTTATACCGAGGGGCTTTCAGCCTGCGGCCTCTCATCTCTGTGGAAAACATCACCAGCTTACTTTCCTCTTTCACTGTCTTTGGGTAATTAAATTTAAAGTTAATTTTAGCACAGGGTTTTTACCCTGTCAACTAGTTTTTTGAAGGAATGTTTTTAATTTGTGTTTTTTGAAGGAATGTCAATGTTCAGCAAAAGTCACCCATAAGGGGGTTAAAGTGTTCAGCAAAAATGTTACTATTGAGTAAGGAATATTTATGGTAATAAACTCTACGCTTATATAATGGTCCTAATAGTAAGTCAGGGCTAGAGAGTTTAACCGAAGACTATAAAAGGCATCCTGTAAACAGCTATATCCCAAACGGTACTAAAGGACAGGGCTAAACATTTACAGACTATTCTTCCTTTGGCATCTCAGGCTCTAGATCCTTCATCTCAACTATCCTATCAACAACAACATCAACCTGGGTCACCTGATATCCAGTAAACTCTTTTACAACTTCTACTAATTCTTTTCTAATCCTGGTTGCTACTTCCGGAATTTTAATCCCGTAAATTACAGCCAACCTTAACTCAAAGCTTATTTCCCCAAAGTCAACTTCTGGAGCCTCCACTTTTTTTACAATCACCTGGGGAGAGAATCTCTCTATAAGTTTTTTGGAGAATCCGGCGAGTGGTCCCTTTCTCTCCTTTGCTACAACGTCATTAATGTTTTTAAGGACAATTTCAGCTATGGATTGAAAGACCGCATCATTTACCGTAGTTTTTCCTCCACCCATAAACAAACACCTCCTTTCTTGTTTTATTCCATAGAATATATTGGAAATCCTTTTTGATTAGATAATTACTCTGTAAACCTAACATTTATTAGTACCTTTTAATAAGCCACCCCTTACCGTACGAAAGAAGCAGAAGATTTCGCGAAACTGCATCTAAATATTATTTTATTAAGATTAATGAATATAAATGCTTATTTTTTTAATATCATTATTTAAAGGGGGACGGCTAGACAAAAAAGATTTAGTGGGGGAAAGTGATTTCGGAAAGCAGCCTGGCTGGGAAGGCTGGATATGGCAATGACAATATTTTTGGGCAACGTGTATAATATATTTATTTTAATTTCTTTTCCTTCAAAATAATCTCATGTAATGCCTTAAAGTTAAACGGCGGTACCTGGTCCAGATCGTTTCTGAGCTTCAACTTTACGGCCTCATTTGGACATCTAAGCACGCAAACACCACAGCCGATACACCAGTCGTTATCAACAGCAGGATAATCGCCATTCAATTTAAGGGCATCAACAGGGCAAATATCAATACAGCTGCCGCACCCGCTGCATTCCCCTGTATCTGTGACACGCAAAAAGTAAACCGCCATCAGTATATCTCTTGGTATCCTTCTTCTTCTTATATTACCGACATTCCAGCAGGCACATCCGCAGCAATTGCAGCAGTGCTTAACATCTCCCATGGCATTGTCAGCCATATGAACAAGGCCGGCTTCTTCGCTTTCTTTAAGGATTTTCAGCGCTTCATCCTTAGTAATTTCCCTGCCGAAACCTTTTTCGATTACATACTCTGCCAATTCATCAAATTTTAAGCATACCTCCAGGGGATGATTGCATCCCTTCCCTTTTAATCTCATCTGCATACGGCAGGAGCAATTGGCTACAGCAAAGGTTTTGGCTTTTTGCACAACATTTTCCATCATATGGTAGGGATAAACCGCATGAATGTCATCGTGAACGGATTCCTGGCCCGGGATGTACCGGAATGGTTTTGTTTTGCTGGCGGCAAAAGCTTTAGCAGTCACTTCACGGTTAAAATATTTTATAATTAAATCGCTCATTTTCCTGGAATGAGGTGTGTCTTCATTTTTCCAAAAAAAGGTCTGGGGAAATCCATAACCGACCTGCTGAAGGGCGTACCCGTTTTCTCCTGCGTCTGTTTTCCCGGAAAATAGCACTCCTTTTTCGGCAAGTCTTTCTAAGATGGTTAACAGTTCTTGTCCTGGAAGTTTGCTTCTTTGGGCAATCTCACTAACACTTACAATTTGCAGGGGTTCACTTCTTGTTGGAAGCGCCAGAGCCACTTCAGCTTCAGTCTGTGTGAAATTTTCCCTGAGAATATCCAATAATTCCTCTTTATCCGGGAAGCCCATGCCGAGAGTAGAAAGGTGAAGCGCCAGCTGCCTGTATACATCATTACACATTCAGAATCCCCCCATATTTACTACAGCATTATTTTTTTACCTAACACTGGCGCAAGATTGCTACAGCGCAAGATTGCTCATTTCGCTACGACCGGTAAGCCATGGGTAAGCCATGGGGACAGTTCCATCGTCTTCCCTTGTTCAGGCCGACAGTAAAAGTACAGTAACTATTACCTGGGCTAAAAAATTAGCCCATGGTACTTACAGCGGCGTTCACCTCCTCAACCTTTGGGTATCTGAAACACTATTTATTTTTTAATTTGTTTAACAATCTCTCAATCTTGGCCTTCTGCACCCCTGTTGCTTTCCTGTTAATTTGAAAAGAAAAATCCAAATCACCTGAATCTAATTCCCATAGTCTTTTATTGCATGCTTGTAAAGGATCAGGTAAATGTTCCAGAACAAAACAAACAAAGATGTGGTCAAATGATTCAGCTTACCTTTTGTAGTGCTAATAATTCCTTTTTCATCTGCTTTCTTTTTTATATATTCTCCTGTTAGCAAGTTGTAGTCTATCTTCTTCTGTATGCTCATTTGTCGAAGTATGAGGGAAATATCAATGCAGAAAAAATACTCCTTAACTTGCATGAAACCCGTTACCTAAATTCAAAATTCAAGACCTGACACCTACTGTCCACAAAGTGGTCAAATGGGCCAGGGCAGCCTTGATGCTGCAGCTTGCAAATAGTGTTCAAGCGGCGGCAGGTATCGCAAACTGCGCGGCAAGCACGGCCCGGAAATGGTACAATCGCTATCTAAAAGACGGCATTTCCGGCCTTAAAGACCTTCCCCGCAGCGGCCGCCCGCGGGTTTTTAAAGAGAAGTTTAAGCTTCAGGTTATCGCTATCGCTTGCCAAAAGCCGGCAGAGACTTATTTACCCGGGGTAACTTACTGGTCGTTAAGGGATTTGGCGATGATGCTTCCCCGGCTGTTAGACGTGGAAAGTATCAGCACAGAAAGCGTCCGTAGAATTTTACGCGAGCATCATTTAAAGCCCCACCGCATCGAGTACTACCTGACCAGAACAGACCCGGATTTTTTTAGAAAGGCAGAGCGCATTTTAAATATTTATCAATCACCGCCGAAAGATGGTCTGGTTCTAAGCGTTGATGAACGTACTGCCATACAGGTGCTTGAGCGACTTTATCCGGGGTTGCCGCTTAAGCCCGGACACCCTGAAAAGGTAGAGTTTCATTACAAAAGGCACACACCCTTTTCTTTAATTGCCGGCTTATGTATCCAAAATGGCCAGGTATTCGGGCGTTGTTACCAAAGGCATACGCAGTATCAGTTCTTGGATTTTATGCAATCTATGGCTGAACTTTATCCGGATACGCGGTTATACATCATCTTGGATAATTTAAAGACTCACAAAACTAAACTGGTAAAAAACTGGCTTGCCGAGCAAAAGGGAAGGATTGAATTTATTTTCACCCCTTTCCATGGGTCCTGGCTGAACCAAATCGAGATTTGGTTTGGTATACTGGAAAAGAAATGCCTCAAGCGGATGGACGTTTCCAGCACTGTGGCCGGCCAGAATCATACCTTGAACTTCATAGATACCTGGAACAGTTACTATACAAAGCCTTTTAACTGGAAATTCACTGTCAGTGATTTAAAAGAGATGCTCTCCCAAGAACCGATTACATTGCCAATTTAAGTGAGGTTTTGGCTAAGAACTTATATGACGAGACACTAGGCTTTATACCTTCATTCAATGCTCTCTCATATTCCCTTAACCAATAATCAGCAGCTTTAGTTCTTCCCGGGACACTATTTAATAATTCTCTTAATTCTAATACCAACATACATCAAGCACTCCAATATGGTTTACTACCACTCGATATCCTCTGGATACTCTAATTGCAGTCTTATATCATCAACCGGGCAGTTATACTTTCTTGCTGCCTCCATAACCTCACTTCGAAGCTTTCTATACTCATCATCCCGCTCCACTAGCCGTTTGGCCATTGTAGAGATGCTTTTCAGTCGTTTTTCCTTGTCCATTTCAAGAAACCTGCAATTAAGAATGTCCAGATACTGTGTAGCATAACCGTCAAACCATGTATAGTCATGTATCATCATATTTACCATGCGTTTGTACGAAGCATCTGAGACTGTTTGCTTTATACATTCTGAAAATGCAGCCTGAAGCTTGCGCACAACAGCAGTTGTCTTGTCCCACTGCGGGTGTTTACATTTCCTATGGTTTAACAGGATAAAGTCATTGAGGGCCATTGTGACAAATAACATTTCCGGCCACAGCACATATATCTTCAAGTATATGTTTTTGTCAGGAGTAATCATAGAGAGTCGCTTCATCTTTTCACCGTCCATGCCATTGTCAACAAACTCAATTTCCCGATCTCCCATAATCGCATGTCGTATATCATAGCAAACCCCCAACACTCTCATGCGGGCGGCCTCGTAAGAGGTATATTCACTTTCATTTCCCACAATTTCATGCAAGGCATCATATAGCTCATCGAAGTCCATATAATCTCCATGAATAGCTACACCAGTATTATTGGGAGTGTTTGTAATAAATATCATTATATAAATCCTGTCCTTTCGCCATTGCTTATATTTGCTATGCCCTGACGCCTTTCCATCAGAACCAGGCTGACAGCATTTCTTGTACTTTTTCCGCTGCCACAGGGGTATGGATTAGCAGTTAAATTTTTTTTTCTTTACTAAAAACACTTTATAATATTATCCTAAAAGCGGCAAGTAAAATTTAACCAAGCCATTTTATGTCCATTGCTCCTGGGCTTTTTTAACTATTAGTTTCGTATAGAAATAAGACTTCATATAAACCACACCCGGGAAACGAACTTAAGGGATATCAGATAGATCAAATTATAGAAACATTGAAAGAGATAGGGGTGATATAAAACAGTATAAAGGAACCTTTAATGTAAGGATTAACCCTAAACTACACAGAGAAGCAGTAAGAAGAGCAATTATGAATGGAGTATCATTAAATGAGTTTGTTGAAAATGCGATAAGAGAAGGGGTTAAAGATAAATAGCCTGCTGGCGGGCTGAATCCGCCGGTCTTCTTTCTTTTACTTTTGGTTTTAATCTATTTACCTTTTATCCCTTTCCAGATCGAAGAGCATCTTTTCCAGGTACCAGACCTCTGACCGTGCCGGATATTTTTCCTGAAGCCGCAATATGTAGCTGTCTATGTGTTCATCTTCTCTACCCAGGGGAAGCCTTGCCTTGCGGCTGTATTCCTTACGCAGGGCTCTCGCCCTGGATTTCCCTCCGCCTGCACTTCTTCTCTTCTGCCAGAAGAAGAAAAGCACAGCCAAAACGATTGTTTCCTTGCCGCTGCCAGGGTTGGCCCCGGGGGGAAAGTAATCGGTGTCGACATGACACCGGAAATGGTGGAAAAAGCCCGGGAAAATGCCGGTAAAGGCAACTTTGGCAACGTTGAATTCAGGCTCGGCGAAATAGAAAACATTCCTGCAGCTGATAACTATGTTGACCTGATTATTTCTAACTATGTCATTAACCTATCCCCGGACAAAAAGCGCGTGTTTAAAGAATCTTTCAGGGTGCTGAAACCGGGAGGCAGGTTAATGGTATCGGACATCGTACTTAGCAAGGACCTGCCATTGTCGATACGGGATTCGGTAGAAGCGTACGTGGGCTGTATTTCCGGGGCAATGCTGAAAGAAGAATATCTGCAGGCTGTTGAATCCGCAGGCTTTACTGAAATAAAGGTAATCAGCGAGACGTCGTTCCCCGGGGAAAACTGGGCAAACGCCCCCCTGGCAGATACGCTTGGTAAGGAACTGGGATTAAACGCGGAGGAGTTCAGGAATATGGCTGCTTCAGTTTTAAGCATAAGCCTTTATGCGAAAAAACCGGACTTTTAGTTTGAAGGATGAGGGGGCTCACAGCCCCCTCTCCACTTTAATTCTTCCTTCCCGGACAGTATCGCTGCCTTTATTCGTTCTTACATTCCTTCGGATAATTTTTCGATTAATTTCCGGGCATGAAACCTGTTACCTAAATTCAAAATTCAAGACCTGACACCAAATACACCTTACCTAAATTCAAAATTCAAGACCTGACACCAAATACACCAAATACACCTAATTGGTAGGGAAACTTATATAATATAAAAGGTCGGGACACCATATTGACTTGTAGCATATATGTGCTACAATAAAAAGAAACATACAAAGGAGTGGTCTTTTATGGCAAAAAAGATTGTCCTACGCCAAATGGGCGGTTCGATCGGTGCTACTATTCCAAAAGATATTGCTGAGCGTTTTCATTTAAGCAAAGGTGATGAGGTTTTTGTATCTGAAACAGAGCAGGGTATTCTCATTACTCCGTATGACCCAAACTTCGAAAAGGCTATGGCTGTCTATGAAAAAGGCGCAAAAAAGTATCGCAACGCACTTCGTGAACTTTCTGAATGAGGCAGCAAGATGAAAGAACCAATTTGGTTAACACGATCAATGATAGAGGCTATCCATATAGATCAGATTAAAGAACATGGTGGACAATTTGGAATTCGAGATGAAAATCTACTTGAAGCAACCCTTGCGCGACCGTTACATCGTTGGAATTATGAACCCAAATCAGACCTGCCCATATTAGCAGCTGCTTATGGCTTCGCTCTTGCGAAAAATCATAGTTTCGTAGATGGAAATAAAAGAGTTGCTTTTATGGCTATGTACACATTCCTTGGGCTAAATGGATATGAAAATGTGGCCCCTGAGCCAGAAATTGTTAATATTATGCTTGGAGTTGCCAGTGGTAGTATTTCAGAAGAAGAATTAGCAAATTGGTTACATAAACATACCATACCCTGGTCTACCTCAACTTAACTCTAAAGTGGCACTGATGCTTCCAACTGGTTTTTTAGTCGTAACACCATTGCTTTTGGGGTTTATTATCAGTAATATAGAGTGAACGTTATCCCTTCCTGCTTCCTTAGCAGCAGCAGCATCCTTATTGTCCTTATATGTATAAATAAATCCTGTTATAACCAAGGTAGTCGTTGACAAAAGCACAGTTTTGATTTACAATTTAGCAAGGAAGTAAGGATTCCTTATATCACGGAGGTGTGGTCGATATGAAAAAAGTAAAGGTAACTTCCAAAGGTCAGATCACTTTGCCCCGCTCACTGCGAGAGCAGCTAAACATCAAAGAAGGGGATTATTTAGATGCTTCTATTCACAGCAGCAGCCTGCTTCTTAAACCTGTTCCCCGCCAGAGCGATGCCGAAATAATCCGGGAGCACTGTAAAAAATATAACAGCGATAAAGCAGCCCTGGAGGAAACACGCCGGATTCTAAAAAAAGTACCGTTTTCCCTTTCGGAACGTGCCAGCAAACTCCGGGAGGAATAAATAATGCCTCTTGAAACTTATTTTGTTGATACCAGTGCCCTTTTCAAAAGGTATATCTTAGAACAGGGCTCGGATTTAATGGACCAACTCTTTTCAGAAAAAACAGCTGTCTTTATTTCAACTGTCACCCTTTGTGAGGTTATTTCCAATTTTAGAAGGTTAGTGGATATTGATAATCTTATCAGCGAAAAAGAATTTGCTGCTATTAAAGCAGCCTTCCTTGGCGAAATCGGTAGTGAAATAATTAATATTGTGGACTTGACACCTTCAATTATATTAAAAAGCCTGGATATTTGCTCCAGCGAATACGTTACCCCCCTGGATTCCATTCAACTTGCCTCGGCATTATCTCTCCTAGAAAATCCCCTCTTTGTGTGCTCGGACATAAAGCTGCTGCGGTTAGCTGCAAAATGGGGGCTGGAAACAGTCAACCCCGCAGATTATCGTTGACTTGGGAAGCTGAAGCGGTCCCAATTATGTATTAAATTAACCTCTGTTTTCCGTAAAAAACATCTCCTTTAAGAATATGCTAAATATCCACTGCACAAACCGCAATTCATTCCACATGGGGCGATTAGGCTTTTATCCACTTCAATCCCTCACATTCCTCTGACGTTGGCAATATTTTCCATCAGGTCATACCCATAGCTAATCATGTCGTACAATGGTAAAACTTGTACCCCTATAATGATTTACATAGGAAGTCTCCTTCTAAACCAGGACACTTTTTTAGCCGGCACACTTTACTGACCCAGTACGCCGCGACGTAAACCATCATTCCCAATCCCGAGGGCGCGCGCTCGATGTAAAATTTTATTATTGTATTTTTTTATTTGTTTAATTACAATATAAAATATATATATATAATAAACTTGATGGGGGTGATTTTTTATGTCTCAGGTTGTAAAAAACTATACCTTTTCCCTTCCTATCAACCTGCTAACCAAATTAAAACGTTATTCTAATGAGGGTTATGTAACTTCTGTAAACGCTGCTGTAAAAGAAGCAATTGAAACCTATGTAAAAAATATTGAAAAACAAAAACTTTATAATCAAATGAAAGAGGCTGCCCAAGATTCTATTTTTATGGAGGATTTAGAAAATGTAATGAATGATTTCTTATATTCAGACTTTGAAGCAACTAAGGAAAATAAAAAACAATGAATTATCAATGGAATATATTTTGGGCAGATCTTAATCCAATTAAAGGCTCGGAACAAGCCGGTACCAGACCTGTTTTAGTCATTTCCGAAGAAGCAGTTAATCAAGCTCTTCCAATTGTAACTGTACTTTGCTTAACATCCCATAAAACTGGTAGAAAAATATATCCTGTTGAACTTCTATTAGAACCGGAAGATTCTCATCTTCCACAAGCTTCTATCGCTATGGCTCATCAAATAAGATCTATTTCAAAAGAACGTCTTGGTGATTTATGCGGATTTATTGAAAGTGCAGATTGTAGGAAAAAGATAAGAAATGTTGTTAAACTCTACCTTGATCTGCTATGAGTATATCTTTTTTTATCGATGGTTCCAGAAACAGAAAAGTATAAACCCCTAAAAATACCGCTGCTCATCCCGGATAAGTTTATCATTAATGACCATTTCTACAAATTCCTCAACCCGGGTGTTTTTCTCTGCTATCTTTTTAATTAAATCGTTTTTCTCCAGCCACCTTTGCCTCAACTTCCCCCCGGCGATTACCGCAACCGGCGTCTAATATCTCGAATTATACCCGTTCATCCCTGGGAACAAATTAAAGGAAAAATTCTGTACTCCTATATCATTTCTTTTCTGGCAGTACCTCTTCTCCTTATTCTCTCTCTCTTTATTATCCGGTGGAGTGTATCCGAGTTCATAGTGGTGGTTATTTTAGGTATGGCCTTAAGTTTTCCCGGTATTACCGTGGGTCTCCTTATTGACCTCCTGCGGCCCTATTTAACCTGGGATAACCCGCAAAAAGCCATAAAGCAGAATATTAATGTCCTCCTGGGTATGGTAGCCGGGGGAGGTATTTTATATCTAATTTATTTAGCGGCTCGTTTTGTCCTAGATAACACAAAAGGAGATTTCCCGGTCTATTTAACGGTTTTAGTTACTTCCTTATTCTTTGGCATCATTCCCTATGCCATTATGTCCGGGATTGCCGTTAAACGCTACCGGGACATTAATAATTAAACCGCAAGAGTGCCCCTGTATTAAAGGTACTTTATTAAGATTTTCTTATTCATATCTCAGCGCCTCGATCGGATCCAGGGCCGCCGCTTTCCGGGCCGGATAGGCGCCGAAGAAAAGACCAATGGCTGCGGCAAAGGCAAAGGCCAGGATCACTGCCCCCGGCGAAATTGCCGTAGTCCAGCCGGCTACACGGGAAATAAAACGGGAAGCCGTTACACCAAGTAAAATACCGATGAAGCCTCCTGCTACACAAAGGAGGATGGATTCAATTAAAAACTGGCCCATGATATCCCTTCTTTTGGCCCCGATAGCTTTACGTATACCGATCTCACGCGTTCGCTCTGTAACAGATACGAGCATAATGTTCATAATCCCGATTCCGCCTACGAGGAGGGATATGCCGGCTATAGCCCCGAGTAAGATCGTAAAGGTCTGGGTTGTTTCCCCGATGGCTGTAAGCAGTTCGTCCTGGCTGGTAATCCTGACCGCATCCTCACGGGGAAACTTTTTGCTGTAGAGCAAGGTAATATGACTCACGGCTATTTTGGCATCAGCGGCACTTTTGGCCTTGACATAGATGGTGTTCACGCTACTTGTTCCACTTAAGCGCTGCGCCGTGGTAACAGGGATATAGGCAATATCATCGGAATCTACGCCCATTGTCGTTCCCTTGGCTTCCATTACACCTACCACGACAAAAGGCTGGCCCCTGATATAAACTGTTTCCTCCAGGGGGTCTTGAGAACCAAAGATTTCCTTTACCACGGTTTGCCCGAGTACTACAACCCGGGAGCGCAGCTCAATCTCCTGGGGGATTAAAAACCGCCCCGATACCGGGTTATGATTCCTTACTTCCGGGAAACCGGAGTTGACCCCTTCAACGGAGGTATCATATGATTTGTTCTGGTATTTTATGGTGGCTGAAAAGTTTACCGTGGGAACAGCGAATTCAATGGAAGGAATACGTTCTTCCAGCTCATAAGCGTCTTCGATGAAAAGGTCCCCACCGGCACTTCTTACCGGCCTGATCATAATCAGGTGCGAGCCCATGGATTCGAACCTGGCCGATATTTCCTGCGAGGCACCCTGCCCCACTGAAACCAGGGCGATTACGGCGCTAACCCCGATAATAATACCCAGCGTGGTCAGGGCCGACCTGAGCTTGTTGGCTCCGATGCTTTTGAAAGCGATTTTTACCCATTCCCAAAAACTCAACTACAGCTCACCTCCCCGGCATTAACGGCATATCCCCGGGGAGGTCGGTTTTCCCGGTCTTCAATGACGAGGCCGTCACGCAGGCGGATTATTCTTCTGGTAAAGGCCGCAATCTCTTCCTCATGGGTGACAAAAACTACGGTTATACCCCTTTGGTTGAGTTTACAGAAAATCTCTATGACTTCGGCACTTGACGTACTATCCAGGTTTCCGGTAGGTTCATCAGCCAGCAGCAGGGATGGTTCACCCACCAGGGCGCGAGCTATGGCCACACGCTGCTGCTCGCCTCCAGACAGTTCTGCAGGCCGGTGCCGCAAACGATCAGAAAGACCGACCAGTTCCAGGGCCTCCTCTGCCCTTTTGCGGCGTTCGGGGAGGCGAACACCCCGGTATACCATGGGGAGTTCCACGTTTTCCAGGGCATTAAGCCGGGGAAGAAGGTTAAAGCTTTGAAAGACGAAACCTATGTACTTGTTTCTAAACTCGGCGAGATCGTTGTCCCCTTTTTTACTTATTTCTTCATTGTCCAGAAAATAGCGTCCGCCGCTGGGGCGGTCCAGGCAGCCGATGATATGCATCAACGTCGATTTCCCTGAACCGGAAGCTCCCATTATGGCAACAAACTCACCCCCGGTTACCTCCAGGGTTATGCCCCGCAAGGCGGGTACAGATATCTCCCTACCGGGACGGTAGATTTTTTGCACATCTTCCAGTCTAATCATGGCTCTATACCTTCCTTTGACAGGCTGTTGGACAGAGTTATCAAGAGAAAAGGGAAATATTTTAAATTAAGCTTCTTACATTTAAGAAAATAATTTGCTATTTTAAGTACGATCATCTTGTTCCTCCCCTGCCTCCTCCACCGCCCGGTATCCCCGTTCCACCACCTGGGCTGCCGGGAACCCCGGGAGTCATTCCCGGTATCATTCCGGGAATCCTGCTCGTTGTGGAAGATACAGTTCCCGTGATTACCACTTGATCGCCCTCAGCAATCCCGCTTTTAATTTCCAGATAGCGCGTTCCCACCAGGCCGATCTCTACCGGGCGTCTTTCCATCTTTCCGTCGATGAGCACTTCAACAATGCCTCTCCGGGCACCCGCCTCGAAGGTTACCGCTTCCGTGGGCAGCACCAGCACATCCTGGAGGTCATTGATGATAATAGTGGCTGTAGCCCTCATACCTGCCATCAGTCCCTCGGGTTCCAGGATCTCCAGGGTAACATCATAGCTGGTAATATCCCCCTGGATAGATCCCTCACTGGCTATGGAGATAACTGTCCCCCGGTATTGCTTTCCCGGCAAGGCATCCACGGTAATTATGGCTTCCTGACCCGGAATTATCTTTACTACGTCCAGCTCATCTATGGAAAGTACCAGCTTCATGCGGCTGTAGTCGGCAATGGTTACCAGGAGGTCTTTGGGGGATACGTTGCTGCCTGCCTCAACAGCTACTTCCATCACCCGGCCGCTTACGGGTGCAGTTATCTGCATGTCGCGAAGTTTGTTTAGCTGGCTTTGCAGGTTAAGGCGGGCCTGTTCCACCTTGATACGCTGTTTTTCCAGGTCTGCATCAGTATATGTCTTCGGTTCGGGATTAAGCAGGCGCTCGAGGTTGTTTTCAGCCTGGGCAAGAGCCACCCTGGCCTGCCGGATCTGGTGGTCGAGATCGGCATTTTGCAGCCACATAAGCGGCATTCCTTCCCGTACCGGCATCCCGTCTTCCACGGTCATCTTTGTTACCTTTCCGGCCACATCCGCCCGTATTTCCTGCGTATCAGCATAGTAGGTATTGCCACGTCCCAGGTTTATAGATATGATCTCGTCTTCCATATCTTCAACTTCATAAACAATGCTCACAGCGGCGCTCATCCCGGCCTTTACCTTGTCGTCGAAGTCCGCTTTAACCGTTACTGTAAAATATGTAAGTTCGGAAACATCCGGGGATGTCTGTTTTACTGTTCCTTCGCGGGCAATTTCGTGAATTATCCCGTCATAAGTCCTGCCGGCGGCTGGGATATAGACACGTACTTCCTGCCTTACCTGTGCTTCTGATAGCCTTAGTTCGGATACCTGTAGTTTCACCAGCAAGTCTGCCGGGGTAAAAACCGTGGCCAGCAAAGACCCGGAAGTGACCTCCTCCCCGGTGCTGACATGAAAATCCACTTGACCGGAGATGGGAGTTGTGACCTCCAGTTTTGGCAGCAGGGAAAGTTTACTTTCAAGGGCAAGCTTTGCTTCCTCTACTTTCAAGCGGGCCGTTTCAACGGATAGCTCCTCAGCATCTTCAACATCAGGATTTAACATCTGCTCAAGATCCATCTCCGCCAGCAGCAGGTCGAGATGCGCTTTTTCCATTGCTACCTTAAAATCATACCTATTACCAGTAATAATACCAACAGCTTACGATTAAAACCGAAACCTGTTATTTTACCCATCGATTTTTTAGCATCCCTCCAAAAACCGGCACGCCTTCCGGAAAGTAGGGGTAGCCTTTACCTCCTTTCAGTTGCTTTTTAGAGATGACAACCATGTTTTTTCAGAAAATCATGGGACAGCAATTTTAGGCCTGAAATCCAGTAATTTCTACTTAAAACACCGTGGCACATATTCAGTCCATAACAAAAAGCTTCAATTAATTCTTTTGACATAAGAGGTATTATATATCTCTTATATCAATTTATTGTTAAGAACATATCAAGATGTTGTGAAGATTAAAAAAACTATTAACAGCAATAATCCGCCTTCCCCTGAGCCAGTCCCACTTGCCCGCAGAAAAGAAGAGAATAAGTGTTACAGTAACTATCCATACGTTCACTTGTCCTTTAACTTCTCCCATCCGTATTGAAAGGTTTAACATATCACAGTCTTATATTTTGTCTACGTTCAGGACATTAACAAGTTTAAAATACATCTCGTAAAGGTGAAGGCCATCACTGAAAGCCACAATCGGTCCATCCTGCACGTCGAACTCCAGTTGTGCCAGGACGTATTCTTTAAGAAGCTGTAGCCCTCCGAGATTTTCGGGGAGGCCTGTGAACAGATCCCAGCTCCTGAAGAACAGCCCCATCTGGAGCAGCCCGTTCACTACTTTAAAAGTAATCACCTTGAGGCAGGGTGGATCATCCAGGTTAATTGAAGCCTCATCCCCTATCGTAATCGCAGCCTGGTTTGTATTTCCCCTCGACTTGTTTAATATCTCGATGGCTCTCGGGAGTTGGGGAGCAATAAACATTCCATAGGTGTAATCCTCGTTCAGCCCCTTTTCCGTCCCGATGATGTACCTTTTGAAATATTTCCAGATTTTGTCCTCGTCCGTAGGGGCCGGAATACCGCACCCTTCGGGAACCCGGACACCCAAAGGACGCGTGGATGGTTCTAAGACCCTTAAAACAGCATAATCCAACTGGCGCCTGATTTGCCCCTCGTAGCTCCCCACTTCAACCCGGTAGTCGAAACCCTTACGAACAGCACACCACATAATGTCGCGCCAGACGTCCTCGATAGTCCTTCCTTCTACGATGTTATATTGGAATAGCATACTTTCCTCCGTTTTTTGGTTTAATGTTCGTTTTTTTAGCATCATAATCCTTTAAATTCATTACTTTAAATTCAAACTTACCATAATTAAACCGTTCTTCATTTATATTTCAACAGTAAAACAATTAACTAAATTATAAGCTCCCAAAATACAAAAAGCCCACTTTACAGAAATACTTTTGCTTTTAGAATATACCTATTCCACCGGCCCCCGGGACTACCGATTCAGCTTTTCCACGAAGACCGGGGCTTTTTTCCTTTATAGCATTACCTTTTCATTTGGCTCGAATAAACGGTTATATGTTTCCATGGCAAAACGGTCCGTCATGCCGGAAATATAGTCGCAGATAACCCTTAGCCTTTCTTCTTTAGAAAATGCTTCTTCCCATTTTCTCTGGGTAACCCAGGGCAGGAGCTGGGGCTTACCGGCAAAAGCGTGGAAAAGATCCCTGATTATTTTTTTGCCCTTCTCCACCATGATCAAAACATTGGGATGTCTGTAGACACGGGAATATAGAACGTCGCGGAGTTTATCAAAATCTTCCTTAACTACGGGGTTCATGGAAACAACGGCTGGAAGTAATCTTAGATCATCGGGACATTCCGGTTTATAAAGTTCCAGCCGGGACTGGGTATATTTAATGACATCAACAGTAAAGTCCTCAATGAGATTTCTGATGAAAAGTTTCTTTCTGATTTCAAATTCTAATTCGTTCCCCTTGGCCAGATTTAATTTTAATTTTTCAATATGCTTGTTTACGGTAGGAATATTTTTATCCTCAAGGTCCTGAATGCTTATCAGCCCCGCGTTGAGAGCGTCATCAAGGTCGTGTGTGCTAAAGGCCAGGGGGTCGGCCCAGTTGACTATCTGCGTTTCCAGGCTGGGACTGGGGAATTCCTGAAAATCTTCATGGGGTTTGGGCTTATCATAGTCTGTTACGTGCCTGGCCAGCCCCTCCCGGGTTTCGTAACACAAGTTAAGGCCCTTAAATTCCAGGTAACGCTTTTCCAATTGGTCCACTATGCGCAGGCTTTGTAGATTATGATCAAATCCCCCGAAACCATCCATCAGCCCATTTAGTTCTTCTTCTCCCCCGTGCCCGAAGGGGGCATGTCCCAAATCATGAGCCAGTGAAACAGCCTCTACCAAATCTTCATTTGCTTTTAGAATACGGGCAATTGTTCTGGCATGCTGCATGACTTCGAGGGTATGGGTTAACCTGGTGCGGTAAAAATCGGCCTCGTGGGTAACGTATACCTGTGTCTTGTACTGCATACGCCGAAAGGCGGTGGAGTAAAGAATGCGGTCCCTGTCGCGCTGGAAGCTGGTCCTGTAGGGATCTTCTTTTTCTTTAAAAAGTCTTCCCTTACTGTTAGAAGGAGTACACGCATAAGGCATGTGGTATTGTTGGGCCATCGAACTTATTCCTCACTCTTTAATTTAAATTTATTAGCTTTTTCTTTTCTTTCAATTTGACGCCAGTATATCTCCAGAAGTTCCTCATAGGATACTTTTTGCCATAATGCAATCCGAAATTTTTCTCGCCGAAAAAACTGGCAGTGGCAGCCGGAAAAAGGGTATACAGCCCTCCGTAGGAAAGGGCCGGAACCGAAACGGCAATACCCAGTAAAAGAGGGGTATCTGCGCGCAAAACAAATACCAGAACCAGGGCCATAGTACTGAATACCAGCGTCATAGCCCTGCTGCGCCTCAGCCGGTCAGATAAAAATCCTGCGGCAATTCTACCGCCGGCGTTAAAAAAAGCAAACAGGGAAACAATAATATAGCCCTTGTTGTAGAAGTTCTTTATTAATTAACAAAGTTCCTTTATCTTTATGGAAAACTCAGATTTTATTATGCCATGAAAAAATGGTTATACGGTTAGAATTGCTAAAGCAATTTTATCTTTTCCGGGTATCTCGGAGGGCTTTTTGGTTTCGTCTGCCATCGGTAGTTTTCCTATTCTTCGCGCTTTCATTTTACGCGGCCATTATGGCCGCCATATGCGGCATGTCAGCATGAATAACCGGTGGCAACCATGTCCTTAAATTATAAACATGAAGATTAAGGGTACGGTCGTTTTCAGGACAACAAGCCGGCAGAGATGAAGGGATGAAACGTACAGGGGATTTTTCCCATAGCTGACAGCCAAGGCCGTCATGGCCGTTAAGCCGGCGGGGGCAGCAGCCAGGAAGCTGGTGGGATAGTCCCAGCCGGACAATTTGTGTATCACGAAAGCCACGAGAAATGAACTGAAAAATATTAATAGGGTGGAAAGGACCATGGGCCAGACGAGGTTGCTATAAAGCAGCACCTCGAGGGTTTTTGTGGAAATGTTATCCGCGATCATGATGCCTACGCCCACCAGCAGGAACCCGAACACAACGGGAGAGCGGAACTGGATCCGGACGCCGGCCAGGGAGGTAATGACAGAAAAAACCATGGCCCCAACCATTATCCCGGCTGGAACCCCCATTTGATGGAAAAGAAAGGCACCCCCCCCAGCCATGCCCAGGGTAAAGACGTCCCGGCCCAAGTGATAGGCCGGTACGGAGGTTACATTAAAAAGGAAAGAGATGAATTCCCGGCAGCGGGCTGCCACCTGCTGCCATTTTTTAGGATTCAGTAGCAGGCCCGGGACTGCCCGAATGTCAAAGTCCTCTCCCTTTCCCCCGGCGCTTTCGTTTGGTTTCTCCTCGTGTTCGAGGCGATTGCCAGCAAGCCAGTATTTAAAGATCATGGGAAAGGCTAAAACGGAGATGACCAGGCGAAAGGTAAACATAATAATAACAACGGCCACTTCTGCATTGGTGGCAATGGCCAAGACAGCCATCTCCGGTAGCCCTCCCATGCTGGAAGAAAGCATGGCGGTGTAGAGATCCAGGTGCGTAACCCTGGCCAAGAACCCCCCTATCACGAAAACCACGCCCAATGCCCACGCGGCGATGATAAGAGCTGGAATAATCGCGGTTTTCAGCTCCCGGACCGTTTCCCGGGTGATCTGGCTTCCTACAAAGAGACCTATGGCTACCTGGACGGCCGGAGAGAGAAAAACAGGCGAAAGGGGCAGATTGACCCCCACGGCCCTCAGGGCCCCCAGCAAGAAGAAGGCCCCCAGCAGTGGTGCTACGGGCGCATTCAGCAGTGCAAATAAATACCACCCGACAATGCCGATAGAAAACAGGATGAGCATTTCCCCAATCGTGCTAAAAAACATGGCCGCTCCTTTTGCATCGATGATTATTATTTTGAGGCACTATGAACAGGCTGGAAGAAGACCGGCAGTTTGTATCTCGCCAGAAGAATATAATGTTCCAATCGAAGCCAGCCCTACTTGCTTCCTATTGTCTGAAATTCATCAAAACAGCTCCAGCTGACCGATTTCCCCCGCAGGATCTTTAGGGATACGACTATGTGCTTGCTGTAGCACCTGATAGGATTCACCGTGACGATAATAGGAACTTATACGTATCCTTTCTTTTCCACTCATAGTTGAAACGGGTACCAGGCTGTAAATAACCGGAAATTCCCTCATGATTTCGGTATTCCGTAGGGCAGTACAGCAAAAAAGCTGAACATTTTGCTGCTCGGATATGGTACTGATTATTTCCAGGATATGACTGCTAGAAGCCTTGCCAAAGGGATTATCTGCCAGTACTGCTGCCCAGGTCCTCCGACCACCCGCCCGGCATTGTCTTAAATAGGATAACAGAACAATAAACAGGGCAAACCTCCCCGCAAAGCGCTGTCCTTGGGACCACTCGTTTAGATCATCCCAGTGGTCGTAGCGCCCGGAACCATAGGATCCGTAGTCGTCACGGGGCTTGAGGAGTCGGATTTTAAAGTTATCCAGGGGAATCACCTGGTTTAATAGCTGTGAGGTCTGTACCGCTTCCTGTAAAAAGTCGTCTATTGTATCGTCATTATTTTCCCCCTGCTCCCGGCGTCGAGTGGCTTCCCGGATAACGTTTTCCAGGTACTGGTACAAGGCTTTTTGCCCTTCTTCGTCGGCAGGTTTTTGAAATACAATCTGGAATAGATGCTGCCGCTCTCCCCGCAAAGGAACCACAGATCTTCTCTGCAGCTCCCTCAACTGCTCCAGCAGGCTTTCCACATGTCTCCAGGAGCGCCGGACAATCTCTTCCACTTTACGGGTAACCCCTTCCAGGCGCTGTGTTACCTGCTGCTGGAAGTGATTGATGGCCTCCCTGGCCTGCTGCAGAAAGCTCTGAAGTTCTCCGACCTGCCGCTCCCACAGAGGAAAACTCATCTGCATTTCCATTCTACGGAAAAAGGCTTTTAGCTCATCCCCGTGAAGCTTTGCCAGCTCTTCTTCACAGCTTTTCAGGGCTTTTACTGCTGCCTGCTTTTTCTCCTGCACATGTAAAGAGGCCTGCTCCAATTCGTTATCGTTATCTCTTACCGCCGCCTGGGCTTTTCCCCTTAAGAAAGACTCCTCTTCCTCCGGTGACCAGGGCGCAATTTCGATATTTTGATGTGCTGCTTTTATTTCCAAATCGTCGCGGGCCCTACGGTAATCCTCTATCCAATAGCTGTGCTCTTTTTTTTGGCCTTCCAGTTTTTCCAGTTCTTTTTGCACACTCCGCAGAGAAACCCGCAGCTCTTTTTCTTTTCTTTCCAAGTCTTCCCGAACCAGGTCGGGAATCATTTCCCCGGGGAATTCTTCCTGCAAAGTGTTGAGCCGGTCCTCGTAAACCCGTCGGGCTGCCAAAGCTCTTTTCTCGATCTCCTGCAGATATTTTTGGATTTTGTTCAGGGCTTCCCGGGCACGAGTTTCCTGTTGCCGGGCCCCCTCGATTTCCTGGTTGGTAACGGGGCGGTAATACCCGGCTACGACTACGGGGTCCTGACCCAGGTCGCGTATATCCTCTTTCTGTCCCTTAATCTGCTCTTGTAAATTTTCTATTTGCCTCTTCGTCTCCTGGTAGCCCTGTTGGGACCGCTCCCGGGTTTCCAACATGGCAAGAAGTTTTGCCATTTTTTCATTCAGGAGTGTTTCTGCTTCTGCTCCCCAGGTTAATTCTATAATTACAGAACCGGCTGCACTTAGAGCTTCCCCTTCAGGGAAGCACTTGTCTTCTAGGGTTCGATAATCATTCAAAATAGAGCGGACTTTTTCCCGGACATCCCTGGTTTCTTCCAGCAAGCGGGACTTTTCTTGGATTTTTTGCCTTGCTTCCCTGATCTTTTCGTCCTTCTCATCCCTTTGGCTCTCCAACACTTTCATTTCTTCCCGACGCTTAAGACTTTTTTTCCAGCGTTCCAGGTACTCTTGGCCGCACTCCAAGGCTTTTACCCAAAGTTCCCGGCTATTTCGTATTTTTTCCCGCTCTTCCCACCTGTCCTCCAGGGCTTTTTGGGCTTGTTCTACCTGTTTTTTTATTTCTCGGCAGCGATTTTGCTGCCGCCAGAGTTCTTGTTCAGTCAGGCGTAGGGCTTTTTCCCACTCCTGTAACGTACTAAAAGGGTACCTGCCCTGAAAACCATCCAAATGGCCCCGGAGGTCCCTGACTTTGCGGCTCTGTCCTCGCAAAACATCCAGCTTTTCCTGGATGTTTTGCAGTTCGCCTTCAATTTTTTCGCAGTACGTCTGGGCCTTTTCCTGGGAAATATACAGTTCCAGCCCCCGGTGACTTAAAAAATAAAGCTGTCCTGTAAATGCCCCCCCGTGGAAGTCAGAACGGGCCAAGAGGGGTACAGGCACAGCCAGTTCTTTCGGAAACAAAAACTTCCTGTCCTTTAATCTTTCCAACTGGGCCGGTTCCACTACGACACTGTACGGCAGCCAGGGCTGGCTTTCGACCATTTCGCGTCGCTTTGCTTCAGAGAAATCCTGTAACAAATCTACAGTAGGGCGGGCCGCCACCCCCTCCTGGGTTAGTGTTTCCACTACCCGGCTTATTTCTAGATTGGGCCGGAGGACCTGTCCTTCGTCCCACAGGCGCTTCTGCTCCTCCAGGCGGGACCTTTCCCGGTCTTTTTCCCGCAGGTCTTCCAGTAACTTTTCTTCCTTTTGAACCAGCCATACCCGGGCTGCTCCACTGTTTTCCCTAAGTTCGTGGGAACAACCCAGGGTCTTTAATTCCGCCTGCAGCAATTGGGTCTCTTCCCGCCAGTTTTGGAAAGTTTCTTCTTTATTTTCACATTTTAGAGAGAGCTGTTTTTCCTGCAGGCGTTCCTCGTTGTGCTTTTCCTCCAGCTCCCGAATTTTACCAGCGGCCTGCTGCATTTTGCTGTTCTCTTCTTGTTCTGCTTCTTTCAACTCTTTTATCCGCTGTTGGAAAGTTTGAATGAATTTATAGGGGTCTTCTACCTGAAAGGATGCCTGGAGAGTTTTCATTTTAGCAGCAACTTTTTGCTGCTCATCCCTAAATTCCAGCTCTTGCTTTTCCAGGTGAAAAAGGTTCTTTTCAATATCATGCCACGTCTGCTGGTGATTGTCCCTTTCGCACTCGGCCTCGGTCTTCTCATGCTCTAACTGCGCAAGGGTTTGGGAGAGCTGGTCCTCCTGTTTTTCCGCCTCTTCCACGCCCCTCAGCAGCAGGGGAGCCGTCTCTTTTCTTACTGCTTCCAATTGGCGAAAGAATTCTTCGTCCCCTTCTTCCTGTCGGCGCAGCTGTTCGTGTCGAATGGCTAACTCTTCCTTTAATTTAAGGATGCGGCCCCAGTGGCGGCAGGCTTTAAGCCTTTGGGAGCGCTCTTGCCGCTGCTCCCAGGCTTTTTGAGCTTCCTGCACTTCCGCTTCTCGCTGCTGGCTTTCCTGCTCGAGCTTTTCCCATTCCCGCCGCTTCCGCTCCACATCTATGGCTTGCAGCCCCAGCCGGTCCTGCTTCATTTCTTTTTCTTTTCCCAGGATCTGTAGTCCCAATTCCTTCCTTTCCTGTTCCAGGAGGGGAAGGCTGTTTAAAATCGTCTGCCCGGTCCGTTCCCGCCACAGGTGAAGGGCGTTTTCTTTTTCCAACGCCTTTTCAAGCTGGCTCAATTCATCGGTAAGCCGGGGCAGTCTTCTGGAAAGAGCCTGAAGGGCCTCGCTCTGGACTTTCAGCTCCGGCAAGATCATCACTTCCCGGGCCGTACTTCGGAAAGCTTCCCGCAGCGGATCACGTTCTTCTCTTCTTTCCAGGACTTCGTCAACCATTGGAATTAGCAACCGATCCATGAGGGTGCGGGTTTTGCTGCAGCCCTCGAAAAACTTCTCCACGCCCCCTTCGCTATCGTTAATGCGTATGATATATTTCCACTCCCTGGAGTCAACGTGGTAACTTTTCAACTTATCCTGGTACTCCTGGCGGCGGTAGTGGTGATAAACCTTGACGGGGCTTTCCCCCAACCGGTCGCTTAACTGCTTCAAGTTGAGGGTTCTCCCCTTCTCGTCGGTCAAAGGAAAGGAAAGCAAGTCCCAGTCATTTTTGGTCCCGTATTCGTGAAGGTAATTGAAGTAATCCATTTCTCGGTGAGCTCCACCCAAATGATCGGCAAAACAGAACCCGGTAAGCAGGAAGCGGGGCATCTCTCCATCCAGGAGCCACTCCACCAGGACATGGCCGGTGAACTTTTCTTTCTCTACCAGTCTTTTGATCCGCCGCTCCTGCAAGACTACGTTGGGTTCCACCACCTGGGCGATGAGGTGTAAGAGCAGCGTCTTGCCTCCCCCGTTACCCAGGAGCAAGAGGGAATTCTCCCCCCGCGGCTCAAAAATGGTGTCATGGTATAACCGGGGCTGTCCCCCCGCTTCAAAATGGATATTATGAACCCGAACCCGGTATATCCGGGGCATTATTGTCCGCCTCCTTCCAGCTGTCTCTCCGACGGATCATCTCCAGTATTTCATTTTTTCGGTCCTGGTTGTTGTAATAGTGAGCGACCAGGTAGTGGAGCCGCTCCTCGGGAAAAACCTGGCGATCCTGCACCAGACGAACCAAGCCGTGTTCCTGTAAAAAGTCCATGGTCTTCAACAGAAAAGTTAGTCGAGAATGGGAGCGGCGCTGCTGAACGACTCCCAGTTTCTGGTAGGGCAGATCCAGCCATAATTCGGCTGGTTCCCGAAGGTTGACCCGCGTGCGGTCTTCCAGCCGTTCTACCTGGGGATGCGTCCCCAGTTCCTGGAGGTTTTCGGTCACCATCGCCTCCAGGTCCTGGAGCAAGAGAGATTCCCGAGAGGGGTCGATTCCGTCTTCGCTGTCATAAAAGGAGGCCAGAAGTAACAGGACAATAAAAGAACACAGGTAAAGCTCCCTGTTATTATCCACTTTAAGCTGGCGCCGCAGTTCCTCGTTATTGTAGCTGAAAATACCTCCAGACATCCCTCCGGCCAGGTAAAACCGATCCACGGCAGGAAGCAGCTTTATTTCAAAGAGCGGTTCGATTAGCTCCCGCCAAAGGTTTAAGACCTCGGGATCGAAGTTAACCCGGGAAACAAGGTCCTCGTGAGTTTCTCGTTTTACCACCGGGTTATCCAGGAGTTCTTTTAACAGCTCCAGAGAGGTCTCTACGGTCTTGCGGCTGTACTCCATCTTCTTCCACCCTCTTCAAAACTAGATTCTTAATCTCCATGCCAAAAGGAAACGTAACGACTCCTGGCCCTGCTTCTACCGTAACCTGGCCGATTTGGGCCAGGTCGGGCCTTTCCAGCAAAAGCTGGTAAAAAGCGTACTCCACCAGGTCTTCGTCTCCGGGGACATAATCCCATGGGAGGCGGGCCTGGATTTTTCGTCCCTGATGCAGGATCAAAAGTAGGTGAACCAGGGCAGCGGTTTCCCGGGGCTCCGGCAAGGATCTCAGCAGTTTTTCCGTCAGTTCCATTACTGTAACGCTGTTCCGTCCAATAAGGGATTCCAGAATACCTTTAAAAAATCGCTGCAGCAGGGTTATGACCCGTTCTTTGCGCTCTTCTTCCGCTTTCTGGTAGGCCTCCCAGGCTGCTGCATCCAGCTCCTCGGGCTCGTCTTCCAGGGGCCTTTCCCTCTCCCGGCTTAAAAGCCTCTGGGGAGCCAAGAAGGTTTCCGGGCCCAACAACCGCGGGCAGTTGGCCTTCAGCTGTGGCCTAAGGACGGTGCGAATCAAGATCTCTCCCGGCGGGTTATGCTGTAAAACTGCCCCCAAAAATTCCCGCTTGATATGAAAACGGACCATAAGGCCCTGATAAATGCTATCGCGCAGCACCTGCCCGACTAGGTTTTCCAGGTCTATTCGGTTTCTGATAAGCTCCAAATGACGAGCGGCAACTCGGTTCAGGACACTGCCCAACTCGCTTATTTTTTCCCGGCGAGCCTGATTTTCTGGTTTCAATGAACTGTTTTCCAGGCGCTGTTTCGTTTCCCTCACCAGTTCCTTTAAGCTTTCAAAGATTTCCTGCTCCCGGTGGAGCTGCTCCTCCATGCGTAACAGGAGTCGGCCGTACTCTTTAGAGTTCAAAGACTCCAACACATTGCGTCGGATACTTTCCCTTTGTTTCCAGCACTGCTCTTCGATATTCTCTACGGCCACGGCCAGCTCGTTCACCGTGTGGATGGCCTCTTCAAAAACACCCCGGCGGATCTGCTGATCCAGGTACAGCTGCATCACGGAAAAATGCAGGTCCCGGTAAATCTCCCGGGATTTAAACAAAAGATCCAGTCCCTTTTCCGTAAGCCGAAGAGATACGGTATCCTGGCCCCACAGGTTAAGAGGCCGCTGCTCCAAAAGTCGAAACTTCACCTGGCGTTCCTCACCGGTAAAAGGATGGCGAAACCGGTAAAGGAACGGGCTTCCCCGGTTGGTCAGCTCCTCCAGTAAGCGCTGGGCCACCTGCACCCCTTCCCCTTCCTCTAAAGGACGGTCCAGAAGCCGGGGGAGCAGGAAACAGATAAATTCCTCCCCATCCTCATACGTGCAGGGGCTATGGCGGAGCATTTTCTCCAGTATAAATAAAAGCAAGCTTAACCCCAGCTCGAACCCGTAGTAATCGGAAAGGGAGTGTTTCTGTTTTAGCTCGTAAAGGGGAAAAAATTCCAGTATGGCTTCCATGCGCTGCTCAAACGGCCGCGCTTCCGCCTCATTACTGTCCAAAAAACCTTCTATTCCCCCGGTTAGAGACAACTCTTTTTGTTTCAACCGATTTCTACCTCCTGCAGACCCGACAGGTACGAAGCGGAAAGGGCCTCCTGGGGGATCATCTTCCCTTCAGACCACAAATCATTAATCTTAGCAGCAAGCTCCGCGCTGCACCAAGTCCCGTCAGGGTTTATACTGGCATTTGATGAAGAAATCATGTTGGACAGAGGTTTGTCCTTACCCTGTTCCAGTAGCAGCCTGTACAGTTTTTCAGCAAAAATTACCCGGGGTTCACTGCCAGAAACAAAGCGCTCTGAGTTTTCTGCAAAGGCATTTTTTACAGACTGCCGCAATCGGCAGAAAATTGCAATCCCTTCGGGGTCCAGATCACCAAAATAATATAAGTTAACGGGCCCTGTACCAGTTCCTTCAATTTTGTAAAGGAAAGGCCAGCTACCGGCAATCTTATTTCCCTCCCCATATATAACCAAATGAAGAGAGGGAGAAAAGCGTATCAACCCCTTTGCTTGAAGGCGGCATACCGTGTCAAAGGTGTCTTTGTTCTCTATAATCAAGGCATTGATAATTTCACCGGGGCAGGGGAAATCCCCTGCTTGCCGGTAGAAAAAAGGTTCCGGTACCGGGTAACAGTGCAGATCCTCCATTTTAACCTTTGCCCTCCGTAAGAGCAAGGCGCCTTCGGGAGAAGCCAAAAACTTTTCGTCTCCGGTCAACTGGAAAGAACGCTCAT
This sequence comes from Dethiobacter sp., assembly GCA_003605065.1. Taxonomy (GTDB): domain Bacteria; phylum Bacillota; class Dethiobacteria; order DTU022; family UBA8154; genus UBA9862. Next base: position 3,887 of record QZJM01000050.1, on the reverse strand, counting down.
TTATGGTATCCCAAACTTCCGGTCTTTTCTTTGCAGTTTTTACCAAGTACAAGTCTATAGCCCAAAGAATTTCCCGATACCTTTCAAATTCCCTGAGGTTATTAACGTAAAAGCTGAGGTCTAGCGGTGAGCGGAAATTAAAAAGCTCCGTGGGATGTTCCACCCTTTTCCGGATACGCCGGTAGCGTGCAGACAAGGGAGGCACCCTACCATTGTGTCCGGAAGCCTTAATTGGGGTAAGCAAGCCCTTTTCCACCAGTTCCTCGACTCCCCGTACCAGGGCCTCATAGCCCCCCTTTTTTTCCCACTGCAGCTCACCTAACTGCTTTTTTATATCCTGTTCTATTTCCCAGGCAGAAACAATCTGCCGCGATTTAGCGGTAATTATAGTTTGCAGCAGTTTTTCCAAAATTAGATCCCCCCAAGACCTGTTAACAGACCGGGATCTGAAAAATAGTAAAGTGTCCCTGTAATTGTAAGTGTCCCTGTAATTGTCTTCCTCTCTGTTAGACTCGCAAATTTAAGGCAAAAATTTGAATTATTCTTTCTGTGTATTTCCGTATATTTTGTGGTTTGTTTCATCTTGCCGTCTAGTTTGATTCAGAAGGTTTATACAGAAGGACATCAGGAATAAGAATAAAATGATGATCCGGGGAATAGACGTAAGCCCCGTTATTAATGGATACGGCCGCTATTAATAAATCTGTCAGGGGGATTGTCAAGCCGTCTTTCCTTAGCCTGAATGAAATTGAACCGGCTAATCGCCAATCAGCAATGTTAGATTCAATAAATGGAACAGCATCTATACAATTAAGTAAACTGTCTAATTCTTTTTCTGTTTTTACTCCTTGTAAAAGTTCCGAAACAACCGGGCCTACCATATATGTAGTTCCGGCCAGTAGCTCCCTATCAATAAATGCAACTATTTCAGCCTTTTTCTTAAAGTATTCTATCCAGATAGAAGTATCAACTATGATCTTCATTTTCTCTTAACTCCACTTCCCTGAGTCTTTTAACTGCTTCTTCATCTATTTCAAGATTGCCCTTTAAAGCCATAAAATTTTTTATTTTTTTTAGACGGACGGCATCTTCCAGAGCATTTTCCACCGATTTAGAACGGCTGCCTGCTTTGTAGAGTTTTTCCACTTCCCTGATGATATTTTCGGAGATGTTCAATGTCGTACGCATCCTCATTACTCCTTTCATAATTATTATACATCATAATATTATGATTAATCAACAGTCTTTATCCATGGATTATCCAATAAATAAAAGAACAACCTGCCTTAGATAGTCAGCATAGCGGTCTTTATCATCTGCATTTCTCAAGTATTCCTCCACCAGCATCCGGTACTTTCTCTGTTTAGCCAAGTATTCTGGTCTGATTGTCAGTCCTGAAATTGATTGTCAACCTATTTAAATTTTATGGTTGACATTTTTATTTGCAGCATGATATAATCTCCATATACTTTTTTAAGCAAAGGAGAATTGTTCATGAGAAAAAAGAAAATTTTGATTCGGGATCTAACCATGATCGCCATGATGGCAGCACTTACTTCCGCGTTATCTTATGTCTTCATTCCTCTGCCGTTTAGCCCCGTTCCCGTAACAGGGCAAACCCTGGGAGTTATGCTTTCAGGCGCCCTTCTGGGCTCAAAAAAGGGCGCTTTGAGCCAATTCATTTATCTGTTAATGGGTGCAATAGGCCTGCCCGTATTCGCCGGAGGGTTTTCCGGAATAGGGGTCCTCTTTGGTCCGACCGGAGGCTACCTGTGGGGATTTATAGCAGGAGCCTTTGTTATCGGCTGGCTTATTGAACGTCAAAGGGAGCCTCGTTGGCTCTATAATATTGCCGCTGTTACTTTTGGAGGCATTTTTGTTGTTTACTTCTTCGGGGTTACCCAGCTGGCTTTAGTAACCGGAATGGGTCCCGTTCAGGCAATTCTGTTGGGAGCCGTGCCTTACCTTGTAGGCGATGCCTTTAAAGTGGCAGGAACGGTTGTTGTTGCTCAAAGGCTGTTGACTCTTAACTTGTTCCCCGTATTCAGAGAGAGAAAATCGGTGGGATAGTGGGATAGCACAATGCTTATAATCAGAGGACACCATCTCCTTTGCCTGAGATATTTCCAGGGAAAGGGATACAGCAAAAAATTTGTTGAGAAAATGGGTGGAATAGAAAGCTCTCTAAAAAGCAACCCCCGGCAAAAAATTGTAGTTATCAATAGCTGTGACGCGATATGCGACAGTGGTGAATGCTCCTGGCTTTTTATTTGCTTAAAAAACCAGGCCTCAAATAATTATAAAAAGTAGTACTAAATCTCAATGACCAGGTCAAAGCCGGCCTCCACCGCAGCCTGGAAAATATAAGTGTTATGCCATGTTCTACCTGCCAAAACCCTTTCCGGCAGATGATCCCATGTTTTCCGGGGCTTGATAAAGTCTATAGAGGTAACAACTTTATCTTTTAAGGTCCGGATGTTGGTTTCCGTTCTGTAAAGATTTTTAGCAATAACTTCTCCCGGACCTTTTCAAAAAAGACCACCGCCTGCTCCATACCGGCAAACGTTTTTATCTCGATAACCGTGCCGAACCCCTTTTCCGGGTAAGTTTTGCAGTTGACCAATTTTCCAAGTTGCATAAAAACGCTCCCCTAAAGTATAACTATATGTTTTAGGATCAGGTCAAGCGAAATGACTATTCCATGTTCTTTTTAATAAAACTCTCAATCAAGCTGAGAAATTCTACCGCATTATTCAACTGGTTTTGAGCCTCTGTTTTGCTCACCACCTAAAAATCTTGATAATCACTTTTTATTCTCGTATCAAAGGCACTGGCCAATATTTTGTAATATTCCTTGCCAATTTTACCGTTGGCAATATAGTGTTGATTAAAATATCCAATAATGACCGAATGTCTCGTATACTTCGGGTGCTTTTCGCAGCCAGTTCAAAACAGCTTTATCACTCGCGAACAGGCGAATAACTATATTTGTATCTAGCAGGTACCTACCATTCATTTAAATCAACCTTCTCACAGCCTTCTTTAATACTTTTTTCCATCACAGCCAGATCCTCTTTACTTATAGCTCCAGAAAAATCAAGCAATTTTTCTCCTTTTACAGCTTTTTTATTTGACATCTTTAGAGTTAAAACATAATCCAGCAGTTTTTTCTGCTGTTCCTGGCTCAGTCTGTCCAGTTCATTTATTATTTTTTCTTTAAGAGGATGATTCATCATGTTCACCTCACCTCTTCCTTTAGGCACTAATATTTTTGCTTTCATGACTTGATTCTATCATAAAACAAAATAAAATAAAACGAATGGTAACACAGTCAAAATACAGTCAACTAAGACCTTATATCCTGTCAATGCTGTCTAAACGCAAGTTAATAATATCAATTGAGCGCAGCCCCGTACGCAGAGCCAAAAGAATAAGGGCAAAATCCCTCCCAACTTGTGTTCTACGGTCAATTGCCGCCAGCAGTTGCTGCTCTTCTTCTATCGTGAGTGCGGGGACAACAATCGTCTTTTTCGCGGATGTACCCGGTAATGATGGAATCATGTTGATGGATGTTAACTGCTGCTCGCTGAGGAAGACAAATAATGAACGTAACGCTGTTAAAACGACTCCCATGCTAGAAGGTTGATACCACGCCGAAATAAATGGTATGAATTCACTGACTTCTTTCAGTGTTAGATTTGAAAAATCATCATGCCCCTTCTCATTAAGGTATTCAAGAAAACGGTTGCAAACCATTCTGTAGCTTTTTATTGTTTTGCTGCTTCGTCCTAGCGTGAGTTTACTACCCCATAAGGGAAAAAGTGCTCTCGAATTCGTAAAAATGGGCATTTAAAGAGATACCCGTTGTATAAACTAAATCGGAGTAT
>QZJM01000010.1 GCA_003605065.1 Dethiobacter sp. | reverse complement strand
TCTTGGATCGTCGCTTTCCATTTCAATCATTTCATTTTCGTTTCCTTCGATATCATCTACTAACTGTTTCTGTAGTTTTGGATCGGTACATAATCGCTTCGGTATGTCTTTTCGTTTCAAGTACACTAATCTTTGTTTTGAACATTCAGATACGGCTAATCCACCAGTTTCAATGTCAATAATGGTGCCGCTCACACCTTTAGTTGGTAAGAAGGGTTCAGCCGAGACACCTTGATGAGCTTTTTCCATAAAATCAATCCCATAACGTTCCCAAAGTTCATAAATCTTTTCTTCGTAAGCGATTTTATGTTTTATTTTTTGCCGGAGAAGCTGTTCGTACGCCTGAGGCGCTCCCCGTAATAGCGAGAGAGCAGCTAATTTCCCGCTAAGCAAGGCCATATCCAGGCCTCCTCCATGAAGAGGAGAAGCAAGGCCGGCAGCATCTCCCACCAGCAGGGTATTATTTCTTAAAAAGGGTGATGCCTGCTGCAGGGGAATTCTTCCTCCTCTGCATTCCAGAATGGTATAACCTTGTAGATTTTCCTGGTACAAAATGCGGAACAATTCTTTTTTTAAATTTATTTTTCCTGTAGAGTTATTAAAGAAACCGATTCCCACATTGGCGATCCCCTTTACTGCCGTTACCTTGGGAAAAATCCAGTAATAACCCTGGTAATGGGGTTCGAGCACCGCCTTCAAGGAATCCTTAAAACAGGAAAAGTCTCCCTCCAGTTTATACTGTAAGGTTACGGCACAGCGGCTTCTGTTTTCACCGGTATTCCCCCGGGATTTTAATGTAATAGCGGAAATACCGCTGGCATCTATCACCCAGTCAAAATCCCGCCTGACCAGCGCCATATCTTTAACACTGACAGGAGTTTCTTCCAGAATATTTACTCCAGCCTGACGGGCCATCTCCGATAAATGATGCTGCCAGTTAAATCTGTCTACCATCCATACATTCAACCTGCTGCTGTCAATCCGGTAAAAATTGTTTATTTTAAAAAGAATCTCTTTAACCTGGAAAAGAACCCCGGCTTCCGGTTTTCCCCATATTCCCAGCAGGTCAAAAAAACCCTCTCCACAATTAATCCGTTCTCCTATTCTGTAACGTTCAAAAAGCGTTACCTCTAAACCGTTTTCCGCTGCAGTTCTGGCAGCTGTCAAACCGGCTGGACCTCCACCGATAACGGCTACCTTCATAACACATCCCCGCTTTAAAATTCTATTTACCTTCTCTTTAAATCTTATTCTGATTCTCTAACGAATTCTACAGCGGGAAAAAATTTCCTGCAAAAAACAAATTTTACTTATTCAGGGCTTTCTTTTCCCCGGTAACCAGGAACAGCACTTCTTCTCCGATATTGGTGGCATGATCGGCAATCCGTTCCAGGTACCTGCTGACAAAGAGAAGATGTGTCGCCTGGGTAATGGTCCTGGGATTCTCCATCATGATGGTCAACAGCTCCCGAAAAACCTGCTTATGAAGCTTGTCAACCCCGTCATCCTCCTGGACCATCTTCATAGCCAGTTCCACATTTTCACGAATATAGGCATCCAGCGCTTCCTTGACCATCCTCTGGGTAATTTCCGCCATGCGGGGAATATCCATTAAGGGTTTAATTAAGGGCTCCTGACCGATGCGGCAGACGATCCTGGCAATATCCGTGGCATAGTCCGCCATGCGCTCCAGGTCCACAATCATTTTAAAAAGAGTCGCCACTTTTCTTAAATCCTTGGCCATGGGCTGCTGGGTGGCAATCAGCGCCAGGCAGCCCTCTTCTATTTCTAATTCCAGCCTGTCAATAAGATCATCTTCTCTGACGACCTCTGCGGCCAGAGAAGTATCCTGTTCTTTAAGAGATTGTACTGCCTTGGCTATGGCTTCCTGCACCAGGCCTCCCATTTGCAGCAGCTTGTTCTGCAGTTTTTCAAGCTTTTTCTCAAAGAGTATCTTTTTATCCACCGAACCTCTAAGTTCCATTTGTTTCCCCTCTTTCTTATTTTTAACCGAAACGGCCCGTAATATATTCTTCTGTGCGCCGGTCCCGGGGCCTTGTAAAAATTTGAGACGTTTTACCCTGCTCCACCATTTCACCCAGGAGAAAAAAAGCCGTTGTATCAGAAATACGGGCCGCCTGCTGCATATTATGCGTAACAATGATAATTGTATAATTGCTGGCCAGGGTCCTGATGAGGTCTTCAATCCTCTGGGTGGCTACGGGATCCAGGGCCGAGGTAGGCTCATCCATCAACAATATCTCGGGCCTGACAGCCAGAACCCGAGCAATACAGAGACGCTGCTGCTGCCCCCCGGAGAGAGACAGGGCAGAATCTTTGAACCTGTCTTTAACCTCATCCCAGAGAGCAGCTTGTTTCAAACTTTCCTCCACGATCTCATCCAGGAGGGATTTTTTTCTAATACCATGGATTCTGGGTCCGTACGCTACATTTTCATAGATGCTCTTGGGAAAGGGGTTGGGTTGTTGAAAAACCAGCCCCACCCGGCGGCGGAGTTCCACCACATCTACCTCGGGACCATAAATATCCTCCCCATCGATAAGAACTTTTCCTTCAATTCTGCTTCCGGGAATTAGATCATTCATACGATTTATAATGCGTAAATAAGTGGTCTTGCCGCAGCCCGAGGGACCGATAAGGGCCGTAACCTCGTTAGCAATAATATCTAAATTAATATTCTGAAGTGCCTGTTTGGTACCATAGTAAAAGGCAAGCTTTTCGACCTTTACTTTTTCCTTACGCGCCGGTCTCTTTCCTGTTCCGTTACTTTTTGGATCATAGTAAACGACTACCCTGGAGGAGTTAGGCTGCTCCTCTTTAAACGGTACAAAGTCCTTATCTTTTAAGTTCATGGTCGCTTCCATCTTTTTCCTCCTTAAAACAGGTATTTTAACCGGGTTTATCTGCCCTTTTGTAAATGCCCACGGAACCGGTAGCGTAAAACAATGGCCCCCAGGTTTAACAAAAAAACCAGAACCAACAGCACTAAAGCAGTCCCATAAGCCAGGGGACGCACTGTAGAGATATCATGATGCTGGGTGGCCAGGACAAACAGGTGATAAGGAAGGGCCATAAACTGGCTGAAAGGGGATCCGGGCAGAAAAGGCAGGAAAAAGGCCGCTCCGGTGAAAAGAATGGGTGCGGTTTCTCCCGCTGCCCTGGCCAGTCCCAGGATTACCCCCGTTAACATTCCGGGGATTGCCGGTGGTAAAACGAGAGTACTGATCATCTGCCATCTGGTAGCTCCCAGAGCCAGGCCCCCTTCCCGGTATGATCGGGGTACGGTTTTTAAAGCTTCCTCTGCGGCTGTTACTGTTACCGGCAGTGTAAGCAAACCCAGAGTCATCCCTGCTGCCAGCAGAGAAGCTCCCCAACCAAATTTCTGGACAAACAAGGCTACACCGAAAAGACCGAAGACAATGGAAGGCACTCCTGCCAGATTTCGTAAAGAAATCCTGATTAAACGGGTCAAACTGCCCTTCTGGGCATATTCGTTCAGATATATAGCCGTGGCAATACCCAGGGGAACCGCCAGCAGAGCTGCCAGAACGGTTACATAAAAAGTGCCTACCATGGCCGGAAAAATTCCCCCGGCAGTCATCCCGGCACGGGGCGGTTGGGTAAGAAACTCCCAGCTGATAACGCCAAGCCCCTTGGAAGCGATATCATAAAGGATTATCCCCAGGATAAGAAGAACCAGGAAAAGAGAAATCCTTAAAATACTGAAAGCTGCCTTTTCTCTGGTGTATTTTGATATTCCTTTACGGGTCACATTGACACCCCCTTCCGGTAGCGATCAAAAATAATATCTGCCAAAAGATTTATTATAAAGGTAATAATAAAAAGAACAAGCCCCACAACGAAAAGTGAGTGGAAATGAAGGCTTCCCATAGGCACTTCCCCCATTTCGATGGCAATATTGGCGCTGAGAGTCCTGACCGAATCCATAAAAGAAGAAGGGGCAGCTAAAGCATTCCCGGTAACCATAAGGACAGTCATCGTTTCACCGATAGCCCGCCCCATACCCAGCAAAGAAGCGGCAAGAACACCGGAAAAAGCTGCGGGAATAGTAACGTTTTTTAACGTCTGCCAGCGCGTGGCACCAAGGGCCAGTGAAGCATGCCTGTATTCCTGAGGAACAGCAGAAACAGCATCTTCCGCCAGGCTTACCACCGTGGGCAGGGCCATAATACCAACCAGGATGGATCCATTCAGGGCATTTATACCGTTAGGAAGTCCGAATACACTGGATAGCAGCGGTGCTACCACCACCAGGCCGAAAAAGCCCAGTACCACTGAAGGAATCCCAGCCAGGATTTCAATAATGGGTTTGAAAATCTCCCTCTCCCGGGGAGAGGCCACCTCGGCCAGATAAGCAGCACATGCCACCCCCAGCGGAACGGCGAAAAGAAGAGAACCGGTACCGACCATAAATGTTCCTTTAATTATGTTCAGAATACTGTACTGGGGCACACTGTAAGCTGTAGGGTTCCAATAACCCCTGGAAAAGAAGGATTTTATCCCCACATCGCGAAGAGCCGGGAAACTATTGCTGAAGAGCAGGTAAAAGATACCTAAAAGAATAAAAATGGACAACAGCCCACTGGCCAAAAAAATCATTTTAATGGAGTTTTCCTTGATATTCATCAAAAAACTCCCTCCATCTCTTTGAAAGGATTTACCCAGCCGTAAGGGAAAATTTTCCCCCTTACAACCAAGGATATTCTTTATTTCAGGCTGTTTTTGTTGAATTCCCTGTCCGCATCCGATAAAGGGTAAAAACCCTGCCCCAACACAATTTCCTGACCTTTCTCACTGAGTTCGAAAAGGACAAAATCCCGGAGGGCTCCCTGCGGCTGCCCCGCAACAAACTGGTAAAGGGGCCTGGTAATGGGATAGGCACCGCTGGTAATATTGGAGAGTTCTACAGGTGTAACACCGGGCTTACCCTTCTCTTGGGAAACATTCAGTACTTTTAGGCCCGGCCTGATAGAATCCCCTTCCTTTGTATATCCGATGGCAACATAACCAATACCAGTGACGTCGCTTTTTACGGCCTCCACAATATCAGCGTTTCCACCCATATTTCTCATTTCCGGGGAATAATCTCCCTTTAAAACGGACTCCATAAAAAACACATAGGTCCCGGAATTGCTCTGCCGGCCGAAAAGGTTGATCTTGGCATTTGCTCCGCCCACTGCACTCCAGTTTTTAATTTCGCCGCGATAAATAGCTCCTATTTCTTCCACGCTGAGAGTGCCCACAGGGTTTTTCTCATTGACAATAACAGCAATACCATCCACGGCGAAACGCACAGGAACGGGATCGATGCCGTTAGCCCTGGCCTTTTCGATTTCCTCGTTTTTCATAGGCCGTGAAGAGTTGGCAATATCAATTGTCCCGTCTATGATGGCGGCAATACCCACCCCGGAACCCCCGCCGGTTACGGCAATCTGCACCTGGGGATTTTCAGCCATGAATTCTTCCGCCAGTTTTTGCACCAGGTTAACCTCTGAATCTGAACCCTTGATCTGGATCATTACAGCACCGGACCTGGAACCCTTACCTGGATCCTGCTGGCCGCCTTCCCCTGCATCTCCGGTGACCTTCTCACCCTGTCCGGGGGCAGAAGAGCAGCCTGCCAGGGCCAGGCTTAAAATTAATAACAGTACTACCCCACAAACAAACAAACTTTTTCTGGCTTTAACCTCCAACAAGTTTTCCCCTCCTCCGTTTTTTCCCATATTCATTTCCCCTGTATTTTTTTTGCTTTAAGCAAGGAGTGAAAAAGGCATTCCTTTTTCCACCGTTATCATTCTACCTGACTATTGTTAAAAGGAAAGGAAAGATGCTTTAAAAAAACGTAAAAAGTATGTTAAAAATACGTTAAAAAAAATACAGGGGCTAATTTCCCCTGCTAAAGATATATTTTGTAGGAGGTTAGGTTTTAACTGTTTTACTATTTAAATAATTCGTTATAGTGAAAAAAAATCCTGCTTACAAATTAAAAAAAAATAAAAAAACTAAAATATTTTTTCCGTGTTTTCAACAGCTCTAAAAAATCCCCCGGTTAGGTTGCCGAGGGAAGGTAGATATAAAAAGTTGTCCCCACTCCTACGGTGCTCTTAACTTCAACCCGGCCGTTGTGAGCATCGACGATATGTTTTACAATGGCTAAACCCAGGCCTGTCCCTCCCAGGCGCCTGGAACGGCCCTTATCAACGCGGTAAAAACGTTCAAAAATGTAAGGCAGGTTTTTGGCAGGAATGCCTATCCCCGTATCGCTGACAATGACAAGTACTTCCTTGGACCTTTGCTCTATTTTTATATCTATACTGCCCCCCTGAGGAGTATACTTTATCGCATTATCCAGAACATCAATAAATAGCTGTAGCAACCAGTCCGAGTCCCCCTTAATAGATTTTAGTCCCTCTTCCGGCAGCCGCAAGTTTATATGGAGCGCTTTTTCTTTGGCCTGTGCCTGCAGCAGTCCTCTGGCTTCGGCCACAACCTGCTTAATATTGACATCCTGTCTTTTCATTACTCCTTTACTGCTTTCAATCCGGGATAGGTTTAAGAGGTCTTTCAGCAGACGAGCCAGTCGTTCAGTTTCCTTATCGATTATCGTTAATATCTTCTTCACCGTTCCCAGGTCGTGCCAGTTATTTTCATCGAGGAGGGTTTCAGCATAACCCTTGATAATTGTCAGAGGTGTGCGTAACTCGTGAGAAACATTGGCTACAAATTCACTGCGCATGCTTTCCAGGGAGCGAATTCCTGTAATATCATGGAAAACGGCCAGGGCACCCATTACTTCTTTTCTGCTTCCTCCGGTAATAGGAACCATGTACACCTGTAAAACCCGGGTATCGGGAAAGAAAAGATTAAGCTCAAAAGACTTCATCTCATCTTTTTCCAGCACTTCCTGCAGGTTTTCAGATAAAACAAAATTCCTGATAGCAGCCTGCAGGGAAAAACCTACAACATCTTCTCTTTCCACACCGAAGATTTTTAGAGCCGCATCGTTAAGAAAATCAATGCTTCCCCTGGCATTACAGAGAATAACACCGCTGGTCATCGCCGAAATGACCGTTTCCAGCTTGCTTTTTTCCCGGGAGATCTGCCTGACTTTCTCTTTCAGCGTCTGCCCCATCTCATTTATCGTTTTGGCCAGGATACCAAGTTCATCTTCACTCCGGAAGGCAACTTTACAGTCAAAATCACCGGAAGAGATTGAACGGGCCACACTCCCGATTTCCTGTAAAGGTCTAATCAACCTGCCTGAAAAGCGCAGGCTTAGAAAGGTTGCTATTAAAAGCGCAGTAAAAAGCCCGGAAATTAGAATTAACCTCAGCTGGGAAATACTTTTGTTTATATAAGAAAGAGGCACCGCCAGGCGGATAATATCTCTGGGAGAACTTTCATCCAGAACCATGGCCACATAAAACATCTCCATGTCAGTAGAAGTACTATACCTGCGGAAGACACCCTTTCCCTGTAAAAGAGCGGCCTGTACTTCGGGCCGCTGCAGATGATTATCCATTAAATGTACATTTTGATGGGAGTCACCTAATACACTTCCATCTTCTGTAATAAAAGTTATCCTGCTTTCCATACTGGTACCCATTTTTTTGCACACTTCATCGATCAGTTCAGCAGTTTTTTCTCCATTATTTTTCAAAGTGGAAAATAGCTCTGCCAGAATAAAAGCTTCATTAAGCATATGCTTCTGTAAGTTTTCCAGGTAAAAGGCTTCGATACGCCAGATGAAATAACCACCAATAGTGGATAAACTGATGGCAATAATAATAAGATAGATAGTTGTAAGACGCCAGCGAATACTCTTAAACAAAAGGCTCACCTTCTGTACTTTCAACTATGGCAAAACAATAACCCACTCCCCTGACAGTTTCAATATAACGAGGATGGGCCGGGTTTTCCTCAATTTTCTGGCGCAGGTACCTGATATGGACATCTACCGTGCGTGTATCTATTTCCGTATCATAACCCCAGATACGCTCCAATAATAAATCTCTTTTCATCACTTTCCCTTTATTAAGCATTAAAAATTTTAAAAGTTGGAATTCTTTATGAGTTAGATATACCTGCTTGTCCTTAACATATACTTTATACTCCTGCGTTTTTAAGGTTATTTCTCCAACCCTTAAAACATCAACGGTAGGTAATTGGTCAGCTTTATCCTTTTTGTTTTTACCGTTGCGACGTAAATGTGCTTTGATGCGGGAAAGCAGTTCCCTGACGCTGAATGGTTTGGTGACATAATCATCTGCCCCCAGCTCCAGTCCCAGAACCACATCCAGTTCTTCACTTTTGGCCGTAAGCATAATTATGGGTATATTTTCCAATTCTTTATTGGATCGCAAGATTCGGCAAACCTCATAACCATCAAGACCGGGAAGCATAATATCAAGAAGAATTAAATCGGGTTTTAATTTTTCAACCAGTTCCTGGGCTTTGTACCCTTCCTCTGCCGTTATGACCCTGTAACCCTGGTTTTCCAGGTTGAAACGAAGCAAACCTACAATTTCCTCATCATCTTCTACAATTAGAATTGTCTTCACCGAAGAGTCCATCTCTCTTTCCATAAATTTCATTTTCAAAATATAAATAAAAACCGGTTTTTCGGTTAAGATATTGATGTAATAAGGGCCCACAATGGCCGTGCCAAGATTACTGTAAGGTCTAAAAAGGCCTTGCAGTAGTCAGCCAGAGGTTGGTATCGGGTCAAAACTGGCTCGATGCCAGCCGAAGGTAAGATCATGTTATGTTCTGAATTGGCTCCGGGATGGTCAGGGAAGATCATCCCGGGGTCATAAGGGATATAACATGGTCGAGCAAAGATCGGTATAAGTTCTCTGTTTAAACTACACATCTGTGTTTTTGAACACAATTTGAGGATATAGAGGTCAGTAACGGTCGGAAGATCGTCACTGGCTTCCCAGAGGATTTATACCGGTCGAGCCAAGGTTGCGGTAGGTTCAAACTACGGTCTGTTACAGTCAAGGGACTGTAGCAGGCTGTAAATGGATCTATCGCAGCCGGAAGCAAGGCCATTGTGGGTTCTTTTTTTTATCTATTAGAGATAACTATTTTTATATAGTATAACTTATACGTTTTTGGAAAAAGTCCTTTTAGTATTTATTTCTTTTTTATGATATACTTTTGAAGGGGGGAGTATTTTATGAGCCAGCAGTTTGACAGCGTTATCGTAGCCCGGGCAGCGCTGAAACTTGCCATGAGTCACAGCAGGGAAGCAGAAAGAGAGTTCAAGGAAAACTACTCACGAGAAGGGATCAAAGCAACAGCCGTGGATTTTGGAGGAGAATTTATTACTACCATGCAAAAGGTGTTGGAAAGAGCTGTTGTTGCTTCCAAAAGGGAAGGAATTATTGACCAGACACACCTGTGTGAAGGTGCTGTAGCCGGGGCGGCACGGGAGGCCCTTGTCCAGGTAATGCCCAAAGCTATCGGTTTAAACGTGGGTGGAAAAGTCGGTATAGCCAGAAAAAGTGACCATATTGTGGTGGCCGTTTTTTTTGCCATAGGCCTGCTTCACCTCAATGAAGTATGCGTAGGGCTGGGGCACCGGGTAATCTAGAAGTAAGTAAGCCCACTGATAATCCCCGGCATCGGGTAAAAAACAGGGGAGACTTTTTCTTTTCAGACAGTCTCCCCTGTTTCGTATAATTTTAGTCCCAGTCTAAATCTTCGTCATATCACCTGATCTTTTGATTACAGAAAATCGATGCAATGTCTGCTAGACCAGCAGGTACTTTTTTCTAATTTCTTCATTATCCTCGAGCTCCGTTACACTCCCCTGGAAACGAATTTGTCCCCGGTCGATTACATAGACCCTGTCAGCCAGCTTAAGCGCCGATTTTACGTTTTGTTCAGCCATCAATATGGAAAGGCCCTCTTCTCTTAGCCTGCCAATCTGCTCCATCAGTTCGCGCACCACCAGGGGAGCAAGCCCCTCCGTAGGCTCATCCAGGAGTAAAAACTCGGGGTTGCCCATTAAAGCCCGGGCAATACTGAGCATCTGTTGTTCTCCGCCGCTGCAAAAGCCCCCTTTACGGGAATCTATTGCCTTTAACGCCGGAAAAAGCCGGTAAACTCGTTCCTTGTCCCATCCGTCCCCCTGAGAATTGCCTTTACTGGCTATTTCCAGGTTTTCTCCCACTGTCAGGTCCGGGAAAATACGGCGGTTGTCCGGGACAAAACCCATCCTCAGGCGGGCTATCTTATAAACCGGCATTCTGGTGATATCTTCACCTTTAAAAATAATACTTCCCTGTCGGGGTGGGGTCAGACCCATAATACTGCGCATCGTGGTAGTCTTTCCCGCACCGTTTCGGCCCAGGATACAGACTATCTCCTCTTTGTTAACCTGCAACGATACCCCGAAAAGGATATGGCTTAAACCATAATAGGTATGAATGTCTTTTACTTCTATCATCAGAATTCCTCCCCCAGGTAAGCTGCCTGTACCAGTTTATTGGCCCGTATATCAGCGGGTAGTCCCTGGGCAATAGTTTTCCCCTGCTGCATAACCATAATCTTTTCAGCAATGCCAAAAACAACATCAAGATCATGTTCGGTAAATAAAATAGTCAACCCTTCTGATCTTGCCAGTTCTTTAACCAGTTTAATGGTAGATGCTGTTTCCTCGGGAGACATCCCCGCCGTTGGTTCATCCAGTAGCAGCAGTTCCGGCTCATTTCCGAGGGCTATGGCCATTTCCAGGATCTTTTGATCTCCGTATGACAGAGAGGTGCTTAACAACTGTGCTTTATCATCCAGGCCCACTTTTTCCAGTATGCGGTAGGTCTCCTCCACCAGCATTTTATTAGTGGGAGAAAACATGTTCAAAATCTTACGCTTGCGGGAAAGAATGGAGACCTGGACATTTTCAAAGACCGTTAACTTCGGGAAGATATTAATTAACTGGAAGGAGCGGGAAATACCCATATGACAGATTTTATGCGGTGAAAGTGCCTTGATATCGCGCTCTTTAAACTCAATGGTTCCCTCAGAAGGAACGAGATGACCGGTAATAAGATTAAACAGGGTGGTTTTCCCGGCCCCGTTAGGGCCGATTACCGCCACTATCTGCCCTTTTTCCACGGTAAGCTCCGCGCCATTTACGGCCAAAAACCCGTCAAAGGATTTTACCAATTTCTTAACCTTGAGCATACTTGTCTACCCCTTTCCGCTCCGGAGCACTGCTGCTAATTTTTTCTTTAACAAATCCCAGAACTCCCTGGGGCAGGAAAAGAATCAAGAGGACCAGGACAGTTCCCAGTACCAGCAGCCAGTATTCGGTGATAACGCCCAGGAAAACCCCCAGCACGATGATGACCGCTGCCCCAAAAGTAGGGCCTAAGAAAGTAAACATGCCTCCTAAGAGCACCATAATCAGAAGCTCTGCCGATTTGGTCCAGAACAGCAGGGAAGGAGAAACGGAACGTTCCAGAATTACAAACAAGACCCCTGCAACCCCGGAAAAAAATCCTGCCAGGACAAAGGCTATCAACTGGTGATGGCGGATATTGATACCAATGCTTTCACAACGCTGGTGATTGTCTCTGACGGCCTGAAGGGCGATGCCAAAAGGTGAGTTGAGGATAATGTATATAATCAGCAGGCACACCGAAAATACAATAAGAGCGGTGTAATATGCTGCAGGAATAGAGCGCAGCACCTGGGGAACAGCAATCCCGTGAATACCGTCGTCTCCACCCGTAAATTCGTACCAGCGGTATACTATGGCCCAGACCAGCTGCCCCATGGCCAGGGTCATCATACCGAAATACAGGCCGCGCAGGCGGACACAAACAGTACCGATAACCAGCGCCACCCCGGCGGCTACCAGCGGGGCAGCCAAAAAACTAAGCCAGGGCGGAAGGGGGCTTTTATTTAAAAGCAATGCCGCCGCATAAGCACCAACACCGAAAAAAACGGCCTGGTGCAGCGGTAACATTCCACCATAACCCAGGGAAATATTGAGGCTTGTAGCAAGTAAGGCGGTAAAAAGAATAACAGTCAGCAGGTAAACAGAGTACTTGGAGAGAAAAGTAGGTATAAAAAACATAACCAGCAGGGCAGCGAGAATTAATAACAAAAGCAAAATCTTTTTTGCCTCAGTAAAACGCGCAAATAGAGTGGACACAAGCTGACTCCTTTCTTACCAGACTGATTTCATTAAACCCGAAGGGCGGATCATCAGTAGGGTGGCAGCAATTAAAAACGGAAAAACAAGGGCAAAGCGAGGGGCAAAGAGCACGCCGAAAGATTCTCCGATACCAAAGATAAAGGATACTACCAGGGCCCCCCAGACATTTCCCAATCCTCCCACTACCACCACCAGGATAGCATTGATAATAATGCCCATCCCCATACCTATGACGATATTGGTAGTCGGTGCAATCAAAGTTCCCCCCAGCCCGGCCAGGTAACATCCCAGTACAAATACCGATGCAAATACCTGTTTACTGTTGATCCCCAGTGCATCAACCATTTCCCGGTCTGTAGCGGTCGCCCGGCAAAGCTTGCCCATCATAGTTCGCGACATAAAAAACCAGAGCCCCAGTGCCACCAGCGGGCCTGCAGCCAGGAGAATAAGGTTGTAGCTGGGCAGCGTCGCCCCTCCCAGGGAAATAGAGCCAGGGATAGGGTTTGCCATGGATTTGTAATGAACTCCCCAAACGATCTTTATGAGGTCGTTAAAAGCCAGCACCAGTGCATAAGTAAGCAGCAATTGCATTAAACGGGGCTGGTCATAGATCCGGCGCATCAGGGTACTTTCTACAACAAAGCTCAGGGCAGCGACAATAAGAGGGGCAATTAGTAAAGCCAGCCAGAAACCACTGCTTCCGCCAAGCCATTGCGCTACGCTAAAAGCTATAAAGGCTCCCAGCATGTAAAAGGTACCGTGGGTAAAATTTACTATCCTGAGAACGCCCATTACTACTGTTAACCCGGCAGCAACAACGAAGAGGATCATAGCCCGGCTCATTCCCACAAAGAACTGGCCCGCCAGGGTGTATAAATCAGGGAATTGAGATAAAATTGCGGAGAAATCCATTTAGAAACCCCTTTCTGCAGCAACCGGCACTTTGTCGTAACCGGTATGCTTAAACTTAAAACGAGAGGAACAAATAACTGGCTTTGGCGGCTATCCCATGGATTACCTAAAGGACAAGGCGGCTTAACAAGGAGATTTTATAGCGGAGCCTGCTGCCACTCCGCCAGGTAAAGC
The DNA here is from genome assembly GCA_003605065.1 of Dethiobacter sp. GTDB lineage: Bacteria > Bacillota > Dethiobacteria > DTU022 > UBA8154 > UBA9862. The sequence continues at coordinate 19,226 of QZJM01000010.1, read as the reverse complement.
ATGCGATTCCGTACCAATTTCCCCCGGCGAAATGGCAGCAATAACTCCCGTACAGACAAATTTTATTCCTTAGTTATTGTCCAATTATTTACGCTTGGCTTGTATTTTTTCTACAGGTGGAATGACATCTTTACCGGATAATGTAACAATGTCACCGGCTACAAGGAAAGGTTCATCGCTCTTGACAGTTGTCCCGAAAAACATGGGGGAAATAATCTGGTGATCATATTCCCGTATTGTTACAGGGCCAACGGGACTGTCAATGGTTAAACCTTCAAGAGCATCAATAAATTTCTCCTTGTCAAATGTATCCAGTTTGCGGAGAGCTCCGGCAATGCTATGGCCGGCAATATACCCGTTCAGGGCGAAAGCAGCCGGCGCGCGGCCGTAGGCCTTTTTAAAAGCTTCCACAAAAGTTTTATTTTCCGGAGTATCCGGGAAATAATGGTGATAGGGGTTGGTACCGAAAATTCCTTCGGGAGCTTCTGCTCCGAGCGGCTTTAAGGTGCTGAGGTCTGTTGCCGTGTGCACCCAGATCTTTACCTCTTTGTTTAGCCCGGTAGAATTTACAGCCTTCAGGAAGGGAACCATGTCGGCTCCGCCGGTACCCACAATTACTACCTCTGGTTTAGCCGCCCTGATGGTACTGATATGAGGGGTAAAGTCCGGCTCCCTCACCGGCCACCATAGCTCACCAACCTTGGTTGCATCCGGTTTCATTTCTGTAAAGTTTTCCCAGAAATTATTTACCACAGAGTGCCCATACTCGTAATCGCTTCCTGCCAGGAAGTATTTAGTATAAGGCATACTGGACATTTGAATAGCCCCGGAACGACCGATTATGGCGGTATTGGGAAGCATACTGAAAACATAGCGGTGTCCTGCTTCCCCGGTAATTTTATCGCTCATGGACCCCCAGACAAGGAAGGGAACTTTTTCCTCCTTGGCATACTGGGAAACTCCCAGGGCAGCAGCACTGTTAATTATCCCTGCCAGCAGATCAACTTCCTCCCTCATAACCAGCTCCTTGGCCCAGTTAAGGGATTTGTCAGGGGAGAATTCATCATCCCTGGTAACAAACTCGATGTTAAATCCCAGTGTTCCTTCTTCTTTAATTTCCTCCAGAGCCAGTTTAAAACCATCCAAAGCATCGTAAGTATATGTTGTGGCCGCTCCGGTATAGCAATCGATAACCCCTACTTTAACAGTTTCTACAGGCTTTTCTGCACCCTTGCTCTGGTCCTGCGGAGGTGCAGGTTTGGCACAACCTCCTACCAGGCTAAAACCGATCAGCAAAACCAATAACAGCGCTAACCCCCGCAAAATAAGCCAGTTTCTTTTCATCTTCAATCTTCCCCTCTTTCTTTTGTTATTTGTTTCCGGTATCTGACTTCATACTTTTAACGAGACTTCATTTAACAAAAAGATTTTAAATAATAAATAATGAGCCTCCTCCAGGAATAAATCAAACAACAACTCCCGGGAATATTTGTTAAATAACCCCTCCCCCTTTTTTATTTGACTTTAAATTTAAGACTATTTCAGTAAATTATTCTTAGCTTATTCTTAGCTTATTCTTAAAAGGTTTTTGCTTCCAAAATTCAGACTGATTTTTTATAATTTATTTCCTTTTTTCTCCAAACGTTTTCTGATAATTTCAAGATAGAGCTTCCTATAGGCTTCTAAATCGGATATCATCGCCTTTTCAGCCTCTTCTGGATCACGGTTTTTAATAGCTTTATAAATTGCATAGTGACACTCAATAGCACGTTCAATGTCAATTTCTTCCATAGTAATAAAAGAGTATGTGCGAAAAATAAGCTTACGAAGAGCCTGAACGATATAAAATAGAACCATATTTTGTGAGGATAGAGCGACAATTTCATGTAACTCATAATTTTTTTTATAAAATTCTTCTTTTGATTTTGTTCTTAAATCAACAATTTTTAACATTGCTTCAAGATGTTCCTCTGTACGGTTAAGTGCTGCCATTTGAGCGGTTACACATTCAATTATTTTTCTTGCTTCCATCAACTGTTCAAAACTAGCATTTCGTGATTTTAAAATTAAATCAAGTCCATGAACGATTATATCCGAGTTAATTTTATTAACGAATCTTCCTCCCTTAGACCCCTGTACAGTTTTTATTAACCCAGCCCCTTCCAGTTCTCTTAACCCTTCTCGCACAGCCGAACGGCTCACACCTAAATCCTGGCATAAATCAATTTCACTGGGTAGTTGATCGCCTGCGTTATATACTCCTGAAACAATGTACTCTTTTAGCAACTCAGAAACATAGTTATGAGCGTAGGTTTTTTTAAAAGGTTTAAAAGGGGGTTTAACTTTTTTAATCATATACACACCTTTACGATGTTTTAATGAAATTTATCATATAGACTTATATATGTCTGACATATTAATATAATACTAATATTGTTTTAAATTTGTCAAGGGTTATCTTTTCTAACTGGCTTTCTTTTGATATACCTCAGTTTTAAGACATGTTTTGCTGCCCTTTTATTCTTTACTTTCGTGAGGGGGTTATGAGATAATGAAAACATAGGCCTGAAGAGACTGGTATTAGGACACTGTCGTCATATTAATAAAAAGCTGATTAACACGGGGTTAAAGTATGCTACAGGTGCCACAGTTAACGCGCCTCAGGGCAATATTATGCACAATTGTAGTTATTACCGGTCTTCTGGAATTCTTACACGGGCGGAGCCAGGAGCTTGTATACTTCGGAGGAATGGCAGCCCTTGCAGCCTTACTTGTACTCCTTCCTGTTACCACCAGGTATACACGTGTTATGGCCTTAATTTTATGTTTTAGCGTCCTGTATTTTTCTTCTTTAAACAGTATATCGGCAGGGTGTTTACTGGTAACTTTTGCCTGGGGGGGCTTGAGCGGTAAAAGCTTCTATAGCTTTTCCATGCACAAAGCGCCTAATGCTTTAATCTTGCAATTAATAAATTAACTGGTATATTTTTTTATTCACCAAATAACATTTTGAGAGAACAATAATATTCACAATTGATGGTGGGTGAGTTTACATGGAAACGAAAAGTTTTAAATTGCCGCAGGAAGCCTGGTTTAATGAGACAGAGATGGAGGTTGCGCTTCCCGCTGACTGGGAAATTTTTTTTGCCGATATCCCGGCAGATGCTCTTCCGGTTCTAACAGATGCTGAGATTGAGGAGAGGTTGTCAAAACCCACGGGAACTGCTACTTTACCTGAACTAGCCGGAAATCGAAAAAAGGCGGCAATTATTTTTGATGATCTGTCCAGGCCTACAAATGTAGCCGAAATTGCTCCCAGGGTTATACGGGAACTAATAAGGGCGGGGATTAAAGAGGAGAATATAAGCTTTGTCGCAGCCCTTGGCGCACATGGCGCTTATACCAGGCTGGATTTCGAAAAAAAACTGGGCAGGGAAATTATAGAGAAATTTCCCGTCTATAATCATAACCCTTATGAAAACTGCGGTTATGCGGGAAAAACCACATTCGGAACCTCTGTTTTCATAAACAGAGAAGTTTTGGAGAGCGACCTGAAAATTGGCATAGGATGCATTCTTCCCCATGCCTTTAACGGCTTTGGAGGAGGGGGGAAAATAATTCTCCCTGGAGTATCTGCTATCGAGACAATTCATCAAAACCACAAAAAAGCCATTGACGATCTCCGCGAAAGAGGTGTGGGATTTGTTGGCAACATGGGAGTTTTAGAAAACAGCAAAATGCAGGCTGAAATAGAAGAAGTTGTCAGAATGATAAACTTTGATTTTAAAATCGATGTGCTCCCCAACAGCAGGAGGCAGGCTGTAGAACTCGTTGCAGGCGACCCCATTTTAGCGTACAAAAAAGGAGTGGAAATAGCTAAGAAATTATATGTAACGGACTTTTATAAGGATGCCGATGTTGTCGTCAGTAATGCTTATGCCAAGGGCTCCGAAGCTTTAATTGCACTGTCTCTGGGAGCACACTCCTTAAAAAAAGAGGGCGGGGACTTGGTTACCATCGTTAACAGCCCTACGGGTCAGGTGGTCCATTACCTGTTTGATCCATTCGGTCATGATATTGGTGGCAGTTTATGGTCCCGGGAGGGGCTGTTCCCGCAGAACATTAAAAGAAACATCCTTCTCAGCAAGTATCCCGGGCAGAGGCTGGGACCCCAGAAAAACTTAGTTTTATGTGATGAATGGTCCAAAGTTTTAACCCTGCTCCTTGAGGAACATGGTCCCAAAACCAGGGCCATAATTTATAAAGACGCTACCATGCAGTTTCTCAGGAAAAACTAAGCTTTCCTGCCAGGACTCCTGGCCAAAACCTTAGAAGAAATTGTACAAAAAGATGTGTTAGAAGCGATAGATATTCAACAACGTAACATGCTGTCTTTCTGGGACGCCTTAATTATTTGCAAGACTTTAAAAATGCCTCAGGGGGTTTTCTTTTTTTCCCTCAGCTTTTTGGCCATATGACCTCCAATTTTGCCCGTTTCCCGTGAAGTAAGGTTTGCCCATCCTCTTTCGGCGATATCATCGTTAAGTCCCAGCTCTCTGGCGACTTCCTCTTTTAATTTCCTCGTTACAGGCCGTTCATTTTTTCTTTTCTTTTGTTTCTTTTTAACCATCTTTAAACTCCCGCTTACCGGCTATTTTTTTTATTTTAGCCTGTAACCAGGTCTATTATGTAAGCAGCTACTTCAAAACAAGCTGCCCTTTCCCTCCTGGAGTAATTTCACCGATGACTGCAGCATGAGCAAGCCTTTTAATCTTTAACAGTCGAATGGCCTCTGGCGCCCTCTCTTTTTTAACGGCCATTAAAAGTCCACCTGATGTCTGCGGGTCGCAAAGGACATCCATCAGTACTTCATCCATTTCGGCAGCAAAAACCAGTTTATCGCGCAGGAAATCCCTGTTTGCTTTGGCACCACCGGGAACAACTCCTTCTTCCGCCAGCGCCAGGGTCCCTTCTACCTTCGGTACAGAATGGACATTTATGACGGCATCGACACCGCTACCCCTGATCATTTCCTCAATATGGCCCAAAAGCCCAAAACCAGTGATATCAGTACAGGTTTTAACTCCTACTGTACGGGCCACTTCAGCGGCACCTTTATTGAGGGTTGTCATCCAGTGGATCATTTCCTCCAGAGGATGCTCCGGAGCAATGCCTCCTTTTAGAGCAGTGGTAATGATCCCGGAACCCAGTGGTTTGGTTAAAATAAGCTGATCTCCAGGCTCAGCACCGCCTTTGGTAAATATTTCATCAGGGGAGACCACACCGGTAACGGCAAGACCATATTTAGGCTCGTCATCATTAATGGTATGCCCCCCCACAAGAAGGGCGCCGGCCTCGATAACTTTTCGTGCCCCTCCCTTTAAAATTTCCACCAGAATCTCGGTCCCCAGTTTACGGCAGGGGAAACAAACAATATTCATGGCCGTCAAAGGCCTGCCTCCCATGGCATAAACGTCGCTTAAAGCATTTACAGCAGCAATCTGCCCGTAATAATAGGGATCGTCTACTACCGGCGGGAAAAAGTCAACCGTCTGTATAAGGGCCAGGTTTTCGTTAAGACGATAAACTGCTGCATCATCAGGAAATTCAGTTCCTACCAGTAGATTCTCATCTTTCATAACCGGCAATAACGGGACAACTCTGGCCAGGTCCCCTGGCCCCAGTTTGGCCGCTCAGCCGGCAGATGAAGATAAAGTAGTCAGCCTTATTTTTTCCACAGTCACTATGATCACCTCTCCAGTAAGATAGTCTCACAACTTCCCTGCAGCGTATCAATGAACAAGATACGATTCCTCAGGAGTTCCTCTTTTTTCAAAAGCAGTTTTACCGCCTCCTGGACCTGCCAGGCTGCTACCAGGGCCGGAGTCGTGGCCGGGTTGCCGAGTTCTGTTTCGATACCTTTATTCTGCCCTTTGTTAAAAGAGCTATAAATGGCTTTAAGCCCGGGGTCTCCGGGGAAAATAGTGCAAACCTGGCCATAAAACTGCGCTATGGCTCCATGGACCATGGGGATACCCAGCTTTTGACAGGCTTCCTGCAACAAAAAACGGGTTTCCAGGTTGTCAAGGCAGTCCAGGACTAAATTGCAGTCCTGCAGCATCTTTTCTATGTTATGCCCGGCAGCCATTTCTTTAAAAACAATTGTTTCTACGGCTGCATTTATTTTCGCTATTCTTTCCCTGGCAGCATCCGCTTTATTTTGCGGAAGGTTTTCCTCCGTGGAAAGAACCTGGCGATTCAAGTTGCTTTCGGAAAAGGTATCCCCATCTATAAGGGTGATTGCCCCCACTCCCATCCTGGCCAGGAGTTCGGCAGCAAGTCCACCCAATCCGCCCAGTCCCATTACCGCCACCCGGGAAGTTAACAAAAGGATCTGGCCTTTCAATCCCCCCGTGGTACCCAGGTTGCGTTCATAACGTTCGGGGACAATACCGTTGGAAAGAGCACTGATTTCCACTTCTTTAACAGAGCAGGACAATTGCCCGGCCAGGCGCCGTACTGCAGCAAGGGAAATCTTCAAATATACTTTGCCCGCCGGAGATAAACTTTCTTCACAAAAGGCCTTAACTGCTTCGCTCAGTTCTTTCACGGGCTTGAAACACCCCCTATTTACTTGCTGGTATTAATTGCCACGACCCTGCAGGTCACAACAATATATGAAAACGACCGAACTTAAACTGGTACGCCTCTTCCCACCTTGGGCGGGAAAGTTACCGTTGCTTTAGTCAGCAAGTTCGGTGATAAAAGCGCGAGGAGCGAAGGTTAAGGCGGCCAACTGTCTGAGCGAAGTGAGTTGTTGGTCGCCTCCTGAGCGACGAGTGCTACTTTAGTGTAAGTTGAACTTTCCGGCCATTCTCATGCTATCCCCCGGCAATGGGGGGGAAAACTGCCACCCTTTCTCCCTCTTGTAAGACATAGTCCAGTTCCTGGCGGCAGCTGTTTATAAAAACCTGCTTGCTTTCCCCCGGGGGTATTTTAAGTGTTTCCAGAAGATAGGCAACAGTACTTCCCTCCGGTACCTGCATCTTAAAAGGTTCAGAGCTTTCCCCGTTGGGGTTATAAATACGCAGGGTGGCAAAAAGAGCTAACTCTATGGAAATCACCTGTCTTCACTCCTTTTAAAAAATTAATGCCGGGCGCATAAAAATTTCCTAATGTTATCTTAGCACGGGCCCGGCCTTGATACAATCTACCCTTTAACCTTTTTCCCCATTAAGATGAAGTAGATAAATACTCCACATCTATTACCCTGGCACTCCCCCAGAGGCGTTCCAAATTATAAAATGTACGTTCTTCCGGAACAAAGATATGGATAACCAGGGCACCAAAATCAAGTAAAATCCAGCGTCCCTCCTGGTACCCCTCCACACGCAACAAACGATATCCTTCGCCGGGCAGGTTTTCCAGCAAATGATCGCATAACGCCTTAGTCTGTATTTTAGAGGATCCGCTGCAAATCAGGAAATAGTCGGCAATAAGAGAAACTTTGCCAATCTCTAAAAGAATAATCTCCATGGCCTTTTTTTCGTTTAACAAACGAACCGCCTTGAGGGCAAATTCCTTTGTTTCCAAAGACAAACATATCTCCTCCTTGCTTTATAACGAAAAATTTTTTCCTATGATAACCGTAATCATAACTGGATGATCCGGTGAAGGCTCTTTAAAAAACTCTGCTCCGGGGATAAGCATGGCTATTTCCTTGGCAGGTTCAATCTGCTCGAAGTGTGAAATCACCCGGCTGCACTGGTATTCAAAAGAGTCCGCGTTATCAACTTTTATGACCTGAAACCCTTCTCCCCTGAGCAGTTCCCCTACCTTAGAAGCAATACCGGCAACACCGCTGCCATTTAAAACTTGTACCGTAATGAGTTCCCGGGGTAAAATGAATTCTTTTCCAAGGTTCTCCATCATCATCGCAAGCTGTGAATAATTGGGCTCAAAAAAAGACTCGCCATTTAAGTCACGCCACGAACCAGGCAACTGGATAATTAAACCCTGCGGATTAAAAAGAGGCTCCAGGTTCTCATGGAACTCTTTTAACTCTTTCCAGGAAAGGTCAGTTTTAAAATATGGAGAAGCTTCTCTGATTATGCGCGATATACTGGTTATTCCCTTTTTTTCTCCCAGGAATTTAACAAGGTTTCCCAGAGAGCTTACCCGACGTAAAGCTTTTTCCAGGGGTTCCTCTTTACTTTCTCCCTTTAAGAAATAATCAAAATAGTCCTGGCCCTTTAAAACATATCCCTTATATGGTATACCACCCCGATGATCAACCAAGCCGGGAATACCTGTGTAATTGGCTTCCAGGTAATGATGAACAGGTGCGTCCAGGAAGAAAGAAATTTGTTTTATTAATAACTCCGCTCCCCCTTCATTATAAAAATGACTGGGAGTATAGAAAGGCTTAAGGCCCTTTTCTCCATTCTCCTCCCCGGAAAGAGATTCAAATGTACCATTTTTTTCTTCCAGGCGGTGCAATAATATTTCTCCCGGAATAAATATAATATGAAAGGGTCCGCCTGATGCCGGGTAATTTAAAAAAAACATTTCCTTAATAGTAGTTTCTTCATTATTATCAACCAGACCATAAAGCAGGTAGTTTATACTATCTGTTTGCGGTGCAGTGCGCAAACTTTTGGCCCAGTCCGTCCTGTTCTGCAAGGCTTGAAAGGAACTTAAAAAATGTATCCCTGAAAGTAAAACGGCGATTAAAAGAATCAGAGCCAGTAGAAAAAAAAGCCGTTTCTTACGAAGGCGCGGCCTCCCCGTTGTTTTTTCCCTTGTGGAACTAGTAAGCCTCATAACCCTGTAACTCCTGATTATTTTTCCTTAACGATAAAATCAGTGAATTGCGAAAAGAAATAGAGTTCGGATGGACGATTTTTTCTCTCTCCAGAACGTACTTTATAGTCAAATTCACAGCACCAAGGAGGGCCCTGTCCAGATCGGAAAAAGCAATCTCCCGAATATCTTTAACACCTGGACAGGTTCGGCCCGGTTCAATGTAATCTGCCAGGTAAACTATCCTGGCAAGGAGAGACATCCCCGCCACACCGGTAGTATGCATTCTTACAGCCTCTAGTATTTCTCCGTCATCTATCCCCAGATCCCGTTTCAGCAGCCAGGCCCCAACAGGTGCATGAAGCAAAGCAGGCTCCTGCAGGGTTAAGTCATCTACCAGGGCGTTTTCCATGGCAATGCGGTGTAAGATATCGTTGGAAAATATCTTGCCGTAGTCATGCATTAACCCGGAAAAGGACACTTTTTCCCCATCAACTCCATAGGCCGCAGCAAGGCGAAGCGCCGTTTCCTCAACACCCATGGAATGGGTAAAGAGATTGGGACTGATGTTATTCTTCAATAATTCCCGGGCTTTTGATATGTTCATCTCTGTAACACCATACTATATAATTTGACATAAAAAAAAACATTCCTTCTTCTAAATGTTTTAATAATATAAAAAAGGCAACTTTAAAGTTGCCTATTCTCTCTCGGTTTAGCTTCATTTACAACCAAACGGCGTCCATCGATTTCTGCGCCGTTCATGTTTTCCATTATTTTCTCGGCGTCTTCATCACTTACCTCTACAAAACCATACCCCCTGGAACGACCGGTAGCTCTTTCCGTAATAATACGACAGCCCAGAACCTCTCCATACTTTGCAAAAGCATTCTGGAGATCATCTTCCGTAGTCCCCCAGGAAACATTCCCTACATAAAGGGTTTTAACCATTTCTTCACCTCGCTTCCCGGCGTTATGATTCCTTTTATATTATGCAGTAGTAAAAACTAGATTATACTTACTTCTTCACCTCCTGGAGATATTCCGACGGTAACATGGAGAAACCCGGAACGTATATTGAGCAAATCCAAACTAGTGCCGCTCTTTACGGGTATTAAGTAAGAAAAACCTCTTTTGTCAACAAAATTTTACATAATTATACATATATTAATAATTTTTTAAATCATAGCATTTAAAAAGACAGAAGTCAAGCAATCATCGAATGTAAAGCCTGTTTTTATAAATATATTGCTCTACAGGTTCCGGGGTTAAGTATTTAATCGTCTTCCCCTCTGCGATCCTACGGCGTATATAAGTTGAAGAAATTGCCATGGCCGGTATTTCCAGCAAATGAACTTTTTTTATAATGTGAGGAAAAGCGGGCCCGAGGATAATTTTTAATTTACTAAAAGAGTATCCCGGTCGGGAGGCAGCTATAAAAGAACAGGCTTCCAGCAGTTCCTTGTAATCCTTCCATGTTGTTATATCAAGGATAGCATCTGCCCCGGTAATAAAGTAGAGATTTAACTTCTCTTGATAAATTTCGAAAAAACGCCGGACCGTATCGACAGTATAGGAGGGGTGTTTACTCTCTATTTCCAACCGTGACACTGTAAAATAAGGGTTATCAACTACGGCCAGCATAGACATTAAATAACGGTGTTCCGCCGAACTTATAGTCTTTTCATCTTTATGCGGAGGAGTCCCTGCAGGAATGAAAATGACGTGATCGAGCTTAAACTGCTGGCGGGCCTCCTCTGCCGTAACCAAATGCCCGATATGAATGGGATCAAAGGTGCCTCCCATGATTCCCAGGGTTAAAGATTCACCGCTGGCTTTAGGCAATAAAAGACTCATCCCTTACTCTTCCTTTTTAACTCCGGATTTTATAATAAATAAGTAAATTCCATTTCCCCTATGCGGACAATGTCTCCTTCTTGAATGCCCGCTTTAACAAGTTCCTGCTCTACACCCAGCCTTCTGATGGCCTCCTGGAAACGTCGTAACCCTTCAGGACTGTTAAAATCAGCTCTAAGAGCAGCTTTTTCGGCCTCGTCCCCCCTGACAAGATAAATATTCCCCTCCACCTGGATCAAAAGTGGCCTGACCTCAAGTGGAGAAAGGTAGATAATTTCATGATCTTCAAGATTCTCTTCAGGTAAAAGGGCCATCCTTTCCTGCACACGCCGGTATAATTCCTCCAGAAGGGCATCGATTCCTTCTCCTGTAACAGCAGATATGGGGAATAGCGGTATGTCCTTAATCCTGGCCCGGAACTCTTTTAAATACCCGGCTGACTGCGGCAAATCTATTTTATTGGCGGCAAGGATAGCGGGTTTACTGAGCATTTCTTCATGATATAGTTTTAGTTCTTCCTTCAGGTTGCCATAATCTAAATAAGGGTCACGCCCTTCTGTTCCGGCTATATCAATTAGATACAGTAAAACTCCCGTTCTTTCTATATGTTTTAAAAACTGGTGTCCCAATCCCGCTCCCTGATGGGCTCCTTCAATTATCCCCGGGAGATCGGCAACAACAAAAGAACGCTCTCCCCCCAGGTAAACAACTCCCAACTGAGGGGTAAGGGTCGTAAAAGGAAAATCAGCTATCTTAGGCCGAGCAGCAGAAATACGGGAAAGAAGGGTTGATTTCCCGGCATTGGGAAAACCGACCAGGCCCACATCTGCTAACAGTTTCAATTCCAGAATTAGCGTGCGTTCCTCTCCCAGTTCTCCTTTTTCAGCAAAATCCGGAGCCCGGCGGCGGGAAGTGGTAAAATGAATATTACCCCGGCCTCCCCGGCCGCCCCTGGCAGCCACCACCTTTATTCCCGAGCGGTGGAGATCTGCCAAAAGAGCACCTTTTTCATCTTTAATAACTGTCCCTACGGGAACCTGTACATATAAAGGGCTGCCACTTTTTCCCTGCTTATTTTTACCCTGGCCGTGAAAACCGTTGGCAGCGTACAAATGGGGGCGATAACTCAGATCTATCAGCGTATTTTTTTCACTGGAAGCGACAAAAATTACATCTCCCCCATCTCCACCGTCTCCCCCGTCAGGCCCTCCCCGCGGTACATACTTTTCCCGCCGGAAAGAAACGATGCCGTTTCCGCCCTTTCCGCCTTTGACAAACACTTTAACCCGATCCACAAACAAATTTATCACCTTTGTTTAAAAAAAATCCCGGGAACCCCCGGGTTTTATGCTAACGGGTAGACACTGACCTGTTTTTTATCCTTGCCAAGTCGCTCAAAGGTTACCAAACCGCCGATAAGTGCAAACAGGGTATCGTCCCTACCGAGACCGACATTAAGACCGGGATGGATCCTGGTACCTCTTTGACGGGCAATAATACTTCCTGCTGAAACCTCCTGCCCCCCATATCTCTTAATGCCAAGCCTCTTAGCATTGCTGTCACGACCGTTACGGGAACTTCCAACACCTTTTTTATGAGCCATTTTACCGGCCTGATCCGCTAAACCAGGCCTAACACCTCCTCCTTATCAAACTAGAGCACTGCCTGGGAAACCCAAAAGCATGCTCTTTACTTCTACGGGAACAGCATCAATATTATTTCTGTGCTGTTTAGCCTTTACTTCAATTATCGTTCCTTACCGGTCTACCCTACAGGTAGTTCAATCTTCTCAATGATAACCTGGGTAAAAGGCTGCCGGTGGCCCTGCTTCCTTCGATAATTTTTCTTGGGCTTAAATTTAAATACGATAATTTTCTTCCCTTTTCCATGGGATAGCACCTTGCCGAGAACCTTTGCTCCCGCCACGTAAGGGGAACCTACCTGTGTTTCATCTTCATTGTTGATAACCAGCACCTTTTCGAATACCACTTCAGTACCGGCATCAGCCGGTAGTTTTTCTACCCTGCAGACACTTCCTTCGGAAACCCTGTACTGTTTTCCACCCGTTTCGATAATGGCATACATTTTATTTTTTACCTCTCTCTAGTAAACTCGCCGTGCAAGGTAATTTTACCGGGGTAAAATATTTAAACCTTGCCCGTGCGGCCGGATGCCATGTAATTTTAGCACATAAGGTACTTATTGTCAATAAACACCGAAGCTGAAGCTTGGAAGCGCTTCAGTCGGGCTTGGGGTCCTGCAGGGATTTAACCTTTTCCGCAAAAAAATCGGTGAGTGACTCGGCAATTTCCTCCGTAAAACCTTCTCCATAGATACGGTAGGAGGGCTTTTCAGGATCAGGGAGTACCAAAGCCCAACCATCGGGATAATAGAATTTTAATCCGTCAACCATTTCTATTTTTTCGGCCTTACCCGGCCCTTCCTGGATAAGACGGCGCATAACCCGGCCCTTTTGTCCCCAGGGACAAGCTATTTCTTTTTGACGTAAAGTAATTCCCGGTATTTCTTTTAAGAAAGTGGAAAGACTTTTTCCGCCCCGGGCCAGGGTATTTAAAATTTTTAGCAGAGAAGTTACGGCATCTATCTGCAAAAATTCCGCAGGAAAATAAGCCCTGCTGCTAAAAGAATTATTGCTGCAGTTTATTTCCTTGATTTTTTCCTGGAAATGCCGGGGGAATGTTTTACTGCGCAGCACTGTCCCCCGGTTTTTCCGGGCCAGTTCCTCATGAATCCAGGAGGCTGAAATAGGCTGCACCAGCATGGAGCTCTTCCCCGATTGTAAAATTAACAGCGAAAGTAAGGCCTGGTATAACTCTCCCGATATTTCACTGCCTTCTTCATCAAACAGTACCATTCTTTCAGCGCTGGGATCCATCCAAAAGCCGAGATCCGCTTCCCCCCTTACAATACCGCGGGCAATGTCTTTTTTGTGAACACAAAAATCATCCTCTTTCCAGCAGGCCAGTTTTGTCCTTCCGGGAGGATAGAAAACTACAAGATTGCAGTTGAGATCCTGCAGCAGGGGTACCAAAAATTCCTGTAAATGAGGGGGCGGAAAAGCAATCAGAAGAGAGAAATTTGCTTCTTTTATGGCCTGTAAGGAAAGATCTTTTAAAAGGGTTTCCGCGTAGATTTTATTGTAATCGTTAATTGTTTTTAAAAAACCAAGTTTATCCTTTCTAGCCCGGGGAAAATCATCCCTTAAATATATCTGTTCCAGGTTACGCTCCCTGGAATGAGGTAAATTGAGGCCTTCTTTATCAAAAAAACGTATGGCGCTGTACCCGTAATTGGAAGAACAAGAGTGGACATAGATGCCTCCTTCGGCCTGCAGAGCTGTTACAGCAGTACGCATTACGGGAGCAATCGTTTCGCCAATATCCATTACTTGGGCTCCTCCGGCCAGCAGCCCCACGGTGATCGCTTTTTTTAAAAGCTGGGAAGGCTCCCATGTGTCTCCGCCAATAACTACCGGCACAGCCCCCCCCAGCATAAAGGCAAAAGCTGAACCCATTTTGAGTGCATTTTCCAGGGTAAGATCTCCGTTTAGCTCGCCGCGGACTCCATCAGCACCAAACAAAGACCTCCTGAACTGGTTGCTCCAGATAAGATTGCTATTAACCAGGGCCCCGCTTTCAATTCTTTTATAGGGCCATATTCTTACCCCTGGTTTTACAATGGCTTTTCCTTCTACTACACTTCCATCACCAACTACTACTCCTTCATAGGTAGCGCTTCCCGTTTCCAGGCGAACACCGCCGGCTAAAATGCTCCCCCTGACAATGGCATTTTTCTCCAGTGTGACACGGGACCAGGTAATACTCCTTTTTACAGAGACCTTTTCCGAAAGATGATTGTAAGAGCCCAGGATAGTATACTCGCCGATACTGGCCTTTGTATCTATGTATGTACCCTTCCCTATAAAAAAGGGCGGTATAAGGCGTGCTCCCGGAGTTATATAAACATCATCAGCAATCCAAATCCCCTGTTCTTCCTCCCTGGCTGACAAATTTACTTTCACCTTTTTATCAAGAATATCATAGTGAGCATAACGGTACTGTTCCAGGCTCCCGATATCGCACCAGTACCCGGATAGAACACAACCAAAAAGAGGCTGGCCCTTTTCCATAAGCAGGGGAAAAAGATCCTTGCTAAAATCAAATTTTTTACCCTGGGGAATGTATTTCAGGACCTCGGGTTCAAGTATATAAATCCCCGTGTTGACGGTATCGCTAAAAACCTCTCCCCACCGGGGTTTTTCCAGAAAACGAATGATTTTCCCCTCTTCATTAACCATGACAATACCGTACTCCAGAGGATTATCCTGGGGCGTAAGAACGATGGTGACCAGGGCTTTTTTCCTTTGATGAAATTCTATAGCTTCACTTAAATTAATATCTGTAAGGCAATCCCCGCTGATCACAAGAAATGTTTCATCTAAAAAAGAAGTTGCATTTTTTACACTCCCCGCCGTTCCTAAAGGCTCTTCTTCCAAAAAATAGGTAAACTCTGCCCCCAGAGGGGATTTTTCACCAAAATACTCCTTAATATTTTCCGGAAGGTACTGCAGTGTTACAGCCAGATCACGCAAATTGTGATTTACCAGGAGCTCCACTATATATTCCATCATAGGCTTTTCACAAATAGGAACCATAGGCTTGGGTCGATCACAAGTTAAGGGGCGAAGCCTTGCCCCTTCTCCACCCGCCATAATTACTACTTTCAATATTTAATCTCCTTCCATCGAATTTTCCCCCTAGCGTTATTATTTATTATCTCCTTAATTTCCAAGATTAAATCTCCGTGAAAAATGGCAAAAAAATAAAGCCTTGATGGCTTTTTAATTTTGCATCGAAAAGCCATGTACGCCGGCATAGACGGTGGCCTGGTTATACGCCCATAAGGCATTTATTACTCGCACGCCTTAAAGCGTAGCAGATCTTTAAGCAGATTCAGTATACCTTTTACAGGACTGGGTATTTTGACACCAATGATTTGCAATAGAGTCATTATAAACGCCAATAGCAGGAAAAACGAAAAAACAATAAGTTCACGCCAGTATTTTTTCCGGATAAGGCCCGGTACTTCAAATAATGCTACACCTGTAAAAACCATGATTAACAGGATTATCATCTGCATTTCCCTCCCTGCTTTTTTGGTAACCTTCGTATTTGGGCTATAAGTAATGAAAGGGGAGGAATCAAAAACTCAAACGGAATAGTGTAGATAGGCCAGATGTTAGCGGCATAATAGACGTGTTCCATATCGGAATCATATACCAGCACAGCAAGGCTGATAGAGATAATTCCAATGGGAAGCACCAGCGGTACATAGGACCGTAAATTAAGAAACTGGGCTATGCCCAATACCGTTCCATAATATAAAACACTAACCTTTAAAAACAACATCATTATCAGCACGATTGCAACAAGCATTTCCAGCCTGGTTCACAAAAGGGAATGGAAGCCATAATATGGGTGCCCTGGATAAAATCCTTCAGGGAAAGCTCAAAAACCGGTAAAAAGTTAGTTAACTTCATTTCTTTTATCAGTAAAACGAATGTTGACAAGACTATTATCGCTGTGATTATTACGAATATAAAGCTGCACCGGGCTATAACTTCTATCCCGTTTCGCACTGCCCAGGCGCAGATAAAAGTAACCATAATTAGAATTACTACAATGGGCGTTTCCGGCATTATATAAGTCAGTAAAAAATCGCTAAAAAACCGTAAATTCAAATCACACATCCTGATAAAATAGCCAGCCAGGTATCATGCTTGGTAATTCTGTCGGTAAATGCTACCAACAAAATAGAACCCTGGATAAAACCTGGTACTAAAAACATTAGTTGTGAACTTGAAATTTCTCCTTTTTCAAGCCTCATAAATAAATCTACTCCTTTTCTGGACTGGCCGGTTTACTTATTGTACCTGGTCTGCGCAGCCTGGCATCAACAATTACCTCTACTTCTATATTGGGGAAAACCTCATCCCATCTGCTTTCAAGGTCTTTCCACTCTTTACGGTATTTTGATGTACCGCATCACCAAAGCCAAAGATATCTGTGTTAAATTCGCGGGCTTTTTTTAAGGCGGCCATTACTTCGCTTCGAATAGCAGCCTGTTTCTCTTTTTCCAGGGATGCAACCTTCGGCGGCAATGTTAAATCTTCAGGGCACGACTGGCAGCCCAGATTTCCTTCTTCTTTGATTTCTACCTTGATATGAACCCTGCCATCCTTTATTTCGGGGGTAATTTTACTGCTGGCCCGGATAATTTCAAGGGCGACTTTACCATCACCACCGGGACAATCCACATCAATAATACCGCTTTTTACTTCACCGATGACCCATAAAAGTCCCCGGGTTTCGGTCTTGTCCAGTTGGCCTGCCAGTTTATCCTTTTTAAAGACCGCCGTTCCCGATACGAGAACTTTTTTTCTTTTCCTTCGCCTGAAACTTCAATGAAAGGGGCTACAGGTGCCGTGGTCTTACTCATCAGGCGGGTTATAAATTCTTGAAGCCTGACAGTACTTGATTGGGATGTGGCACCCTGGGCTTCACACAAATCGGCAATACTTAGTGCCGGTATCTTTTCCCGTTCGGGCTTTACCTCTAAAATTTCACCCGGCTTCCCTGAGTATTTCAAATACTATTATCATCATACCGGCTTCCAGCACTGCGGGAAAAGGAATTCCTTCACGGGCTGCTGCCATGGTGAATAACAGGGGGGTGGGAATCAATTCCTGGTGAAAGGTTGTCAATGCCACATATAAGGCCGGAGCCAGAGTACTTATCATAAAAGACACGAATCTCAGCACTCTGACCAGGCTTGCAAAATAGGCGCGGGAATAGTAATCTTCCGCGCTTTGAAAATTTTCAATGAAAACCATGGGGACGGTAAGCACGAAAGGAGTACCGTCAACCAGGATGGCTGCCCGCCCTTCCAATATTTTGGCCGCAACAACATCGGGCTTTTCACTGTTGGCAATTGTGGGAAAAATAGAAAAAGGGGCATCTTCAATAAATTCTTCAATATAGCCCGACTCCAGGATGGCATCAGTATTAATTCTTTTCAACCGGCGCTTTACTTCTTCTATTAGCCGGGGATTGGCCACTCCTTTTAAATAGGCGATACAAACACTGGTTTTTGTTTTTCTACCTATTTTCATCGATTCCAGCGTTAAATCAGGATTTTTAATTTTACGCCGCAATAGGGTTGTATTGGTACGCAAGGTTTCAGAGAAGCCTTCACGGGGTCCCCGCACGACGGATTCGGTTTTTGGTTCTTCCACGCCGCGGCTCTCCCAGCCTCTGGTACTAATAACCAGAGCTTCTTTAAACCCATTTATCAACAAAACAGTATCCCCCGACAAACAGCTATCCACCACTTCATTTATGGAATTAACCTGCTCAACACTTCCCACAGAAATCATGGTTGTTCTTATAATATCGATATCATCAACCTCTAATCTTTCTTCCGGACAGAGTGCCTGGCAGGCGGCATTGTTAAAGTTAAACAGGGTGCCTTCGCTTATCGTGTGGTTGAAGGTATCCTGGATTAGTTCACGGGTCCGTTCATAGGGGAGGAGCTGTTGCTGACTGCAATAGACTACGAATGCTTTTATGTTGGTGCCGTACTGTACGGGCAGCCGCACCTCTTCCGGAAAAGCGGCCTTGTTCAGAGAACCGCAGTGTGGACAGTGCTTAATCTCGGCCTGGTGCTCGGTGACTTCTACTTTAAGCGGGGGCAGGTCGAACACCTGGCGTCTTTCGAGATCCTTAAGCCCTTGTTTCTTCCAGGGAGTGTCCACAGCCCTCGCATCTATCCACCCGGTGGGTAACGGTATGGTCTGGGGTATCTGTCATCTTCAGGGTATGGCCTTTGTGTCCTTTCTGCCCACCGGCCGGTTTATCGCTTTTTTTCGCTGGCTTTTGGGCTTGATAAACTCGTCAGAGGAAGGGGGTTTGCTGCTGTTACGGCTGTTTTTCTTCTTCCGGGCTTCCAGCTCTTCGACCCGTTCTTTCAGGGCAGAAAGTGCAGCTAATTGCTCTTCCTGGAGCGCTACCTGCTCCTCTAAGAGCTCTATTTTCTCCTGCTAAAGTGCCATATTCTTCTCCTGCTGGAGTGCTATCTGCTCCTGAAGAGATAACTTTTCCAACAGCAGGGCATTCGTCTCGATAATAGCGGATAAGAACTTGAAGACCTCTTCGGGGCCTCTATGGTAAAGAGTCAGGAACTGCTCATACTTCACGGCAGAGCACCTCCCGGAATTTTTTTGTCAGCGGCAAGAGGTAGATTTCCTTGATAGGCACCCGGAGCTTAAAGTACCGGTCGTTGCGGCTTCTGCCCTTGTCTGCCCGACACAGATCCAGTTCGATGCTTTGTAGCAGGTGCCTGCAAAACGCTCCTTTTCCACGAAGGTTTCCAAAAGATAGACCGGGTGGCGCTACTCTATCAAATCATAACATGTATTAACAGTAAAGATAACACGATAAAGCAGCTCAAAACCCGTTTTTTTCGTTTATCTGACGGTCTGCATTGGA
>QZJM01000035.1 GCA_003605065.1 Dethiobacter sp. | reverse complement strand
TACACAAAAATATGAATCAAGAGTAAATTGAGCAGTTCCAAGAAATATTTAGCAATACCAGAATGCTTTTAAAGTCATGAGCGAAGCGAATTTTCTTGGCGACTCTTTAGAACTTTTACGCACTATTCCAGACAATAGCGTTAACCTAATAATGACAAGCCCACCCTTCGGACTTGTCCGCAAGAAAGAATATGGCAATGTTGACGCTGATAAATATACTGACTGGTTCAAACCCTTTGCAGAGCAGTTTCATCGTGTCCTCGCTAATAACGGAAGTCTTGTAATTGATATTGGAGGCTCATGGATTCAGGAATTGCCGACACGTAGTTTATATCATTTCAAGCTGTTAATCATGCTATGTGAGGATTATTCCTTTCATTTAGCACAGGATTTTTATTGGTGGAATCCGTCAAAACTCCCAACGCCTGCTGAATGGGTAACTGTTCGGAGAATCAGAGTTAAAGACGCTATTAATACTGTTTGGTGGTTATCAAAAACCCCTTGGCCTAAAGCCAGCAACAAACGTGTACTACAGCAATATAGCGACAGTATGCATAAATTATTGAAGAATGGTTACAAAGCCAAAAAACGCCCTAGTGGTCATGATATAAGTGAGAAGTTTTCAATAAACAATGGTGGAGCTATACCGCCTAATTTAATTGCAATACCAAATACCGAAAGTAATAGTGCCTACATTCGCTACTGTCAGAATCTTGGTATACAACCACACCCTGCACGCTTCCCTTCAGAATTGCCGGAATTTTTCATTAGAATGTTAACAGATGTAGGAGACCTTGTAATTGACCCCTTTGGCGGCAGTTGTGTTACCGGGGAGGTTGCGGAAAAACTTAACCGTCAATGGATATGCTGTGAGATTATTGAAGAGTATCTTCGTGGCGCTTTAGGCCGCTTTAATGGAACCATTAGTCCGCCAGATAATTATACAGGAGAAGATATATGCTATAAATTACCCAAACCCGGCTTCTTTTGGAAACTAAATACAGATGATACATTGCAGCCCGATGGTGGACAAAAACATACTAAACCTCGGCCTAAAAGGTAGAAAGGGAGATTGACTGATATTTTATGACTGAACAGAAAGATTAAATTGGGGTGGAAATAAAATAAAACCAAATAATCCAGGAGGTGGGGTTAGTGCAAAAGGCACTGAGCAGGAAGGGAATTTTAATATCTTTGCTGTTTGTATTAATTACACCGCTTTGGTTACTGGTATTCTCACTCTTAAATGCAGCAGCGGCCCAAACGGGGCTGGAACTGTCCACAAGGTATCCGGGTGTTACCGCTGCCCCCGGAGAGAATTTAACTTTTCCACTGGAGATAAGCAACGGCGGTCGTTCCCAGGCCGTAAAGCTGGCCATAACGCAAAAACCGGACGGCTGGACAACTGCTATCAAGGGCAACGGCCGGCTGGTGCATGAAGTGTTCGCGGGTAGCGGTTCTTTGGCAGCGGCGGATTTAAACGTTAAAGTTCCGGCAGACACAGCTCCCGGCGAATATGCCATTGTCTTAAGGGCTGTCGGCCGGGTCAGTGGCGCAGACAGCCTGCGTCTCAGCATTTTGGTATCCAAAGAGGGTTCGGGCGCAGACCGGCTGGTGGCTCAGTACTCGGAGCTCAAGGGGCCCAGCAGCGCCACTTTTAATTTTCGAGTGGATTTAACAAACAACAGCGCCAAGGAACAGTCGTTCAGCCTGGGTGCAGCGGCGCCCAGGGGCTGGAAGGTCGCTATCAGCCCTGCGTACAAGGACCAGCAGATAGCCAGTTTAAGTGTTAAGCCCGGGGAAACCGCCGGTTTAGATATCAAGGTTACTCCGCCCGCCCAGGTGGAGGCCGGTGAATATACCATTCCCGTACAGGCGGTGAGCGGCAGCGGCAAGGCCGGGACGGACCTGAAAGTAATCATAACCGGAACATATACCTGGAATTTACCACGCCTTCCGGCAGGCTGAACGCTGACCTGGTTGCGGGCCGGGAAAAGGAAGTAACAATGGAGTTGCGCAACAAGGGCAGCGCCGTATTAAACAACATAAATTTTTACTCCAACGAACCAAGCGGGTGGTCTGTCAACTTTGACCCCAAAACAATCGACACGCTAGAACCCGGAGAGAACCGCCGGGTCACCGCCGCTATCAAAGCAGGCAACGATGCCATTGCCGGAGACTACCTGGTTACTCTCAGCGCCGGTACCAGAGAAACACGCGGCGAGGCCGAAATGCGGGTGACAGTTAAGACTTCCACCCTGTGGGGAATTGTGGGTCTGTTAATCGTTTTGGCGGTAGTGGCTGGGGTTTACGGAGCTTTTCGTTATTACGGGAGGCGGTAAAGCATGGTTGCTGTACAGGAGCCAGTAATTGAAACCATCAACCTGACCAAGCGATATGGAAACATAACGGCCGTGGATAAACTCAACCTTGCTATTGCGCCCGGCACCATCTTCGGTCTTTTAGGCCCCAACGGAGCAGGTAAAACAACCACCATATTGATGCTGCTGGGGCTGACCGAGCCTACCGCGGGCTAGGCGATAGTCGCCGGGTACGACGCCACGAGAAATCCTTTGCTGGTCAAGTCAATGGCCGGGTACCTACCGGACAATGTGGGTTTTTACGACGAAATGACCGGTTGGGACAATTTAATGTACACGGCTGCGTTAAACGGGCTGGCAAGGGCGCAGGCCGCGGATAGAATCGGTGCGGCTTTGGAGAGGGTGGGCTTGGCCAAAGACGGTTGCCGGAAAGTGGGCGAATATTCGCGCGGCATGCGTCAACGCTTGGGCATTGCCGATGTGTTGATTAAAGATCCCAAACTTTTAATCCTCGACGAGCCCACCTTGGGGATAGACCCGGAGGGTGCGCAAAAGTTATTGCACTTGATCGTGGACCTGGCGAGGCGCGATAAACGGACAATTTTGCTATCTTCGCACGTTTTGCACCAGGTGCAACAGGTTTGCGATCAGGTGGGCATATTTGTGGACGGTCAATTAATTGCCTGCGGTGCCATCTCCGAGCTTGAAACACAATTGACGGGGGATACAATAAAAATAGAGCTGGCTGCCGCTCCGGACGACCAAAACCTGGTCCAGCTTTGCCGCCAGACCGGGGGAGTTGAATCCGTTGCGCATAAAGGTGAATTCCTGGTGTTAAACTGCAGGGAAGATATTCGCACGGAACTGGTAAAAAATTTATTATACAACGGCTATGCATTGCGGCACTTGTGCATAACCGGCTTTACGCTGGATGACATTTACCGCCGTTATTTCCATAAGGAGTGGTATCATGCAGATGGATAGATAGTCTCCTTACCATTTACCCGTCGCGTCTGTACCCTGTGCCCCAGGAAATCGAAGCCCTCGCTGACATGGGTGACAGAAGTCTTCTCCATTGAGAGTTCCATCCGTAGATGTTCACGCAGGAAAGCAGCGATTTCCTCCTTGATAGCCTCTGCCTGTTCGCGAGTTCCTTTCACCAAAATCACGAAATCGTCCGCATAGCGGACCAGTCGGTAGGTGGCCTCACCTTTCTTCCGCAGGTATTGACGCCTAGCCCTCAAGGGTCTTGATACACGGAAAGCGCGCCTTGGTGATACGAGCGTTTATGGAGCGGTCTTGACCGCTGATTCTTCCTGTGCCAGCCGGGCCAGGAAAACGGTACAGTCTACTGGGTTTTGGCTCCTCCTGAAAACCAAGGCTGCCAAAGCCTTCAATTTCCTGCCCGCAAAAAAAACCCTGTCTGAGATCCCACCCGGTTCTTGCGGGGTATTCCTGGAAAACTTGGTGATCTCTTCAGGGCGCGTTTACGCCAAGAAAAAGAGTCCGCCTTTAGGAGCGGACCCTTTTCTGCCAGATCTCGTCTTTTGTACTATAGCGGCCATATCAGAGGGACTATGGCAAGGATGGCGCAGTATACGGCAATCTGGAATACACCGCCTATGAGCAAGTAGTCCTTGAACCTGTATCCTCCCGAGAGCACCAGGGTATTGGGAGGGGTTCCCACCGGGGTGCAATAGGCGGCCGCGCAAGTGGTGGCCAGCCCCATCAGCACGGGGTGTGGAGATATCCCCAGGCCCTGGCTCATGAACAGGGCAATGGGCGCCAGCATGGCTACGGTGGCGGTGTTGGACATGAACTGGGTAAGGACCATTGCAAGGCCCGTTATAACCGCCATCACTACTAAGGGATTGGATGAGGCTCCGAGGGCCCCGATGGCTGTATCCGCCACCAGGCGGCCTGCCCCGCTCTGGTCAAGCCCTGCGGCGAGCCCCATGGAGCCGGCCAGAACGAAAACGGTAGTCCAGTCCATATTCCTGTAGGTGTCTTTCTCCGATATGCAACCTGTGATAATTACCAGCGTGGCTCCCAGCATGGAGGTAAGGTGGACTGGGATGGCCTCCGTGGCGAAGAGCACAACGCACATGACCATTATGCCGGAGCAGAGCAGCATTTTCCTATTATCTCTGGGCTTCCCGGCGGCCTCCGAGTGATGAGTCAGGACTACCTGGGGCAGCTTGGTCTTCCCGGCTGCCTGGAATATGGTTTGTTCCATCCGGTAGCCCACGGTGAGCATATACCCGAGAAGCATCACAAGGAGGGGTACGCCTATCCAGGCGAACTCGAAGAAGGTGAAGGGTCTCAGGCCTGCCGCCGTCAAGACACCCTGCACCACCAGGGTTGGGGTGGAGCCGACCAGGGTCATCATGCCTCCGGTGTTGGCGGCGAAGGCCAGGGGCAACAATACGTTCTTGGCTCTGACTTTACCGGCGGAGGAGGCGGCTATTCCCGCTATTACCGGTATGAACAGAGCAGTGGTAGAGGAGTTATTCAGAAACCCTGACAGAATACCTGCCGTCAGCATCACCGCCAGGATCACTGTCCGTTCGTTATTGCCGGCTATCTTGACCAGCACCGTGCCTATCTCTTGAGCGACTCCCGTCTCAAAGAGTGCCGCGCCTACCACGATCATCCCGCCGACCAGGAAAACTACGTTAGAGGAGAAACCACTGAAGGCAACGGAGAAGTCCACCACCTTGAAGAGCGCCAGGGCGACACAGGCCGTCACAGACGTCACAGCGAGAGGGATTCTCTCAGTGATGTAGAGGATCACGACTATAGCCAGTATTATCAGGGCAATTGTTGATGTCTCCATCTCAGGCACCGCCTTCTAGGTTTAAGATTGGATCATGCCAATACTTCGCTCGCGGAGGCTAAAGCCAATTACTTTTTGGCTGCCGCCTCTTTCCACCGGCCGTAAGGAGGCATCCAGGTGATGTCCGCGTCCCTTCGGTTTATTGCCACTTAGGCTCTATCCTCCACCGAGAATACTTCCGCTTTGTTCGAGGCCCTTTTCGGTTAAGGGGAGAGTTTCCTCCACAGCCATATTGTGAATATGTTCACATATCTAACTTTTTTAAAAAACACTGTTTAGATCTTAAAACTTTGCTGCTTTTCTCGCCTATATTATACAACCAATCACTGGATTTAGTCAGTACTTTTTTAATCCATTGCAACAGATGAGTCAACATGGCATGTTTCGTGCTAGTATGCGTTTCAATATTGGGAACATTGGAGTGGGCCAATTCACTCGGGCCTCCGCATGCACTCCTGGGAGGAAGAAGGCTTTGGCGGGTAGAACACTCTTAAAGACTGGCGAAAGGTCGTAGGGCCGGGCAGTCTCCGGTGCCTGGGGGGAGGATACGCCCTGTTCAGGCTCAGGATTTCCGTGGGAGACCGCGAGGACGCCGCGGGAGGCGCTTCCCTCCGGGAGGAATTAAAGAGGGTAGTGGGTTCGCTGCCTGTCTTATCGGTTCACCTGGAGGACGGGGGGAGGGACCCCCGGCGGCTCCGGGAGATCCTTGAGACGTTCCAGGGTCCCGGCATTCCCATCACCTACTCCTTGAGCGGTAATGACCCTCCCTCCGATGATATCCTCCTTTCCATGGCCAGTGTTTCAGTGAGGCTGAGCTTTCCCGAGGAAGCCCTAGAGGATGCCTTCGAGGGGAGTGGCCGGTGGTCCCATAGATAGGAATTTGCTTTTTTCATCTCAGCAATAATAAAGTATAGTCACCGATTTTGAAGTCATAATTAATCCTACATTTTTCACTTAAAGGCAACCCGCAGCGGGTAGCCGCCCAGCCAGCTCACCCCGGGGTCTATCCCCTTGTCGAGCAGCTTGTCGCTGAGGTTGCTGTACTGTACATCTCTTTGAGAATTGCAGCGTGCTGGTGGCCGAAGATGGTCACCTCCAACTCTTCTTTGTTGTTCAGCTTGACAAGGGCCTGTTCCTGGAAAAACATTTTGTAGATGGTTTCCACATTGTGCTGTATGTATGCTTCACCCAGGTTGCCGCGGAAAGCGCTCATAGTGTTATACGCCGCCAGCTTGGCTGCCAGGCCGAAAGAGATCTTGTTCAGCCTTGGGGAAGGGAGGTGCTTTAGCTTCATAAAATCCATCTCTTCAATCCAGAACTCGCTGTCCCAGCGGGTGGGGTAGAGTTCGGCAATCTGCTCATCTTTCATCTCCTCATCATTGGTGAGGTACCCGAAGAGGAACCGTTCCCCTTCCACAGTCAGTTCCACAACTACCAACCTGGCTGTGGAAGAATAGTTGCGTAGTAAGACCGGTATATGGGTGATCCGTTCATACTCAGTATAGCTGCGGAACTGCTCCAGCGGTATGGACTCCATCTCTTTAATGCGGTTGGCATGGCGTCTTTGCAAGGTGATGAACTTCTGACCCCTTTGGTTAACGTACTCCAGAAGTTCTCCCACACTGAACCACTTATCAAAAATAAAGGTGGCTTCTGTATCACCCAGGATTTCTAAAGAAGCATCAACCATTACACTGCCCACATCTACCGGACCTTTACCGGGATAAGCGACCTTGAGATAGAGGGGATTGCGCAGACCCTGGTCTACCACCACATAGAAGCGGACGGCTTTACGCGGCAGCTTTTCCTGGCTGGGCTTATCTTTTAAGATAACCAACTGACCGTTGTAGACAGCCAGGGTGGTATCACAGGCCAGCACTTTGCCCTTTACCTGGTCTTTTTCCACCTGATTTTTACCCAGGGCCTTGATGAAATCATCGCTCTCTTTGAGGCCGGGTCTTTCCAGAAAACGGTGCAGGTAGCTTTTACTGGGATGAGCAGGTAGTCCGGAAACAATTGCCGGGGCCAGGTCCTTGTAGGGGAAGGACAAAGGCATGCCCAGCATTTCCAGGCAAACCAGGTAGAGAAAACTTTCCAGTACGGGAATGCCCCCATCTTTTAGCCTTAGCAGTTTTACCTTTTGTTCCAGCTGCAGATCCTGCAAAAAGGGCAGCATCAGGAAAAGGCCGCTGTAATTGGTCTGGATGCCCTGGCGAAGCCTTCTTTTAAACCGCTCTTTGATGTTGCTGTTAACCAGCTTCTTGCTTCTTTCCCGGGTAGAGCGGCTAAACCTATCCTTATTTCAAGAGGAACCTTTCCGGAACCGCCCGGCAGTTTTTTTTAGTCAGCTCGTGCTCCGCCAGTACCCGGGAGATGCTGCGGGGGCTGATATCGTAACCTTCACTCTTAAGCCTGTGGACCAGTTGGTAGATGTTAAGTTCCGGTTCGGCAAACTTAAGTCCAATGATGCGGTTTTCCAGCTCCTTGTTGATCTTATGGGGCTGGCGGGGGCCCGGTTTTTCTTCCTGTAAAGCGATCAGGCCTCCTTCGTCAAATTTGTTGCGGTAATAATAGTACATGTCCCTGGAAAGACCATACTTCTTGCATATCTGGGCGACAGATTCTTTGCTGAGGGCCCCTTCCCTGATAAATTCATAGCGCTTTTGCAGCGGGTCCTCAAGGTTAACAGGAAATTTTCTTTTGGGGGTTTCCCCCTGGATAATAATGATGTTTTCCATGTTATCACCCCCCGCCTTAATTTTAACAAACGGGAGAGCAAAGTCAAGTATAAATGTAGTATTAATTATGGCACTATCTGCGCCGTTGCAAACGTCCAAAGATCATGGTTTATTATGCTCAGAACGCCTATTTAAAGGCATTCAACCATTTGAAACCCTTGTTCCAGGTAGAAAACAGGAGCTATTGCCGGAAACCTTGTGACATAATTTATCCAATATTGTATGTTGACACTTGGCAGCTGATGTCAAAACAATTATGCGCTCAAGCCCCTTAAAATGGGGATTGGAGACATATAGGTCAGGGGCAATGATCGGAAAGCCCCAGTGAAAATATAGGAGAGAAAACTACTTCAAAATCGGTGATAACTATATAAGAATAACAAATGTTGTTAAGGCAAGAAATCAATTAAACTTCGGCTGGCCCGGGAATGTACGTGAAGTAGAAAATACAGTTGAATATATTGTAAACTTCGAGGAAAACTATTGTTGTATCCACTATTGACGAAAATCATATTATATAGATGAAAATGGCAAAGAAAAAGATAAAATCTCGGTTGTGCTGCTGAAAACAAGGCCGTCAGCGAGAAGAAATTATTAAAAATGTATAGGGGCGAGCCTGTGAAAAAAGTAGTTGTCTTCTATTTTTCGGTAACCGGCAATACTTGGTGGGTGACCGGGAGGCTTATCGGGCATTTAAAGGATATAGGGCTCGACGCCTTTTCATATTCCATCGAACAGGTGGATATTGCACAGGCCAACAGGTGGATTGCAGAGTGCCATACGGTGGGCGTACAGCTGAGAAACGATATAGGTGTGGATACGGGTGTTTGTACTTATTGTGGTTATTGCGTGAAGCTCTGTCCCGTAGGAAACCTGGCGCTTGATGGGAACAGGTTTGAAACGCGAGGCACTTGTATAATATGCCTGCGGTGCTACAGTTTCTGTCCTGTTTCTGCGGTTACGTACATGAAAAAACGGCATGACCTGAAGCGGGGTGTGCCCTATCGGGGACCGGTGGAAGGGTTTGACCCGGAAGTGATGCGGCCAATCATAAAGCTCGAACAAACCGGCCTGCAAATACCCCCCGGTAATTAGGGCCAGAGCGATGCAACTATTTGTTGAGCAGTTTGTTATTCAACTCGTGCAAATTAGCCGCATAGGCCCTGATGCCCCACTTGATAAGGACTACGTATTATACCCTTTCTTGGTTTGTTCTTGAAAATTCACGCTACAGCAATAAGGTACATTGTAATGGGTATTGCTACCAAGATCACAAGAGCGATTAACGCCAGCAGATACGTAGCCACACTGGCGCCAGTGGAGAGCTTATGGCTTTCCCGCAGAGCGATAACGTTCAGAACAAAAATCCAGATCAACAGCCCTATGGAAAAAATGTCACCGAAAGCGCCGCCTGACCGGCCGAGAATTACCCCCAGCAGGTGCACGGGCGGCAAAAAGACCGCCGGGAACTGGGCAAAGCCGATGGCTGAAAAGAGGTTCCAGTAACCGCCTTTCCCTCGAAATATCCGGGAGAAAAGGTGAAGCAGCCCTGTCATTAAAAAAATGCTGGCCGCGGAGAGCAAGGTGCCCACAATAATGATAATGGTAAAAGAAACAACTACACCCAATCCCTGCATATCCGACCTGCTCAGGGCAATACCAAAGAAGGAAGTCACCAGATAGACGACGAAAGCCCAACCTGCAGGCTTTTCCCGGGCAACTTCACTTAAAGCAGCTGCAGGTCTTGTAATTACACTGTAAAACCAGTCCAAAATTTTATCCATATGTCCTACTCTCCTTAACAAGGTTACATTCTTTTAAAACCTACTGTTACTGGTACCTGAACTCTGGATGGAACCCCTGCTTGAGCTTCTCCAACAGGATCAGCTCGGAAGGGAAAAAGGCTTTTTCCAGCACTGATGGCAGGCGCAGGGGAAAACCTGCTAACTGCTCCCAAAACGGCGGGGGAGGGAACTCGTACTTCTCCGGGTCTTCCAGGCCGGCAAACTCCGCCACAACGGCAACATCTTCATCTATGCCCCCAAGCCTGTCAACAAGGCCGTATGTTGCGTAAACTTATTATTTCAGGTGAGTGGTATTTGGAACTGTATTTATGTTAAGGAGTACTAAGTGATAACTACGGCTAGCTGAGTGGCACTGCTGAGAGCTTTCGAGGGGGGATGAGCTATGTTTATCATCTTGCCGGAATCGTTACCATTAGTTCGGGAAAGAGAAATTTATTGCAGAAGGTCAATGTCGAAGGTACAAGGAATGTGCTGCGGGCATGCTTTGAAAAGCAAATAAAAAGGTTGATTTATACCAGTTCCATACATGCTTTCCCAGAACTGCCCCAAGGACAAATGATACAAATATAACAGGTAAGAGAAAAGTACAAGGCAAATACTGGAAATCAGCCCGATCTAAGAGGGGTGTTCACTTCTAGCAGATAAATGCCAGTAAAGTCAAAAACAGGATTGTAACGACAACATTGACATTGGCCCCTAACTTTACTGCGGTAGTATCTTTCTTTATAAGCTGCCTTACCCTGGATATTGGCGAATTTCCTGCAGGCAGCAGGCAGACCAGTGAATCGGCCAGGTTATGTTTGTTGCCGTATTTCATAAATTTCACAAGGGCAGAAGCAAGTTCAAAACTTAACCCTGTTTGGGCAACTGCCAGGGCGTCACATGTTTTTTCCTCTTCATGTCGGAACAAATTGTAAGCCCAGATACTGGCCGGCGAGAACATTGTCAAATCGCGAAGCAGTACAAAAAGCCAGTTCAGGTAGTAGCCGGCGCGCTGAATATGGGCCAGCTCATGGGCCAGCACGGCCCGCAGTTCCTGTTCATCAAGCAGTTCCAACGCCCCCGTGGACAATAAAATTGTTTTTGTCAGTAAACCGGTGGTTAAAATAACCGGACGGGAAGAGTTCACCAGCCGGAGACCAGGGCAAGGGATACCGGTATCCCTACATAACTGCAGCAGGACTTTACGCGGTTTTTCGCCGCCGGAAAAATAAACAGGCAAGGTTTTTATAAACTTCCTGATACGATACCAGCGCAGACCGTATATGGTAAGCGAAAAAGACAGCCATAGTAGAGAAAGCGGTCCCATCCAGTAAAGGATCGGCTCGTTGAGCAGGCAGAATAAATGAAGCGAGGCCAAATCAGGCAGCCCTGTGCCGTAAGTATGCTCAAATCCGCAGGATTTCCCCAGAAAAAGGTAATTTATGGCGTAAGAAAGTACCGGTATGGCCAGGGGTAGATACAAAATAAACGGGTCCACCTGCCTGCCCCTGGGCAATAGCTTAAGAAAAAGATACAGGAATAAAGCCATGACAGTAGATAAAACCAGGATATAGGTTATAAAAGGGTGTTGAAACAGGGCATGCAGTGCCAAAAAACCCACCTACTTTTCTTGTTTCCTGTGTTCAGCAATAATACGCTCCATTTCATCAAGGGCTTCGGGGCTGGCTTTTCCGGCTTCTTCGATCAACTGGACGAGAACTCCTTTCCCAAAACCATCCAGCAGTTCTGCTACAATTTCAGAGCTGACTATTTTGCCGAATTCCTCCCTGGAAAAAGAAGGGTGGTAGAGAAAAGCAGACCCCTGCTTTTCTTTAAGCAAAAGGCCTTTTTCTGCCAGGCGGGACATGATTGTCATAACCGTGGTATAGGCTATTTTTCTTTTACTGCGGAGTTCCTCGTAAATATCTCGTACGGTACAGGAATCCTTTAGCCAGATTGCCTCCATAATTTCGGCTTCCAGGTCTCCCAAAACCTTCCCTGGCCTTTTCTTGTTAAAACCAAATGAGCTAAACACTTTACCCCACCCCAGCACTATTATAACACGTAGTTTACTTTAAAAAAAGCTTCTACCGCAAAGGCAATGGAAACTGTTGAACCCAAATTTCACTTGCTGCTTATCGCAAAACCTCCAATCCCTCACCTGCCAGGTAGGGAACCTGGTTTTGCATGCGAAGCTCCCCCTGCACCCGCACCGGGGAACCGGGAGGCAGTTGTACTGTAAAGTCATAAAATTGGACAAAGAGCTGGTTAACACCATCTGTTATTATCAGCCAGCAGCCGGAACTCCTACAAACCTGCCCGGTTCGTCCCTGTACGATAACATTACTGCCTGAATAAAGCATGGGCTCGTTTAACAGGGAAGATAACTCTGCTGTATTTCCCTTGTTCATGTCAATAGGAGCACCGTACGCTTTTTGAGAAACTGCGGTAGGACGATTTATAAGAAGCATGACTGCCACAAGGGCAACTATAACGATACTAAGCAATAGCAGAGTCTTTTTGGACATCGCTGATCATCCTTCCATCTAAAAGAGTTATATTGCGGGGTATTAAATAAGCAAGCTCAAGGTTATGGGTAACGATAATGACAGTTGTTTCAGCCCTGTTGATCTCTTTAAACAGGGTATACACTTCTCTTGCCGTTTTGCTGTCGAGATTTCCAGTAGGCTCGTCGGCAAGCAGGATTTCGGGATTATTGGCCAGGGCGCAAGCGATAGCCACCCGCTGGATTTCACCCCCGCTCATTTGGGACGGCAAATGGTGAAGCCGCCCTCCTAAGCCAACTTTCTCCAACAGTTTCGCTGCCTGCCCGGCTGCACTCTGTTTTCCGTTAAAATACATGGGCAGCATGACATTTTGCAGGGCACTCATAGTCGGAACAAGCAGAAACTGCTGGAAAACAAAGCCTACAGTCTTGCGGCGCAGGATGTCCATTTGCCACGTTTTGAGTTTTTCCACAGTATGGCCGGCAATAATTATTTTGCCTTTTGTGGGATAATCCAACAGCCCTAAAAGGTTCATTAAAGTGGATTTGCCTGAACCCGATGGTCCCAGAATCCCAACAAATTCTCCTTTCTGTACCTGCAGTGACAGGCCGTTTAGCGCGTGGACTTCCTCGCGCCCCCGGCGGTAGGTTTTGGTGACATTTTCAATTTGAATCACGGGAAATCCCTCCTTACTCATTTTTTAAAGCTTCAACAGGATTTAGGCCTGCTGCCCGGAAAGCAGGGTAAATGCTTGAAAATATGCCCACAGTGACAGGAAAGAGGATGGACACTGCCGCTGCGTACCAGGAAAGCTGGCCGATGGGCTGGGTGGGCATCACGGAGACAAAGTTTTTGAGAATCTGGTCACCCATTAGGGTTGCTGCAGACCCGGCAGCGACTCCGATTAAACTTCCTGCCAGGGAAATAAACATTCCTTCCAGAAGAAATAGCTTGAAAACCTGCAACCGGGAGGCACCAATTGCCTTCATGAGGCCTATTTCCCTGGTCCTTTCGAAGACTGTCATTAACATCGTATTCATGGTTCCCAGGCCCCCAATAATCATGGCTACCAGCATGACCACCAGTAACATATTCTGACCTGTCGCAACCAGGTTTCGAATGGTTCCGAGCACTTGTGCTATGGTTACAGCTTGAACATCGGGAATGGCCTCCAGCGCTTCTATTGTCTGTGGGATCTGGCTGATCTCATTTACCCGGATATTAACGGCTACCACCCGTCCCTCCAGGTTAAACAATTTTTGAGCTGTTTCCAGGGTGGTAAAGGTAGAGTAATCATCCTTTGAACCTGTACTTTCGAGGATTCCCACGACTTTAAGGGATACTGCTTTGCCCAAAGCGTCAACGGTAATGGTATCCCCTATTTGACTGAATTCACCGCTTTTTTCGGTAAAAACAGCTGCCTCTACACTTCCCAGAACTATTTCACCAAAATTTTCCGGAAAGCGGCCCTGTATCTTCCACCAGGACTTTAGTTTCAGCTCTTCAGGGGTAATTCCGATCAGGGGGTGAGAGAGGTCGAGATAGTTATAAGCGCCGTAAACGTTTGGAGAAGCTGTGGCTATATTCGGAACGCTGCGGATTTGCTCAAGTGCTTCCTCGGGAAGGGTGGCAGGGACCTGTCCGCCGATCATAATGACGGCGATGGCTTCGTACGGGCATCCTTTAGCCACTGCAACTACCTGTGCGCCCATATTTTCCAGTTCCTTCTGCATTCCGGACTCATATCCCTGTTTAAGAGCGAGGAGGTTAAAAAGTGCTGTTGCAGCAATGGCGATACCTAGTATGGAGAGAACAGAGCGAATCTTTCGGCGACGGAGCCCATCCCAGATAATTGTAAAAAGGTTCATTTGTTTATAACACCTCTTTCTATGATTATGCCTGTTCCTATATAAAGTAATACTACAAAACGTAGTATATGTCAATAAAAAAAATTAAAGCCATAATTTTGCGTAAACGATTTTTTACTTGAACTCGTTAAAGCTCATCTATTCCTAATCAAATAGCCGATAACGATGAAGATTGAGCCGAAACCGAGCCGCCCAACAGATCTCCGGGAGCGGTAAACAAGTCCAGTTATGGCCAGAGAGGTTAGTATTACCCCCATCACGATCGTCAACAAGTGCACAGGGGAAATGGCCTGTAAAAGAGGCCCCGGGAGGTAAAAGATATCGGTAATAGATAGAAAGAACATCATAGAGATATTAACGAAAGAAAAATCATATACAGCAACGGGCAAATTTAAAAAGCAGAACTGTCATATTAATGAAAGCCGGTATATTAAAAAGAAGAAGATCGTTTCGCCTGCAGACTTTCTGACTTTGTTTGAAAACGTATTTCCGTTGCCGGCAGGCTTTGTAATTACTTGACAGGAATATATTTATTAAGTAAAATTAAGGTGTAATAATATTACCTAACAGGAGGGTGTCTTTTGAGCAGCGAGGCAAAAGGAAAAAGAACAGCTAAAAAAAACCAGGCCCAGAAAATTAATTTTATGATCGATCACGAGGTGAAAAAGGAACTGGAAATGTTAATTCCTCCCGGCCGGAGGAGCAGGGTGGTTAACGAGGCCTTAAAAAAAGAGCTTTTTGCCCTGAAAAGAAAGAAGCTTACCGAAGAGCTGTTACAGCTCAGGAATAAAAACGTTTCCCTTACTGAGGATGAAATCGTGGAAGAGATAAGAAAGTACAGGAGCAAAGACAACGGATGAGAAAAAAAATTATCGTTCCCGATGCCTCCGTGCTTCTAAAATGGGCCTTTAAAACTCATGAAGAAGACTACTCCGATAAAGCACTGCTGCTCCTCGAATCGTGGCTTGGTGGAGAAGTGGAAATTGTACTGCCGGGCCTCTGGTGCTACGAGGTAGGCAACGTTTTAATGCTGAAAAGCCCAGAGTTGGCACCTGATTTAATGGAGGTTTTCCTGAGTTACGACTTTCAGGTGCAGGAGATGACTCTAGAGCTGTGCCGGGTTGCTTTCTCCATCATGCGCAAAAGCAGAGTAACCTTTTATGATGCCGTTTATCATGCTGTTGCTATTTTGCACGAAGGTACACTCCTGACCGCAGATGAAGCCTACGCCAGGAAAGTCGCAGAAGTGGATCATGTAACGGTTTTGAAGGATTTGCCATTCTTTTAAATAAAGAAATTACACTGATGGAAGAAATGAAAATAAGCGCAGATTTGTCTTTCATCCCGCACACTCGTTTTTTTAAATGTGAGTTAGGACGCGAATCATTACATATGTAAGTATCATATACAGGTATAAGTTATTAAATGGTCGAATCGAGCAACGAATAAGGGAAATGATTTATGGGATTGCAGATAAGCATGAATTTAGAATAATAGTCATGGAATGTAATGAAGATCATGTGCATCTGTTAATAGACTGTTCTCCGCAACACTATATACCTAATATAGTTAAAGCGCTAAAAGGCAATACGGCAAGGTTTTTGTTTAAGGAGCACCCCCAACTAAAGAAAAGGTTGTGGGGTGGGCATCTATGGAACCCAAGTTATTTTGTTGCCACAGTAAGTGAAAATACTGAGGCACAGATAAAACAGTATATTGAATCACAGAAATCAGGTGAATAAATATGGAAAAAGCGTATAAATACCGTATTTATCCGACAGAAGATCAGAAAACACTTATAAACAAAACGTTATATGCAACAGAAGCATATAATATGGCAGTAGAAATAAAAGAGTTTGTTATAAGTCGCTTATCCGCTGATTAGAAAAGGATGGTGATTATTGTGCCGAGGAAGGTAAAAAAAGCAGTTATACCGGCAGCCGGCCTGGGAACGAGGTTTTTACCTGCTACCAAGGCCCAGCCCAAGGAGATGCTTCCGATTGTGGACAAGCCCACGATCCAGTACGTGGTAGAGGAAGCTGTGGCGGCGGGCATTGAAGATA
Organism: Dethiobacter sp.; assembly: GCA_003605065.1. GTDB lineage: Bacteria > Bacillota > Dethiobacteria > DTU022 > UBA8154 > UBA9862. Next base: position 16,770 of record QZJM01000035.1, on the reverse strand, counting down.
TCTTGATCATTACGGGAAGAAACAAGCGGGCTATTGAAGACCATTTCGATTACTGCGTGGAACTGGAGAACATGTTGCAGCAAAAAGGCCAGGAGGAGCAGCTTAAGATGATGCGGCAGATCTCCGAGATGGTGGATATACATTATGTCCGCCAGAAGGAGCCCCTGGGGCTGGGTCATGCTGTCTACTGCGCCCGCACCTTTGTAGGAGATGAACCCTTTGCCGTTATGCTGGGCGATGATATTATTAACAGCGGTGTGCCCTGCATAAAACAGCTTATGGATATTTTTGAAGAAAGAGGCGGTACGGTGCTGGGTGTTCAGCATGTTGGATGGGAGTCTGTACATAAATACGGGATTATCAGCGGCAAGGAAATTAACGGATCTCTGTACAGGGTGGAGGGCTTGATAGAGAAGCCCCCTCAGGATAAGGCGACCTCCAACCTGGCTGTCTTGGGGAGGTATGTGATCGAAGCGGACATTTTTCCCATTTTAGAGAGGACTTCGGCCGGCACAGGGGGAGAAATCCAGTTAACTGATGCCTTAAACGAGCTGGCCAGGCACAGGCCGGTTTGGGCTTATACTTTTAAAGGGAAGCGCTATGACGTGGGAGACAAGCTGGGCTTTTTAGAGGCCACCATCGAGTACGCCCTGAGGAGGGAAGATTTGGCCGCCGGTTTGACCGTTTTGCTGCGCCGCCTGGTGCAGGAGGATTTCCTGGTGAAAATTTAGAACCCTCGTCGCATTTGAAAAGGGAGGTTTGCACTTGCATATCGGGGTTGTGGGCAGCGGTTATGTAGGCCTGGTTACAGGGACCTGCCTGGCACACCTGGGCCATGAAGCAACCTGCGTGGATAAAGATGTAGGACGTATCCGTAACCTGCAGAAGGGCATTGTTCCTATTTATGAGCAGGGCCTGGAGGGGATGCTCCAGGACTGCCTGGAAAGAGGGTATTTAACCTTCGGCAGTTCCCTGCAGGAAGCCGTGCAGGGGAAGGAATTCATCTTTATCGCTGTGGGGACCCCTTCCGGGGAAGACGGGCGGGCGGATCTCTCCCAGGTGGAAGAGGTGGTTAAAAGCCCGGCCTCTCTGGAGGTGGAGGGGGAGCTTTTTGTTGTCATCAAGAGCACGGTCCCTGTGGGCACCTGCCGCAAGGTTAAAAGATGCCGGGGGAAATTTCCCCTTTAGCTGGGGGATTCAAGGTAGTCTCCTGCCCGGAATTTTTAAGGGAAGGCTCGGCGGTCCACGATTTTACTCAGGCTGGCTGAAGATACGGAGTACGATTTTTAGATCTTAAAGGCTGTAACCCGGGTTAAGGCGGGGCAGAAGGTAAGGGCCGTGGAGAAGCTTGAGCAGATGCCGGGGGGGGGAGAACTGCAGGGCAGGAAAGTGGGTCTGCTGGGTCTTTCTTTCAAGCCGGGGACTGATGATTTAAGGGAAGCCCCTTCGCTGGAGATCATCAGGGAGATACTGCTGCGGGGAGGCCAGGTCCGGGTTTACGATCCCCTGGTAAAGGAGGAAAATTTTTGAAAAGAAACGGGGTTGTCCTGGCGGAAAGCGCTTATGACACTGCCGCCCGAGCCGACGCCGTTGTTTTGGTTACGGAATGGGGCGAGTTCAGGGAGCTGGATCTGGTTCGCCTGAAAAAAGCCATGGCCGGGGATGTTTTCCTGGATGGAAGGAATTTTTTGGAGCCGGAATCGTTAACATCCCTGGGCTTTAGGTACAGCGGCATGGGGAGAGGGAACAAAAACCAGGAGGTGCCTACTATAAAGTCCTGAATTATTTGTAAGGTAGGGGCTGGAAGGCAGCGCTGCTGTTTTCCGGCCTTATTTTGTTTTTTACCCGTTCCCCAGGCACAGCATCCTGGAAAATATTCCTAGAAAAAACCAGGTGTATCTATAGACGGTTATACTTGACAGGGGAGGAAGATATGTTTTATACTGGAAATTGATTATTCTGACCGGCTGGTCGGTCGACGAGGGGGTACTGGAAGTGCAGGGGGGAAAAACAACACGGGGGTTTATAAAAGAAAAGTGGCGATTGTGGTCAACCGTCACTTATTTTATTTCCATCTCACTTTTTTTAGCGCTGGGCCCGGGATGCGGTAATTCCGCACCGGCGACGGTGGAGCGGAGGCCGGCGGTGGTAGAGCTGACGGAACTGGAAAGAAGAGACATCTACGAGGCTGTTACGGTAAGCGGCCAGGTAAGTGCCAGCTCCGAAGTAAAGGTGCTGGTGGAGCTGCCGGGGAGAGTGGAGGAGATTAACGTTTCCCTGGGAGACAAGGTGGAAAAAGGTGATCTGCTGGCAAAACTGGACAGCAGGGACCAGGAAGTCCAGCTGCAGCAGGCCCGGGCAGCCCTGGCGGCGGCCGGGGCCCAACTGGCGGAGGCCCAGGCAGGTGCCCGTCCCCAGGATTTAACCCAGGCCCGGGCAACTCTGATGCAGGCCGAGAGCGCTCACCAGACAGCTGCTGCCGAACTGGAGCGCATGGAGGTTCTTTACCGCGAGGGGATTATCTCGCTGCAGCAGCTGGAGATGGCCAGGGCCCAGCAGACCGCGGCCAGCGCCGGGCTGCAGACGGCCCGTGCGGTTGTGGAGAAGCTGGAGCAGGGCGCTTCCCAGCATACCCTGCAGGCACTGCGGGCCCAGGTCCAGCAGGCAGAGGCCGGAACGGCCGCAGCAACGAGGCAGTATGAAAGGATGTTTCTCCGGGCTCCTATCAGCGGCAAAGTGGCCATGGTCATGGTGCGTGAAGGAGAAATGACGGGGCCGGGGTCACCGGTGGTGATCCTGGTGGATGATGATCCTGTCTACATAGATATTTTTGTGGATGAGATGCAGGTGGGGTTTCTGGTCCCGGGGCAGGTGGCCCGGGTGGAGGTCCCCGCCGCTGTGGCCTACAACCACAGCGAAGGGGTCCCAGGGGATAACCTGGAGGGGATTATCTCCGGAGTAAGCCCGGCCTCTCTTGTCGGAAGCCGCTCCTTCCAGGTGCGGGTGAATGTGCCCAATCCCCAGGGTTATCTGAAGCACGGGATGTTTGCCCGGGTAACCCTTAGTACGCGCTTCCGGGCGGATGCTGTCATGGTCCCTGCCACGGCAGTCCAGCAGAGAGAAGGACGGGACTATATTTTCTTTTACGACAATGGTAGGGCCCGTGCCGTGGAGGTTAAGACGGGGGCACAGCAGGAAGGGATGATTCAGGTGGAAGGGGAGCTTTACCAGCTTCCGGTAATCGTCAGGGCGCCCCGCAGTTTAAATGACGGAGATGCAGTACAGGACCTGCAGGAGGCAGGTGAGGCCCGGTGAACCTGAGTAGACTGGCTTTAAAACGACCGGTAACGGTGCTCATGGCCGTCCTGGTAATAATTGTGCTGGGGACGGTTTCCTTCCTCCGTCTGCCCGTGGATCTTTTCCCGGAGCTGGCCCTGCCCATGGCTGTGGTTTGGACGGAGTATACCGGGGCGGGGCCGGAAGAGGTGGAGAATATGGTTACCCGGCCTGTGGAAGAGGTTATCAGCAGCCTGGGGAACCTTAAAGGTGTTACTTCCCGTTCTTCGGCCGGCAGTTCCGTTGTTATGGTTAATTTTAACTGGGGTACGAATATGGATTTTGCAGCCCTCGATATGCGGGAAAGTATTGATATGATCCGGGGGTTTCTCCCCAGTGAGGCCAGCCGGCCCACTATTTTCCGTTTTGACCCTGCTATGATGCCCATCATGCAGTTGGGGATGAGCGGGGATATGGATCGCGCTGCTTTAACTTCCCTGGCCGGCGATGTGGTTAAAAACCGCCTGGAGCGCATTGAGGGCGTTGCCGTTGCAGACGTGGAAGGAGGCCTGGTTTCCGAGGTTGAAGTGCTGGTAGATCTACAGCGCCTGAACTCTTCCGGAGTCCCCCTGGCCCAACTGCAGCAGGTACTGATGATGGAGAATCTGAATTTCGTGGGAGGCCAGTTTGCGTCGGGAGGGCGCCAGTACCAGGTGCGTACCCTGGGGCAGTTCCGCTCCCTGGAAGAAATGGGGGGCATCATTGTCGGTGCCGACAAGGGGGGGCCGGTTTACCTGCGGGACCTGGCCGAGCTGAACCTGGCTTATAAGAAAGACCAGGTCATTACGCGCATGAACGGTGAACCGGTGGTATCGCTCAATATCCGCAAGCAGTCCGATGCCAACACGGTGCGTGTGGCCGCTGCCGTTCATGCCGAGCTAAAAAAGATGGAAAAGGATCTGCCCGGTAATGTACGCTTTAAGATGGCCGTGGACCAGAGCGAATACATCAGGCGCTCCATCAGCAACGTTATCCGCGTGGTACTCATCGGGGCTGTCCTGGCTGTCCTGGTTTTATTCCTTTTCCTGGGCAGTTTTTCCTCTACACTGATTATCAGCACGGCCATACCCATTTCCGTGATCGCCGCTTTGGCCCTGATGTATTTCCGCAGTATGACTCTGAATATCGTTACCCTGGGAGGTATGGCCCTGGGGGTGGGCATGATGGTGGATAACGCCATTGTGATCCTGGAGAATATTTTTCGTTACCGCAGGCTGGGGGAGGCGCCCGCAGAGGCTGCGCTGATCGGCAGCAGGGAGGTATCGGGGGCCATCACGGCGGCTACCCTTACCACGCTGGTGGTTTTCCTACCCGTTATCTTTGTGGAAGGTCTGGCCGCCATCATCTTTGAATCCCTGGCCTGGACGGTGGCCTTTGCCCTAGTGGCCTCCCTGGTTGTAGCCCTTACTGTTATCCCCGTGTTATCCGCCCGCACCCTGACGCTGGAACAAAATTTCAAGACGAATTTATTCAGTTCTCCCCTGAAAAAAACGCAGGATTTCCTGCAGAAAATTTACCTTTTTTATGGCCGCATGCTGGAATGGGCCCTTAGCCGCAGAGGGCTGGTAGTGGCCCTGGTTTTCGGAACTTTACTGGCTTCACTCCCATTGGTGCCCCTGATCGGTTCTGAATTTTTACCGGAAGAAGACAATGGGATGATTTTTATCAACCTGGAGCTCCCGGTGGGCAGTTCCCTGGCGGAAACCGATCTGGTGGCCGGGGATATCGAAATGCAGATCACTGCCAATTGTCCCCAGGTGGAAACGGTCTTTTCTTTTATCGGCAGCGGGGGAAACTTTCTCGATGCGGCCGTGACGGAGAGAGCCCTCATCTATGTAACGCTGGTGCCACAGGGGGAGAGAAATATATCTACCAGGGAGGTGGCCGAAAGGCTGCGGGAGGAGCTGGCCTTTGTGCCCGGAGCCGATATTACGGTGACAGCTCAGGATATTACCATGGGAGGGCTGTCCAGTGGAGACAGCCCTGTAAATATAGCTGTTAAAGGAGACGACCTGGTGATACTGCAGGAGCTGACGGAGGAAATATCCTGGGCCGTAAAAGCCGTGGAAGGTACCAGGGATGTTTCCAGCAGTTTTGACCAGGGTCGTCCTGAAATCCAGGTACGGCTGCAGCGGGACCGGGCTGCGGTCCTGGGTGTTTCCACCCAGCAGGCGGCCTCCCTGATCCGCGCTTCCCTGGAGGGGCAGGTAATTACCCGTTACCGTGTGGGAGGAAACGAGTATGATGTGCGTGTCAAGGGCAGTGATGATCTGAAGATAGAGGATATGGGAACCCTGAAGATGCTGCCCCTGTTAACACCGGCGGGGGGCCACGTGCCTCTGAGCCAGGTAGCCGAAGTCTCTGTAGGGGTAGGTCCCCGCAGTATTACCCGTGAAAACCAGGTCCGTACCGCTTATGTCCGGGGAGGAACCTGGGGCAGGGATATCGGCAGTATTATGAGAGACGTGCGCGCAAAGGTGGACCCCATGGAGTTGCCCCTGGGTTATACTGTTACTTACGGGGGAGAGATGGCGGACATCGAGGATTCTTTCGCCAGCCTGGCTTTTGCCCTGCTCCTGGCCATCCCCCTGGTGTACATGATCATGGCAGCCCAGTTTGAATCCCTGCTTTTTCCTTTTATTATCATGTTTTCTTTACCCCAGGCTTTTACCGGGGTCATTCTTTCACTGGTGCTTACGGGCAAGGCCTTAAGCGTGCCCTCTTTCCTCGGTGTCATTATGCTCAGCGGGATTGTTGTCAACAACGGCATTGTCCTGGTGGATTATATCAACAAACTACGGGATAGGGGTTATTCCCGCGAGGAGGCCATCAGGGAAGCCGGCCCGGTGCGGCTGCGGCCTATTTTAATGACCACGCTCACCACCATCCTGGGGATGCTGCCCCTGGCCCTGGGTTTGGGAGAGGGCTCTGATCTCCAGGCGCCGATGGCCATTGTTATCATCGGGGGTCTTTCCGTATCCACGCTGGTAACCCTGATTTTTGTGCCGGTAATGTATTCCCTGCTGGATGATCTCTCCTTGAAGATTAAGGCGCGTTGGAGTAAATTTAAGAGGCAAGGGAGGGTTGCAGGTGAAGAATAAAAGAATAGAAGAGAACCGGGTGAAGATCCTGGAGGCGGCCGGCAGGCTGTTTTACGGCAAAAGGTTTCACCAGGTCAAAGTGGGGGAGATCGCCGAAGCTGCTGATATGGGGAAGGGGACTATTTACGAGTATTTTCCCAGTAAGGAGAAACTTTTTGAGGAACTTTTCAAATACAGCACGGAAAAATACATCCGCCTGGCCCGGAAAGCCGGGGCTAAAAAGGGCAGCAGCAGGGAAAGGCTTCTCGCCATTGTCTTTAATCATATTGAATTTATCACCAGGTTCAGCCATCTGGATTATTATATATTTCATATCAACCGCAGTAATATCCAGGAACTGCACTCCTGGTTTCAGGAAAAAAGAGACCAGTTCCTTTCCCTGGTGGGGGAGATAATCGACGAAGGCATACGCCGGGGCGAGATCAGGGCTATGGATTCCCGGCTGGCGGCTGCAGCCTTTACCGGCTCCTTTTTGGCCGCTCTCGACCCTTTCCTTATAGACCTGGAAAAGGACGGGAAGAAGATCGCCGCAGAGGTGACTGCTCTCTTTTTTCAGGGGGCAGGTGCTTGACCGGCGGCACCGGAGTTCCTGTCGGAAACAAGTTGGAGAGATTCCTTGTAAAAAATACCGGTTTTAGGACCTTCTTGGAAAAAACAGTGGATACGAAAGAACAAAAAAGGTTTCCAATACGTCTTACCATAAAGGGGCGAATAACAGTGAAGAAATGCCGGAGAAACGGAATAAGCGAAAAGGCTGCTGCAGCTTTAAGCAGGGGTGCTTCCGCCGGAGACGGCCTGGCCTTGCCGGAAAAACAGGGGTGGGGGGCCGGGGCCAAAATCAGGCCGGCGGCCTTGCTGGCCGGAGGCCTGCTCTTTGTAGTACTATTCCTTTCCGTAACCCCTGCTGCAGCCCTGGCCCAGGGCTCCTTCACCCTGCATTTTGATACCATAGAGACCCTTGTAAGGGTTAGCAGCCCGGAGGCACGCATCATGACCAACATAGAGTTTTTAACTATCCAGGGCCGTACAGGGCTGCAGGAAAGCCTGGACGGGGTTAATGCCCTGCTGTCCAATCTAGGCAGCCAGATTAATGCCCTTACTTCCGCCAATGCTGCTTTAGGTACCCGTCTTGCGGCCTTGGATCCCGCAGACCCCCTAAATGCAGATTTGATCCTGGTGTTAGATAATATGATCAAAGCCAATACGAACATGATTGTTTCTTTAAATTTACAAAAAGGGGTCTATGAACAGCAAAAAGTGCAGCTTACCTCCCAAAAAGAGAATACTTCCACCCTAGAGCGGAGCAGGTTGCAGTCAGATTACTTCGTGCAGCAGCTTACCTTCCAGGTGGAGAAACTTTTCTTTACGGGGCACCGCCTCAGGCAGCAGATTTATATGTTGGACCGGGCCCTTTACTTCATGCGTGAGCAGGAAAGAAGGATGCGCGTCCAGGTGGAACTGGGGATGCTGCCTTCCTGGAGATACGAGCAATTTCAACTGGAGGTCCGTGAAAGAACAGGGCAGCTCGACTCCCTGGAGTGGCAGCGGGGAGAATTGAACCGTACCCTCAGCCTGCTGCTGGGCCAGAACCCCGGAACGGGTATTATCTATGGTGATTATCCCCGGGATTTTCAGGATCCGGATCCGGGGAAAAACCTTAAAGAGATGCTGGAAAACGGCTTTGCTCTGCGGCTGCAGGAACTGTCGGTACAGGACAAAAACGATGCGCTGAAAAAGGCTGAAGCAAACGGTATGGATACAACAGCGTACAGGATGGCCGAGCTGGAGTATAAAAACGAAGATATAAAGCTGGAAAAGTTGAAGGATAGCGCCAGCTCCGCCTTAACCAGGGCCTATTATAATATTTACCGGAAGCGGGAGGAGCTGTCCCGCCAGCAGGAAAAACTGGAGTACACCGGGAAGAATTTAAAGAGAGAGGAAATTAAATACGGCCTGGGGTTAATTTCTAAGGCCGAGCTGGATGGTAAGCGCCTGGAACTTGAAAACCAGAAGGCCGCGCTGACCCTGGCGGAAGTGGACCTGGCCGAAGCTTGCAGGAACTACGAATATATTCGCAGGGGGGTAGTGGAGCTGCCGTAAGTCCAATAGAAAATACCGGAAAGACATTTATTGCCTGGGATTTCACGATAAGTTATAATATTTTACAGAGCTTTGGGGAAAGGATCTGACAAAAAATGAGCAGCAGTTCCACAGTAGAACGTAAACATAAAAAATCATTGTTGAGCAAAAATATTTTTTTATCCGGAGGTATCATCCTGATTGTGCTTCTGGTTTTTGCTGCTTTTTGGGTACAATCCATCTGGGACCAGGTTTACCTGCTGCAGCCAGGGGATAAGGAAGGGTCCATTTTTTCCCTGGATAAGGATAAAGACCCTTTTCCCGATATCATGAATGTCCTGGTTCTGGGCCTAGATTCCCGTGATGTAACGGAGAGAGCTGATACGATTATGCTCCTGTCGTTAAATCAGAAAACAGGTGAGATCAATATTATCTCCATACCGCGCGATATGAGAGTTAAAATTCCTGGATATGGCCTGGATAAAATAAACCACGCCTATGCCTACGGCGGGTTATCCCTTACCAGGAAGGCCGTGGAAGAGTTTTTGGATATAAATGTGGATTACTATATGATTACGGGTTTCGAGGGCTTTACAAAAATTGTGGATATTCTCGGTGGCATTGAGCTGGAAGTGGAGAAGAAAATGCGTTATTACGGCATCGATGTTACTATTGAGCTGGACCCCGGCTACCAGTACTTGGACGGGGACAAAGCCCTGCAGTATGTGCGTTTTCGCAGCGATGAGGAAGGGGATTTCGGCCGGGTCCGGCGCCAGCAAATCTTTCTGAAAACGCTGTTCCAGGAAATTATTGCCTTTAAGAATGTTCTTAAATTCCCGCGGATCCTGCCGGAGATAGCCCATAATTTAAAGACGGACCTGGAGCTGAACCAGGCTCTCAAGCTGGCTAACAGGCTGAAAAACGTGGAGATCGAGGAGATTAATACCTTTACCCTGCCCGGTAGGGCGGGTTATATCGAGGGCATAAGCTACGTCCTTCCTGAAGAGAAAGAAATCCGCAAGCTGGTGGATCGTTATCTTAAAGGTATGGAAGCAGTACAGTCCTGATTTGTGTGGAGGATAACATGACAGGTGATACCGGTAAACCAGGGGAAAAAGAGATCGAGGCCGGCAGGGCCATGATTCTGGGGGTGCCCGTGAGCTGCCTGACCATGCGGCAGGCGGTGGAGAATGTCTGCCGTGCCTGGAACGGGGGCCGGGCCTTTCACGTGGTTACCGCCAATGCGGAAATGCTCTACCGCTGCAGTAAGGATAAAGTCCTGGCTGAGATCGTGAAAGCAGCGGATCTGGTTACGGCGGATGGCGCCGGCGTTGTCCTGGCCTCGCGAATTTTGGGTTCACCGGCTCCCCAGAGGGTAGCCGGTTTTGATCTTATGGTCGCCTGCCTGAAAGAGGCGGCCCGCAGTTCTGTCCCTGTTTATTTTCTGGGCTCTCATCCCCAGGTTCTCCAGGCGGCCATCGCCAATGCCGGGGAATATTTTCCCGGTCTCAATGTGGCGGGCAGTCACCATGGTTATTTTCGGGATGAAGAGGATGAAGATATCCTCGGGGAAATTCGCCTGCTGAAACCTTCCCTGCTCTTTGTGGCTATGGGGGTGCCCAAACAGGAAAAATGGATCTTTCGTCATAAAGAAAAACTTCCCCCCGGTGCGGTTATTGGCGTAGGGGGAAGTTTTGACGTCCTGGCAGGAAAGGCCCGGCGGGCGCCTTTATGGATGCAAAGGGCCGGGCTGGAGTGGCTTTACCGTTTTTTGAAGGAACCCTCACGGGTGGGCAGGATAGCGGTGCTGCCCCTCTTTCTTGCAGCTGTGCTTCTCCAGGCCCTTTTTGGTGTCAGGTCTTGAATTTTGAATTTTGGTTCCAGGTTGCCTAAAGCAATGGTAACTTTCCGCCCATCTAGAACTTGGCTCCAGTTGAACCCGGAACTTCGCCACCAGCAAATGCTGCGCCATTTTCATACTACAGGCAGCTGACCACCAGATCTCCCACCTCGCTGGTGCTGTAGCCCATCCGACCTGCCGACAGGCTTTTGATATTGTGGGCACAGACGGCCATAACCGCCTTTTCCATCACTGCTGATGCTTCTTCTTCACCGAGGTGTTTTAACATCATGCTCCCGGCGCAGATGGAGGCCAGGGGGTTGATAATATTTTTACCGGTGTATTTGGGTGCCGAACCGCCGATAGGCTCAAACATGGAAGTCCCCCCGGGGTTGATATTACCGCCGGCGGCAATGCCCATCCCTCCCTGGATCATAGCACCCAGGTCCGTGATTATATCGCCGAACATGTTGTCCGTGACAATCACATCAAACTGCTCCGGATTTTTCACCATCCACATGCAGATGGCATCCACGTGGGCATACTCCCTGTTAATATCCGGGTACTCTGCTCCCACTTCATGGAAAGCCCTTTCCCAGAGATCGAAGGCATAAGTAAGGACATTGGTTTTACCGCAGAGGGTAAGAGTTTTCTTCCTGCTGCGTTCCCGGCAGTACTGGAAGGCGTAGCGCAGGCATCTTTCCACGCCCATGCGGGTGTTGATCGATTCCTGAACGGCTATTTCATGGGGTGTTCCTTTCTTCAGAAAGCCCCCGCTGCCCGTATAGAGGCCCTCGGTGTTTTCCCGTACCACGACAAAATCGATGTCATCAGGCCCTTTGTCTTTTAAAGGAGTTTCTACGCCCGCATAGAGTTTAACAGGCCGCAGGTTTATGTACTGGTCCAGCTCGAAGCGCATTTTTAAAAGAATACCTTTTTCCAAGATGCCGGGTTTTACTCCGGGATGTCCGATAGCTCCCAGGAAAATGGCCTGGAACTGTTTAAGCCCTTCAATGGCTCCTTCCGGTAAGACCTCGCCTGTGCGCAGGTAACGATCCCCGCCGTAATCGAAAGCAGTAAATTCCAGTTTAAAACCGAATTTGCGGGCTGCAGCCTCCAGCACCTTGACTCCTTCCCGTACCATCTCGGGTCCGGCCCCGTCGCCGGGGATTACAGCTATTTTATAGCTTTTCATGATCTAGCCTCCTTGTTGTGAAGGTTGATTCCAATTATACTTAAAAAAAGAAGAAAGATCAAACTTTTTCCTTTGGAAAAGTAAACAGGGAAACGGCGGTAATTTTTTCCTATGTATCTTGCCTTTCCGGGGATATATTGATATATTTAAAAAAAATTGAAGGAATATACACGAAAGCATCGGGGAAAAACTGTTTACAGAAGGAGGATAATGCTAATGGAAGAGCTCCGCCAGGAAATCCGTAACCTTATTTTTACCCGGGCCTACCAGAGGCGCAAAGTTCGCCTTGCTTCCGGCCGGGAGAGTGATTTTTATATCGACAGCAAGCAGGTTACCCTTACGGCCGAAGGAATTTATAAGCTGGCCTCATATATCTTATACCTGATCCGGGAAGAGAACGTAGAGGTCAGGGCAGTGGGAGGCCCCGCTATGGGAGCGGTGCCGTTGGCTGCCGCCATCAGCGCCTTGAGCTGCCAGCCGCCTTTTAATAACCCCCTGGATACCTTTTTTGTCAGGTCCGAAGCCAAGAAACACGGCCTGGAGAATAAAGTGGACGGCCCCACACTGCGGGAAGGTTTACCTTTACTGCTGCTGGATGATGTCCTGACCACGGGGGGGTCTGTGCTCAAAGCCGCCCGTGCCGTTCAGGAACTGGGCTGCAAGGTGGAAAAGGTCATAATCATTGTAGACCGCCAGGAGGGGGGCAGGGAAAACCTGGAGAAAGAAGGTCTGAAGGTATCTTCCGTGCTTACCAGGGAGGAACTGGAGAGGCCGGAATAAAAAAATAGTTGAGCTTTGGCAAAGCCCCCGGAGAAAAAACCGGGGGCTTTGCACTCTCCAGGCCGCAGCTCAAAAACAATTTGAGGGAATAGTAAATAAGGGTTTTTCCTGCCTGCGGATAAAATTACGGTGTAGGAAGCAATGCTTTTTCTTCCAGAGCGATCATTTCGTCCATCTCGATAATTTTGTTCACGATCTCGACCTTTTCCGAACCGCTGGAGAGAACCAGCTGGCGTAAAAGGTCTTCGCGCAAATTACGAAGCCCGTTGAGGATTGGTGCAGCCATTTTTTTTCTCCTTTCACTGTTGTTCAATACTTTCTTTAGTTATTAATTAATTTATCCCCCAACGGGTGTAAAAATATACGAAGTTATGCCAACAAAATGAGATGCCAGAATTGTTTCACAAAGTTAAATTAAAAAGCCTCACCTACAGAAGGGTGAAGCTTTTTAAGGATTTTTCCAAACCTCTAACAAGCACTATTTATTTAATTTTTCTTTTAATCCCTTACCGGCTTTAAATACCGGGACAACGCTGGCGGGAATATTGATTTTTTCACCGGTTCCTGGTTTTCTGCCTTCCCTGCTTTCACGTTTCCTGGTCGCGAATGTCCCAAAGCCCACCAGTTGTACTTTGTCCCCCTCACTGAGTTTTTCTTCCACAGTCTCTACAAAGCCGTTGATGAACTCCGCCACCTGTTTCTGGGTCACGCCAGTCTTTTGGGATATTGCTTTTGCCAGTTCAACTTTACCTGCTGTTGCCATAAATAACTAATCTCCTTTCATATGATTTTCTTAACCCGTGCAAGTATATGGCACGGTAAATAAATATTCCTGACGCCTTTTTTGACCGCTGAAGATCGTATCATAGCTTTGGGGTCAAAACAGGCGTGCAGATAGTAATGCCCTGGAAACTTACACTGTTACAGCTTCTTACTGTAATTCTTCCGCAAAACGTCGATAATTATTTCTAAAATTCCATCAGCACCTTCTTTATTCGACAATAGGTAAAGCTTTCCTTCTTTTTGGAGAAGATTTTTCTGAAATTTTTTATTTACTTAATTAGTAGCGCAAAAGCAAAGCAATTCCGTAGTGCTCACCACTTTTAGATTTTCCTGTACATTATAATTTCTCAAAATAATATTCTTTATAACTTAATTATCACCATAAACAGACAATATTCTTCTTTTTTCTAAAAAAATTTATAAAAAACAGACTTTCCTTTTCCCCGGTGCTTTTATTGCCTACTAGTAAGGGGGTGTTTTAGCTTTAATAACCCTTGATATGATAGCCGGCATCGACAAATATGGTCTCGCCCGTGATGCCCCGGGAAAGGTCGCTGCAAAGGAACAAAGCGGCGTTTCCCACGTCGCTGCCCTCTATATTGCGCCGCAGCGGAGTATTGTCCCGGACATAGCTGAGGAAATTTGTAAAACCTTTAATGCCGCGTGCCGAGAGGGTATTTACCGGTCCGGGAGAGAGGGCGTTTACCCGGATTCCGCTTTCTCCCAGGTCATAGGCCAGATATCGTACGGATGATTCCAGGGCGGCCTTGGCGACCCCCATGACATTATAATGGGGAATAACGCGCTCACTTCCCAGGTAGCTAAGGGTAACAACGCTTCCGCCAGCGGTCATCAGGGGAACGGCAGGGCGGGTTACGGCGATTAAGGAATAGGCGCTGATTTCCAGGGCCATCTTGAAACCATCGCGGGAAGTGTCTATAAATCTTCCTTCAAGGTCCTCTCTCCCGGCAAAAGCAATGCTGTGAACAATAAAATCCAGCTTGCCGAAGTCCTCACCAATTTGCCTGTAGATAGTTTCGATTTGTGATTCGTCCTGGACATCGCAGGGCAGCATGAGAGGATGGTTGGCAAGGTTGCTGGAGGTAAGTTTTCTCAGCTTTGCTTCAAAGCGCTCATTCTGGTAAGTAATGATTAGTCTGGCTCTTGCATCTGACAGGGCTTTTGTTATGTACCAGGCCAGGCTGTGCTGGTTAGCCAGGCCGTAGACAATTCCCACTTTGCCGTCAAGCAATATTATTTCACTCCTTAAGATGTTTTTTCTCTATATTTCTTAGTAAATCCTGCTTTTGCCAGCAAAGGATTTGTGTTAAGTATACCATGCAACATTTTTTTTGCAAGTGTAAAGTAATTATTTTATGGCGCCAGCGGCGGGTTTTAGAATACCAGGGGGGATTTTTGGAAAAAAGAAGAGTATGAGAATCTGGGATATTCCCCCGGAAAAATTATGCCGGAGGCACCTGCTGGGAGAGCACCGGGAACTCCATGCTATCTGGGCGGTACTAACCATGGGGAAAACAGGGTATGCCGGGCATCCGGAAACGCTGAGGTGGAAAGGTAAGCTCAGGGCACTTTATTTAAGGCATGAAAGGCTTGTCGGGGAGATGAGCAGGCGGGGCTATAAGCATCACAGTGCCCTGGAGGTTGAGCTGGCCACGGGAGATGAATGCCAGGAAGAATTTGTAGACTCGTACGAGAAACAGGTGGCGTTTTAAGAAATAAGGGGTGCGAATGTGATGTTTAAACCTTCTAACTTTCCCGCAGTTTCCGGCGCAGCAGCTTCCCGGAGGAGCTTTTGGGGATCTCTTCTACGATTTTAATTTGTTTGGGGCATTTAAAATCGGCCAGGAACTGCCGGCAGAAGGAAATCATTTCGGCCTCCCCGGCCTGTTCGTTGTCCTTAAGGACAACGAAAACGGCCACTTCTTCGCCGTAAAGTTCGTCCGGAATTCCGATGCAGGCTGCATCTTTCACTGCCGGGTGTTTGTACAGCGCTTCCTCTATTTCCCGGGGGTAGATATTTTCTCCGCCCCTGATGATCATGTCCTTTTTACGGTCGACGATATAGAAATAGCCCTCTTCGTCATAATAGCCCAGATCGCCGCTGTGAAACCAGCCGCCCCGAAAAGCTTCAGCCGTGGCCTCGGGGTTTTTGTAGTATCCTTTCATGACATTCTCACCGCGGATCACGATTTCGCCAACCTCACGGGGCCCCAGGGGCTGTTCATTTTCATTGACAACTCTGATTTCGTTGCCCAGGGGCAGGCCGGCGGAACCGATTTTGCGGTAGCCGTCACTTTTTCCCAGCTGCAGGGCTTCAGGCGGCGGCAAGGGGTTAAAAGTGGAGCGGCAGGTAGTCTCCGTCATCCCGTAGCCTTCTATGACCGGGACTTTGAAGGTTTCTTCAAATTCGGACTGGACTCTGACTGGTACCGGAGCGGAACCGCAAAAGACGATTCTTAATTTGTGCCCTGCAGGAATGTCACCGGGGTCAACCCTGTTTAAGAGCATGGATAACATTGTTGCCACGGTGCCTACATACGCAGCTTCATATTTTGCCACCAGCGGGAAAAACTGTGTTACGCTGAATCTTCCGGGCAGGACCAGGCTGCCCCCGCAGTACAGGGGCGTCATCACCGTTACGATCTGGCCGTTCACATGGAACAGCGGCATGACGCACATGGCCCGGTCATTTTCTCCCAGGCGGTTCCAGTGGGCGATCCAGTGGGAATCTATAATCATATTGTGATGGGTCAGCATCGCTCCTTTGGGGCGGCCTGTTGTCCCGGAAGTGTAGATGATTTCGGCAACATCGTCCGGTTCCAGGGGGCTCTCTTCAATTTCCGGCCGCAGTTCAGGCGGTTCTCCCTGGAGCGCTGTTTTCATGTCCAGCAGCTTAACAAGCGGGGAAGTTCCAGTAAGGCTCCCTGCAGGGGGATCCCATGTTAGGAGGCGGCGGATATTGTTTTCCCCGGTTAATAAGCTCGTAGAAACGTCGAAATACTCCCCGGAAGCAAATAAAGCGATACTGTCCGAATTATGCAGGACGAAGGCGATTTCTTCCTCCTTAAGGTGGGTATTTATGGGACAGGCGATGGCGCCAAGCTGCATAATGCCGAAAAAGGCGAATAAAAATTCGGCTGAGTTGGGCATAAGCAGGGATACTTTATCTTCCTTGCGCACTCCCTGCTGCCACAGCAAATTGCTTACCTTGCTGGCTGTTCGCAAAAATTCTGCATAAGAATACTGCCGGTCTTTTTCAGGATCTATTAGAAAAGTTTTAGGGCCATATTCCCGGCGCCTGGAAGAAAGCAGCCCGCGCACTGTAGTTTTCTTCTCAAGGGGCGGGATTGGAATGGGGCGCGGTGGTTTTGCGGAATGCTGCCAGTTCACTTTGTTACCTCCACAAATTTTTTTATGCTTTTTTAAAACTTTCGCCAGTAGTTTTGTATTTCCTTCCAGTCCGCTGCTGGAAAAATGGACAATTTCCGTGTAAAATTTAAGAATAAATTGGAGGACAACTGGTTTTATGTAGTTAGAAAGTACTTTCAGAAAGTCCCCAGGATGCTTTTTAAAGTGAGAGTTAGCAAAATATCATGAAATACCATTATTACAATAAATTAACAAATAGCTCTTTG
>QZJM01000037.1 GCA_003605065.1 Dethiobacter sp. | reverse complement strand
TCTATATTTTTTTATAATAAGCAGGAGAAAAGAAATATCCGGCGAATTTTATACTTTGCCGCATTTTTACCTTAATAAGGGTTGACAAAAGGAGGATACTCCTGTGCAACTACGCAAGAAAAAGCGTTTTTTTACCATCATGATTATTCCCCATACCGAAGAATCAATAGTCAGTATTCGTATTCCCTTATACCTTTTCCAGAGCTTGGGCATTATTCTTTTGATTAGCCTGCTGGTGTCCTTTTTTTGGATCAAATCTTATCAGCAATTAAAAGGAGAAGCAACGGCAGTTCCACAGCTGCGTGAAGATAACCGCACTTTAAATGAACAGATAGATCTGCTGGCCCGGGAAACAGAGGAATTAATAAGAAAAGTGAACCAGATGGATGACCTCAGCAGGGAAATTTGTAATTTACTAGAGCTGCCTCTTCCTAAAAAAATGAGTAATTCCGATCCCATTCGTTTAGTTCATAATGAAAATGCACGGGTATTATCAAGCCGCGGGGAAAATCAGGTTATGGAACGAACATCTTTAAATATTTCCCATTTACAGGTTTCCATACCTGATCAAAGTGAGAAACTGCTTCAGCTAAAAGAAGATATTGTGCAGCATCAGAAGCAAATGGCGTCAACTCCTTCTATCTGGCCGGTCAGAGGGAGGGTAACTTCGGAATTCGGACCACGGATTTCGCCTATAACCAGAAGAAGAGAATTTCATTTTGGAATAGATATAGCAGGCTCTCGCGGTTCACCAATTTATGCGGCAGCAGATGGCAAAGTTATCTTTGCTGCTTATCGCCGGGGTTTTGGCAATACTGTTATTTTAAATCACGGAGATAGCTTAAGCACTCTGTATGCTCACCTAAAAAGCTTTAACGTATCAGTAGGCAGTGAAGTAAAAAAAGGACAGGTTCTAGGTTATATGGGAAGCACAGGATATAGTACCGGGGCACATGTACATTATGAAGTTCATAAGAAAGGTGTTGCCGTTAATCCCGGAGGTTATTTGCCTTAATGAGGGAGGAGACATGTTGTGTTTAAAAAAAAGACTCCCGAAGCTAAAAAAGTCGATACGTTGATTGGCAAAGAAACGTCAATAACAGGCAAGCTTGAAGCCAGGGGTATTTTACGTATTGATGGAAGATATGAGGGAGATATTTATGCGGAGAGCGATATCATTATCGGAGAAACTGCCTTAATTAAAGCTGATGTTAAAGGAATTAATATTACCCTTGCAGGAAGGGTGGAAGGAAATATCAAAGCTGAAAATAAGCTGGAGATTCGCTCAGGCGGTGCCTTGATAGGCGATGTAACAGCAGCAGTTCTTTCCATAGAAGAAGGATCGCTGTTTGCCGGGAGTTGCAAAATGGAGTTAAAGGACCAAAAATAAAATATGAAAATGCATGAGAAGAGCCGTATCCAGTTTAAGTCCGCCATTTTCATCCATTGTTGTGACCGTGCAGGGTCAGGGACGATAGAATGTTATAAAAGAGGGTCATCGCTGAGAAAGCCAGCCGGTCATAGAAACAGCCAGGAATATACCCCGGCCAATAAATTGCGCCAGGGGAATTACTACGCCCAGGCGCGTGCTTTGTAAAACCATAAGCTCCATAAAACCCCCAACGTTTACGATACCGGTAATATATATATCTCCAACGGGAGGAATTCTTTTTTTTACAGCAGCCCCGGGTTGAAGGCTTCCTTTTCCCACTTCCAAACAGCCAATTTTGTGTTTTTGTCCCAAACAGGCATCAACAGCAAGAACAGCAGCCGTATTGTATTTTTCCTCTAAAGATAACCTTGTTTCTTTGAGGTTGAGGGCATGAACAGGTTGAGAAAGGGTTCCCAGGATAACGGCATTTTGTAGATGCAGGTCTTCCAGCATGCTCCCTACGAGGGGGCCAAGCGAGTCTCCCGTGGAGCGATCGCTTCCTATACAGAGGATTACAAGTTCGGAACAAGTATGGCCTAAGTCATTTAATAAACCGGCTAAAATATCGGCAAATATGCTTAAAGCTGCGGGTTCATTTGGATTTATGGTCGTTATGGTTGAACTTGAAGGTATAATATTAGTATGTGTGGTTGAAGAATACATATTAAACCGGACCCCTTTAATTGTGATTTGAGCTGTGGTTTGACGCAAATTGAATGCCAGCACTGCTAAGGATAAGAAGAATACTTTTCGCCTTTTCAGTATGGCTCCGGATGGGAAAAATATGTGTTTTTGTGGCAGGATTTTAGGAAGAAGCGGAGAAAATAGTACCCTTAAGGGAAAGGATCTAAAAAGCCATTTTGTGTAGGAATTGAAAAAGAAGAACCTTGAAACAATTAAGGAGGGAAATTAAAGATGCATGTAATCATAATGGGGCCTCCAGGTGCTGGTAAAGGCACACAGGCGGAAAGAATGACAAAAGATTTTGCTTTGCTCCATATTTCTACCGGCGAAATTTTCCGGAATGCTGTAAAAGAAGGTACAGAGATGGGTAAGAAAGCAAAAGAATATATGGATAAAGGGCTTCTTGTTCCTGATGAAATTGTCGTAGGTATCGTTAAAGAAAGATTATCCAGGCCGGACTGCGCAGGTGGTGTTCTTTTAGATGGTTTCCCCCGGACCGTAGAACAGGCCGAGGCCCTGGATGAAGTGATGCAGGATCTTAATATGAAAATTGATGCCGCTATCAGCGTTGATGTAAATGAAGAAGAACTTATTAACCGGCTTACCGGAAGAAGGGTCTGCCGTAATTGCGGTGCTACCTATCATCTTAAGTTTAACCCTCCCAAGGTGCGTAATATTTGTGATCATTGCAGTGGAGAACTTTATCAAAGAAGCGATGATACCATTGATACAGTAAAGGAAAGGCTTGCTGTCTACAATAAACAAACCTTACCCATGATCGAATATTACCAGCGCAAGAACCTGTTTGTGAGTGTGGATGGTTCACAATCTATTAACCAGGTATATTCTGTTATAAGTGCCCATTTACAAAAAATAAAAGAACAATGATGAATTTCAAGGAGATTTTTTATGGATAGCTTTATAGAGTCTTTTCGGCCGTTACCGTTACTATTCCAGAATGCACTGACCCAGTGGGGCGGGGTTGTTCTCCGCCTCATTCTGATCATTATTTTAGCAAAGCTGGTCCTGCGCTTTGGGTACTCCCTTATAGACAGAATATTCAAGGGCAAGAATAATATCATTACCCTGGGAAATAAGTCCGAAACATTCAGCGGTTTATTTAAAAGCTTGCTGCGCTACCTGATCATTTTCGTATCGCTTTTAATGATATTAAAAGAATTTGTGGATATTACCCCTATTCTGGCTGGAGCAGGTATTGCCGGTCTTGCTGTAGGTTTTGGAGCCCAGAGCCTGGTAAAGGATATAATTACAGGCTTTTTTATTATTATTGAGGAGCAATTTTCTGTTGGTGATCATGTTACCATTGATTCATACAGCGGAATTGTGGAGCATGTGGGTTTAAGAGCGACAAAAGTGAGAGATTTTGGAGGACAGTTGCATATTTTTCCTAACAGCAGGATTGATATAATTACCAATCACAGCCAGGGCCCCCAGAGGGCGCTCGTTGATATTTCTGTTGCTTATGAAGAAAATGTAGATCGTGTCCTGGAAGTCTTAAGAGAGATATGTGAAAAGTTTTCCCGGGAATATCCTGCAGTCAGGGAAGGCCCGGTGGTTCTGGGAGTGGCAGATCTGGCTGATTCTGAGGTCATAATCAGGATTATGGCCAAAGCAGATCCCATGCAGCAGTGGTCTATTGAAAGGGAGCTGCGCAGGGTAATTAAAAATCACTTCGACCAGATGGGTATTGAAATCCCTTACCCTCGAAGGGTTGTCTTTACGCGCAGTGAAAAAGCAGGCGAAGGCAACCTCCCTGGAAGCGAGAAGATCTAGAATAGAGATGAAAGCGGCCATAAGGAGATTTGTGCATGTACAAAATCGGGCAAATTGTTAAAATGAGAAAAAGCCACCCTTGCGGTGGGGACCTCTGGCGGGTTATCAGGATTGGTATGGATTTTCGTATTAAATGTTTAAAATGCGGAAGGAGCGTTCTTTTACCCCGGCTAAGATTCGAACGCAAGGTCAAGGAAATTGTCCGGGAGCCAGAGGAATAAGCATGTAAATGGCGCAGCTTTTGCGTAAGAAGGATCTCCGAGTTCCGCTTAAGAAAGTTCTACGTTTCATCTCAGGCTTCCGATGACCTTCCCATAAGACGCTCACCTCCATGTTCGCCTTCTGGCTGCTGACATCCTGTCAGCAGAGTCATCTCCAGCCTTCGCCTTAACGTGAGCTTTTATCTTCGCTTCACAGGTCGCTCCGCCAACAGTAAAACGTTTTTCCGGGCGGGATCTAAACCCGGTCATTCTCATTTATTATTGTGATCCGAAAGGAGATCGTGGTTAATGGGCTTTAGATGCGGGTTGGTAGGTTTGCCAAATGTGGGAAAATCCACACTTTTTACAGCACTTTCCAGTTTGCCGGTGGAGAGGGCCAAGTTTCCCTTTTCTACCGTTGAACCCAACAGGGCCATAGTTTCCGTTAAAGATGAACGCCTTGTAAAAGTTGCCGGGCTGGTCTCTTCACAGGAAATAACCCCGGCCACATTAACAATTGTTGATATTGCGGGGCTGATAAAAGGCGCCAGCAAAGGTGAAGGCCTGGGAAACCGCTTTCTGGCACATATCAGGGAAATGGATTTGCTGCTGCACGTGGTGAGGGGCTTTAGCTCGCCTGATGTCCCTCATTTATCCGGAGAGCCTGATCCCGGCAGGGATATTGAGATTGTAAAATTAGAACTGATTTTAGCGGATCTGGCCTTTCTGGAAAAGAGACTGGAGAAAGTACAGCGCAGCGCCAAAAGCGGTTCCAGGGATATTATGGAAGAAAAAGAACTGCTGGAAAAATTATATCATCACCTTAACGCAGGAAAAACGGTAAGGAGTTTTTCCTGCAGTGACAATGAAAAAGCAATAATCGATAACCTGCAGCTGTTAACAGGGAAACCTGTTTGTTACGTCGTGAATATTGGTGAAGAAGATTTATCTAAAAAAGAACCTGAAACAGTTAAGACTGTCAAACTGCTGGCTGAAAAAGAAGGTGCGCCTGTAATCAGTATTAGTGCTTTCCTGGAAGGTGAACTGGAAGGAATGCCGGAAGAGGAGAAAAAGTTTTTTCTGGATGAATACGGGCTCCAGGAAATGAGTTTAAACAGGCTGATAAAGGTGGGATATGATTTTCTGGGACTAATTACTTTTTTTACAATCAAGGGAAAAGAAGCGAGGGCCTGGGCTGTAAGAAAAGGTATCTCCGTTCGGAAAGGTGCCGGGAAAGTACATGGTGATATGGAAAGAGGTTTTATCGCGGCTGAAGTTATATCCTGGGAAGAACTACTCAGCGCAGGATCGCTGGCAGCGGCGAAAGAAAAAGGTATCTTAAGGCTGGAAGGAAGAGAATATATATTAAAAGACGGGGATATCGTTTTTTTCCGCTTTAAAGTATAGTATTTATTTTTAGAAAGGCAGACTAGGATATGAAAGACAGGGATTCTAAAAATGCTTTAAAAGTTGTAGCCTTAATCGCTCTGATGGTCGGGTTCATCTGGTTTTTAAATCGTATTTCCTGGGTAATAGAACTTTGTATTATCAGTTTATTGATCGTTTGCGTTCTCTTTCCTGTAACAGAATTTCTTAAAAAACGTTTCAGGTTTTCACATTTTTTAGCCGTGGGTATTACTTTTTTATTTTTTATTTTGATAATTGTTACCCTGATAGGTTTAATTGTTCCTGTGGTCCAGAGGGAAGTCGAGGATATTTTAAGGGATTTTCCCTTCTATGTAAGACAAATCCAGCAATACATCGAAGAGTTTTCAGAATTCCTGTTGACGTTTGACTTAAGCCCGGAGTTTATGGAAACTATTCCGGAGCTTTCGGCCAACTTACAGCCCATATTAGAAGAAATAGCATCTGTCAGCGTTTCCCTGGTTTCCAGTATAGTAGATATCTTTTTCATCATATTTATTGTTTTTTATCTCTTATATGATTTTCATAATGTTAGAAAAGCAGTTTTAAAATTGATTCCTTATCGATATGAGAGATATGCTGAAGATGTTATCCGTATTATCGATGTGAACTTCGGTGGTTATATTCGGGGCAATATTGTGCGCTGTACGATTGTTGGTTTATTAACGGGGTTTGTTCTTTATTTCTTCGGTATGCCCTATGCATTACTTCTGGGGATTTTGGCCGGTGTCCTTAATATTATCCTCTATATAGGACCATACATCGCTGCTATTCCGGCCGTTATTTTAAGTTTTTCCCCTCAGACGCCTTCTACTATAACGATTATTGTTATTTATATTCTTGTGCAAATAATTGACGGGACCCTTTTATCGCCACTTTTGCTGGGCAGGGCGGTCAGACTTAAACCTATTACCGTGATTGTAAGCCTGTTAATAGGGCAGCAGCTTGCCGGTTTTTTGGGTATGATTCTCTCCACGCCCTTTGCCGGGATTATCAGAAGCCTTATGGAGTATATCCAGGAGGAGCGAAAGAAAAATGTAAATGCCGGATAATGCCGGGTGTTAAAATTTTCTGGAATTTTCTTACCTGGTACTTGATTTAACGTTACCTATATGTTATTATTTAACCTGCGTTAATCCCTGCTCCCGAAAACGGGGGCCGTATAGTCCGAAGGGAGGTGAACTAATGCCGCTTTATGAAGTTATGTTTATTGTCCAGCCCGAACTGGAAGGTGAAGCGCTGGAAGGGGCCATTTCCAAGGTTAAAGAAGTGATGGAAGGAGAAAACGGTGAAATAGTTTCTCTTAAAAAAATAGGTAAACGGAAAATGGCCTATGAAATTCAAGATTTTAAAGAAGGTTTTTATGTTATTGTGAACTTGCAGGCTGCCAGGGATATTGTCCCGGCCCTGGATCACTTTTTTAAAGTAAATGAAGGTTATTTACGCTATATTGTGATCCGCCTGGAAGAGGAAAAAAAGGGACAGAAAACCAATAATGAAATTGTTGAGAATGTACAGGAAAACAGCAAAGAGGAATAGCCATTTGCGATCATTTCTGTACATTTTATTTTCAGGGATGATCATAAACAATCCGGTTCGCTGTGAAAACTAATGATGTGGGGGGAGAAACCGTGTTAAACAAGATAATTTTAATCGGGCGGTTGGTGCAGGATCCGGAGTTAAGATATACTCCGGCGGGAGGAGTTGCCGTAGCCAACTTTACTTTAGCGGTGGATCGCCCGTTTGTTAATCAGAAGGGTGAAAAGGAAACGGATTTTATCAGGATCGTGGCCTGGAGAAAGTTGGCTGAAATATGCACAAACAACCTCTCCAAAGGAAGGAAGGTAGCTGTCGAAGGACGGCTTCAGCTCCGTTCTTACGATGATAGAGAAGGTGTCAGGCGTACAGCAGCAGAAGTAGTGGCTGAAAATGTTTTTTTTCTTGACAGCCGCAAGGATAAGGATAGCCAGGGAAGTTTTGAAGATAATTTTGACGCCTTTGGAGGCGAAGATTTGGATGTAAAGGATGAAGATGTTCCCTTTTAAAAAAGAGAATTATGAAGGGCATTGAGAAAGGAGGATTGGCCAGTCCTAGTGGCAGGCATTTTATGCGCAAGGAAAAACGCAAGGGTAAAAAAAGAATCTGTAGTTTTTGTGTTGATCATGTAGAATATATAGATTACAAGCAGTCCGAAAGATTGCGCCGCTTCATAACGGACCGGGGAAAAATCTTACCCCGCCGTATCTCCGGCAATTGCGCCAAGCACCAGCGTCAATTAACCACGGCCATTAAAAGGGCCAGACAGATGGCGCTGTTACCGTATACTTCCGAGTAAATTTAGAGCGGCGGCTCTAGGACAGGGTTGCCGCTTTTTTTTCGGAATTTACTTCCACCTGCATTAAGTGCAGGAAATTTATCATTGTTAGCGAATTCTTGTAAGGAGGGGGCAGATCCGGTGGATGATGATATTATTAAGAATATCCGCCTTATCGAGCGCCTTAAATATGGTATCCTACAGTGGATGGCCCACCTTTTCCGGGCCCTGTATAACGGCCCGGAAAAGTTAATTCAGGATTCTCTCAGCAGCCTAATCCTTTATTGCTATCTTCTTGGTAACAGGGTAGGGGTCAGTTTCAGCCATCTTGACCAGGGAATTAATGATAAAGCGAGGGCCTATCTTAAAGAGCAGGATAACCAGGAACATGGAATACCTCCGGAAGAGGTACTGCTTTTTTTACGCTACAGGGAAACTCATAAAAATTAAATTTAAAATATTCTGCAAGTCGTTTCCAGTTTTCCCAGGAAAGGAGCTGTCTAGAGGTGAAAGTAATATTTTTGAAAGATATTCCCCAAACGGGAAAAAAGGGTGAGACCAAGGAAGTATCCTCCGGTTATGCACGAAATTATCTTATACCAAATGGTTTGGCCCTGGAAGCAACTCCCGGACACCTCAAAGAATTAAAGATGCGAGAAGAAACCAGGGCCAAAAAAACAGACCGGGAAGTAAAGGAAGCGCAGAATACAGCTGCCAAACTGTCCGGAAAAGAAGTTACAGTTAAAGTCAGGGCCGGGGAAGAGGGCCGTTTATTCGGTTCTGTAACACCGGCAGATATAGCTGCAGCGCTTTCTTCGGAAGGGATAAAAGTAGATAAGAAAAAAATTGAACCTGCTGAGCATATAAAATCACTGGGACGCCATACGGCTCAGGTTAGATTGCACCCTGAAGTCTCTGTTCCCATTACAATTGTTGTGGAGAGAGTTTAGCAAAAATAGAAGAAGACGGGAAAGGAGGCAGCAGGAAATATAGGTCTTCAAGCTATATTTTTTGCCTGAATTATGCAGGATATGTCCAAAAGTTCGTTTCTGAATCTTTCCGAAGCAAACAGAGAAGGACTTAAAAAAAGAGTTAATGCCTTTTATGAACTATTAGCAAATATATATGGTGCCGATAAACTTATATTAAAAGCAACGAAACTGGAGGCGCTTGCTTTTTTGCGTTCCAGGAATTTAGGGAAAAAAGTCCTGGGCCTCCAGAAAATAATATTTGAAGATCCCACTCTGGACAGGGTGCCTAATTTTTTAGAAATTCCTGTGATACTGAAAGAGCTGGAAGAACAAGCCGCAAATATTCTGGCACGCCGTTCACTGGAGGAATCCATTGAGCAGAAGATAAATATGAAATTGCAGGAACGGCACGAGGAATATATAAGGGAAGTAAAAAAGCAGCTTTTAAAGGAGGAAGGCGGTCCGGAAAATTCCCAGACGTTGAAAAAATATGCTCTCCTGGAAAAAATGCACTCTACCGGGCTTTCACGTTCTGCTATGGAATTCCTGCGGCCTGCTTCCCTGGAGGAAATTATCGGGCAGGAGAGGGGCATAAGGGCTTTGATGTCCAAACTGGCCTCTCCTTTTCCCCAGCACATTATTATTTATGGACCCCCGGGAGTGGGGAAAACAGCTGCAGCCCGGTTAGCCCTGGAAGCAGCCAAAAATATGCCTCATACTCCCTTTAACAAGTCAGCTCCTTTTGTGGAAGTGGATGCTACTACCCTGCGTTGGGATCCCCGGGAAACGACCAATCCGCTTTTAGGTTCTGTGCACGATCCCATTTATCAGGGTGCAAAAAGGGAGCTGAGCGAAGGAGGTATCCCCGAGCCCAAGCCCGGGCTGGTTACCGAAGCCCATGCAGGAGTACTTTTTATTGATGAAATCGGGGAAATGGATCTCCACCTGCAGAGCAAACTTCTTAAAGTGCTGGAAGATAAGCGCATATATTTTGATTCCGCCTATTATGATCCTGCAGATCCCCAGGTGCCCAAGTATATTCGCAAGCTGTTTGAGGAGGGTGCCCCGGCAGACTTTATTCTTATCGGCGCGACGACTAAAGCTTCTGCCGAAATTTCTCCCGCCCTGCGATCAAGGTGCAGCGCTGTTTATTTTGAGCCCCTTTCCCCGAATGATATTAAAAACATAATCACAAATGCGGTACAAAAACTGGGAGTGGATATATCTCCTGAAGCGGTGGAACTAAGTTCGCGGTATACCAGCGAAGGAAGGGGGGCCGTTAACCTGCTGGCAGATGCGTACGGCCTGGGCCTTTATAAATCTTCTGCGGCGATGCATTGTTCCCATGACGGTTTAAAAGACGATGAGGGGAAACATGGAGGGGAAAAGCACCTGAATAAGAAGATTATTATTGACGAGGAATTAATGAAAGAAGTCATTCAAAGCAACCGTTTGGTTCCTTTGGGATTAGCCAGAAAACATAGTGGACCACAAGTAGGTAAAATATATGGCCTGGCTGCATCAGGATATCTGGGTACAGTTCTGGAGATCGAAGCCGTCTCTTTCCCTGCCGCTGAGTCCGGGAAAGGTAAAATTCGTTTTAACGAAGCTGCCGGTATCATGACACGTGATTCCGTTTTTAATGCTGCTTCGGTTTTACGAAAAACCTGCGGTCTGGATATAAGTGAATTTGATTTACATATCAATGTCGTCGGGGGTGCCAATATTGAAGGGCCTTCGGCCGGAGTAGCACTTTTTTTAACCCTTTACAGCGCCTTAAAAGAAGTTCCTCTGCGCCAGGATATTGCTGTAAGCGGCGAGCTTTCGCTGCAGGGAAAAATTAAACCGGTGGGAGGCCTGGTGGAAAAACTATACGGAGCCAGGATTGCAGGTATTAAAGAAGTTTTTTTGCCCCTGGAAAATTTGTGCGAATTACCTTCTTCCCTGCAGGAAATTACCGTTAATTACATGGACAACGTGGAGGAAATTATTCCTCTTGTCCTGGCCCGGGAGAGTTAAATATGAATGAAACTGCCCAGCGTTTGCCTCCTCAAAACCTGGAGGCCGAACAATCTGTTCTGGGAGCCATGTTAATTGATAAAGAAGCTCTTATTGAGGCAGCGGAAATACTATCTTCCAAGGATTTTTACCGTGAAATCCACCAGCATATTTTCCAATCTTTACTGGATCTTTTTAACAAGGGGGAACCGGTGGATCTGGTGACCACCTGTGAAGAGCTGGAAAGTAAACAACTGCTGAATAAAATAGGTGGTGCTTCATACCTCGCGTCCCTGGCCAACATGACTCCTACAGCTGCCCATGCCGGGCATTATGCCGCCATTGTAAAGGAAAAATCTTTACTCCGTAATTTGATCCAAACAGCAACGACAATTGTAGGAAAGTGCTACGGTTATATGGAAAATGTAGAGGAGTTACTGGATGAAGCAGAGCAGCTGATCTTTGATGTGGCCAGGAGTAAAGACAACAAAAGTTTTGTGCACCTTAAAGATGCCCTGGAGCAGACATTTGAAAAGCTGGAAAAGCTTTATGAGAGAAAAAGCGGAGTTACAGGCCTTTCCACAGGATTTTCTGATTTAGATAATATTACCTCCGGCTTACAGGATTCGGACCTTATTATTATTGCTGCCCGCCCCAGCATGGGAAAAACTACTCTGGCCCTAAATATTGCTCATCAGGTTGCCGTAACAGAAAAAATGCCGGTGGCCTTTTTTAGCCTGGAGATGTCCAGGGAACAGCTGGCCCAGAGACTTCTTTGCGCTTATGCCGAGATTGATGCTCAAAAGCTGCGCCGGGGGTTTCTCTCCTCGGAAGACTGGCCCCGCCTGACGCAGGCAGTGGGACCTCTTTCCGAAGCTCCTATGTATATCGATGATACAGCAGCCATTTCCGTTATGGAAATGAGGGCCAAGGCCCGACGCCTGAAAATGGAGAAAGGGCTTTCCGCTGTTTTTGTGGATTACTTACAGCTGATGCGTGGAAGTGAAAAAGCGGAAAACAGGCAACAGGAAATATCAGCCATTTCACGCTCTCTAAAAGCGCTGGCCAAGGAATTAAAGTGTCCTGTGATAGCTCTCTCCCAGTTAAGCAGGGCTGTGGAACAACGTCAGGACAAGCATCCCATTTTAAGTGATTTACTGGAATCAGGCGGTATTGAAGCTAATGCCGATGTAGTTATGTTCATCTACAGGGATGATTACTATAATCCGGATACAGAAAAGAAACATGTTACGGAGGTGGTTGTTGCCAAGCAAAGAAACGGTCCTACAGGGAAGGTAGAGCTTTATTTCATGGATCGCTTTAATAAATTTGTGGGTGTTTCCTACCGGAAGGAGTGAATATTAGGGGGGAGCTTTGCAATATTTGACAAGCCACCCTATTTTTGTTAAAGTATTAAAAGCTTGAATAATGGGATGAGGTCATGAAAAACGAGTTTGATGTGATTATTATTGGTGCCGGCCCTTCAGGAATATTTGCGGCCCTGACTCTGGCTGAAAAAGGCGGGCGACTCCTGATTTTGGAGAAGGGGCTGGAGCTGGAAGAAAGAATTTGTTTAAGGAAAGATAGCTGGTGCCGTAATTGCCAGCCTTGCTCCATGTTAAACGGGTGGGGCGGTGCCGGCGCATTCAGTGATGGAAAATTAACGCTGACTACGGGTTTTGGCGGTGTTTTGCAAGATTATGTGGGGGAAGAAAGAACAAGGGAATTAATTGAACGTGTGGATAATATTTACCTTTCCTTTGGCGCTCCTCAAAAATTGTACGGGACTGATGAAAAAGCTGTCAAGAAGCTTCGCCAGCGTGCTGCGACCGCGGAGCTGGAACTTATGCCCGCCTTCATAAGGCACCTGGGAACAGAAAATTGCTTTAAAATCCTGGCCAAGATGAAATCCTCGCTGGAAGGAAAAGTCCAGATCAGCTTTCGAAGTACGGTACGGCAGATTATTGTGGAAGAGAGCAGGGTAAAGGGAGTGGTTACAGCAGCCGGGGAAACTTTTTATGCCCCTTATGTTATTTTTGGCCCGGGACGCCAGGGTTCCCCATGGTTTTATGAAGAGTCAAAACGCCTGGGGCTGAAGATAAGCAATAATCCCGTAGATATCGGCGTAAGAGTCGAGGTTCCCGCAGGAGTTTTAGAACATATAACCTCACGAATATATGAGTCAAAATTTATCTACTATTCTCCTTCTTTTGACGATAAGGTGCGAACATTCTGTATGAACCCCAATGGAGAAGTGGTGGTGGAAAACAGCGAGGGAGTCGTTACCGTCAACGGGCATAGCTACAGTGAGAAAGAAAGGCAAACGGAAAACACCAATTTTGCCCTCCTGGTAAACAAAAACTTTACGGATCCCTTTAATGAGCCCGTACGATACGGAAGGTATATTGCCAGCCTGGCCAATATGCTGGGTGGAGGTGTTCTTGTCCAGCGGCTTGGAGATCTCCTGGCGGGGAGGCG
This sequence comes from Dethiobacter sp., assembly GCA_003605065.1. Taxonomy (GTDB): domain Bacteria; phylum Bacillota; class Dethiobacteria; order DTU022; family UBA8154; genus UBA9862. Next base: position 19,621 of record QZJM01000037.1, on the reverse strand, counting down.
CTCCACTATGGAGCGCCTAGAAAAAGGGCTTATTCGTCCCACCTTAAAGGAAGCTACTCCGGGGGATCTCAGCCTTGTTCTTCCCTATCGCTACCTGCGCTCCATACTGGAGATGATGGAAGCGCTGGACCTTGTAGCGCCCGGAGTTTATTCACGGCACACGCTGCTTTACGGGGTTGAAGTCAAATTTTATTCTCAACGCCTGGAGTTGACACCGTGCCTGGAAACAGAGATTAAAAATTTATTTGCCGTTGGAGATGGAGCTGGGATTACCCGCGGTTTGGTCCAGGCGTCAGCCTCCGGTATTCATGTGGCAGAAGAAATTAACCGCCGGCTTGAGGAAACCGGCAGAACCTGAGAGTGAGGGAGACGGCCTCGTAACCATGTTTTAAGTTTTTTTAGATTGTTATTATACGGCATTTAGTAGGATATTTTTTAGAATTTAAAAAGAACAATTAAAAAAGGTGGGTTGTTAATGAAATTATCCACTCTTGCTGTTGTGGGCAGCCAGTGGGGTGATGAGGGGAAAGGCAAAATAACTGATTTTTTAGCGGAACGGGCCGATGTTATTGTGCGCTACCAGGGAGGTCCTAACGCCGGGCACACTGTGGTGGTTGGAAAGGATATCTTTAAGCTGCATCATCTTCCTTCAGGTGTCCTTTATCCCGGGAAAATTTGTATTCTCGGTAACGGTATGGTTCTGGACCCCGTAACATTGTGCTCCGAACTAAACAATTTAAAGGAGCGGGGTGTGGTTCCGGATAAGCTTTTTATCAGTGATCGGGTCCATTTAATCATGCCATATCATAAAAAACTGGATGAATTAGAGGAAAAAGTACGGAGCGGCAATAAAATTGGCACTACTATGCGCGGGATAGGGCCTGCTTATGTAGATAAGATTTTTCGTTTGGGTTTGCGCAGCGGAGATGTTCAAAATGAAAATGAGCTAAGGGAAAAACTTGCCTTTATTTTGCAGATGAAAAACGAGCTGTTCGCTAAACTTTATGATGTGCAGGGTTTTACCATGGAAGATTTAGAGGAAGAATACCTGCCTGCGGCGCGAATGCTGCTTCCTTATTTGGCCGATACCCCCGTTTTGCTGGCCGAGGAGATGGAGAAAGGCTCAAAAGTACTGTTCGAAGGGGCCCAGGGAACAATGCTGGATATAGACCACGGCACTTATCCTTATGTTACTTCTTCCAGTCCTGTTTCCGGAGGAGCCTGTATTGGGGCTGGTGTTGCACCTTTCCAAATCGGCACGGTCCTGGGTATTACCAAGGCCTATACAACCAGGGTAGGCGGAGGGCCTTTCCCCACGGAACTAAAAGATCATATTGGAGATATGATACGGGAGAAGGGCAAGGAATATGGCACTACCACCGGCCGCCCCAGGCGTATAGGGTGGCTTGACGGTGTAGCGTTGAGGCATGCCTGCCGTATTAACGGGTTTTATTACCTGGCTATAACATTATTTGATGTTCTTAGCGGCCTGGAAACCATCAAAGTGGCCACTGCCTACCAGTACGGCAGCCAGTTATTGGAACATTTTCCTGCAAATTTGAATATACTGGAGAAATGCAATCCTGTATATATGGAACTAAACGGCTGGGAGGAGGATATAAGCGAAGCAAAGAACCTGCAGGCTTTACCGCCGCAAGCAAGAAATTATATCAGTTTCTTAGAAGAACTTTTAAGGGTGAAGATAGCTTTGGTTTCTGTGGGACCGCGACGGGATCAGACTATAGTTCTTAACGATAAGTTTTATTGAAATTTTTTTTATTTTTAAAGAAACTTGGCAGGAATTTCCCTCCCGAACACGAAATTATAATATACTTATTAAGGCTTTTTAACAAATTTAATAATTTAGCAATACTTTGGTCCTGTTAAAAAGCGGTATTCTGCTCTAGTTCAAGGAGGGTGCTTATGCGACTGCTGCCAGAAAAGAAAAGGCCGCGTTCAGTTCGGGCAGGGGCTGTTTGGTACGTATATATTTTATTCTTTATTCTGAGCGTTGTGCCTCTTTGGGGTGCTTTGAATCTCTATATTCAGCGTACCGGCAGTTTTTATGCCGTATCTGTCAACAACTTTGAAGTAGGATTGCTCTCAGAAAAAGAGATGCTGGACGAGATGTTGAAAACCCTGCAGGAAGAGGCGGCTGCTTTTTATGGTATGACAGTGGTTACAGTAGAAGAGGTTAATATTGAGAAGGTTTTTCGACCACTGGAAGAAGAAAACCCTGAAAAAGTATTTTCCCAGCTGCGGCACATGTTGAGCTACAAGGTTGAGGCCAGGATGGTAACTGTTGATGGCAGGGAGATCTTCCCGGTGGCCACTGAAGAGGATGTGGATAAGGTTATCGAGCTTCTGGCAGGGGCTTATCTGCCACAGAAAGTGAACGTTTCCCTGGAGGCAGTGCAAATAGGGGAATCAATTTCCTCGAGGGTTCATTACGTTTACCCGGAAGAACTGTACGATACGGAAACCGTGGCTTCGATCCTCCTGAGAGGAACTGACAGGAAAGAGATTTACCTGGTATCCAGGGGAGATTCGCTCTGGAAAATTGCCAGTGAGCATAATCTTTCCATAGAAAATCTCAGAGAAGCTAATCCCCATCTTAACGGAGATACACTCCGGGTGGGCGATGAAATTAACCTTATTGTACCCGAACCTATGGTTAATGTTACGACTATAGAGCGTATGGTGGTAGAAGAAAATATTCCTTTCAAAACAATAAACACATATGACAGTAATATGTGGAGAATACAATCCAGGGTAGTTGAAGCAGGAACTTTGGGACGAAAAGAAGTTGTTTACCAGATTACCAGGGAAAACGGGATAGAAACAGCCAGGGAAAAAGTTCAAGAAAGAGTTATAAAAGAACCAAAACCCCAGGTCGTAGCCCGGGGAATTGCTGATATACCCTCCAGGGGGACAGGAAGCTTTGTCTGGCCCGTAGAAGGTGGCGGCCGTATTAGTTCCGGTTATGGCTGGCGAAGCGGGGGATTTCATTCCGGTATTGATATTGCAGCTCCAAAAGGGACTTCAGTACTGGCTGCAGATAGCGGTGTGGTTGTCTTTCAGGGCTGGGATGGCGGGTATGGCCTCAGCGTAGATATTTACCACGGCCACTATTATACACGTTATGCCCACAATTCCCAGAATTTAGTAAGCACCGGGCAGGCCGTTAACAAGGGACAGGTTATAGCTCGTGTCGGTTCTACAGGGAGGAGTACCGGAGCACACGTGCATTTCGAAATTCGTACCGGAAGTGCTCACGGGCCAACTGTTAATCCACTGAATTTCTTCAAGCCCTGAAAAAAGACCAGGGATTTATATTTACAATAATGGGGACAATAATGGGGACAATAATGGGGACATTCCTCTGAAAGAGGTGTGTCCCCTTACCTTTATGTCCCCTTACCTTTATAGAAAGAGGTGTGTCCCCTTACCTTTAAAGGTATGTCCCCTTACCTTTATGTCCCCTTACCTTTAAGACGGCCTTCCCATAATCGGACAAGTTATAATAATATTTGTAACCAGAACATAAAATTCTTGTAATATTGCTGTAACATTTGTCTGATAAAGTAAGAATCAGAGTTGACCCCCTCTTAATATATATTTTTGCACAACGTGGCCTTGCGGTCACGTTTTTTTTCTCTTGAACGATTGGTTGTTTTTTTTATACGGAGGCAGGAGTTTACAGCAAGCAAACGAATTTATTATGTTAATATGTAATACATAATGTGAGCCGCCAACAGCTTTAGTGAAGTGTTTTTTAGGGTAAATAGCTTTAAAATTTAAAACTACCGGAATAATGATAAACACTTATGAATGTTATGACCGGGGAGGTAATCAGGTGAAAGCTAAAGTTTTGGTGATAGATGACGAAAGGCCTATCGCTGAAATATTAAAATATAACCTGGAAGAAGAGGGCTTTCAGGTTTTGGTAGCTTACGACGGGGAAGAAGCCTTACGCCTGGCCTTCCAGGAACACCCGGATATAATCTTACTTGATATTATGCTTCCCCGTATCGATGGCTTTAGTGTATGCAGGCAAATCCGTCAAAAACTTGATGTCCCTATTATTATGCTTACAGCCAGGGAAACAGAGCTCGATAAGGTGCTGGGGTTGGAGTTAGGAGCGGATGATTATGTCACCAAGCCTTTTAGTGTCAGGGAACTTATCGCCAGAATTAAGGCAACTTTGCGCCGCGTTAAAATGCAAAAGAAAACACCCGGGTCTTTAATTTGTGGTGAGCTGACTTTGGATCTGGGTAAAATGGAATTAAAAAAAGGGGACAGGCAGATTGAGTTAACGTACAGAGAATTCAACCTAATGGCTTTTTTGCTTAAAAATGCCGGGTATGTCTTCAGCCGTGAGAAACTTTTGGAAGAAGTGTGGGGTTATGAGTATATTGGAGACGTGCGAACGGTGGATGTAACGGTAAGAAGGTTGAGAGAAAAAATAGAAGACGATCCGGGAAATCCTTACTACCTGTGTACCAAGCGCGGCGCGGGTTATTACCTGAGGAGGCCGTGATTGATGCGTGTGGGCATGCAAGGAAAAATCGTCCTGCTTTACTCTTTGCTTATCCTCTTTGCCATGCAATTAAGCGGGGTATACTTAGTAAAATCTCTGGAGAATTATTATCTGCGTAATTATGCTATTAGTCAGCTGTCGCAGGGAGAACTGCTGTGCAATTTTATCCGCCGCTACCTGGTGGAAGAAGAGCAGCAGGGCGAACTCATTTCTGACCTTATAGCTGAATTTGGTGGTGGCATGCCGGGGACAGAAACCATGGTGCTGGATCGACATGGTCGTTTGCTGGGCGGCCCGGATCAGAGATCTCTGTCATTACTAGGGGGACGCGTTATCCAGGATGATGTTCTTTTAGCTCTTGCCGGTAACAGAGTGGAGGCCATCAGGGTCGATCCGGAAACGGGAGTACGCTATTACTTTTTAGCCCTGCCTGTTAAAAACATGTCCTCCGTGGTTGGTGTGGTTTTTTTAAGAGGGTCCCTGGAACATATTTACCTGATGCTGAAGGAAATCAAGTTAATGCTTATTACGGGGTGGGGCATTGTGCTGGGGATTGCCATCTTAATCGGTTTTCTTTTGACAAGGACGATAACGATGCCCATCAGGGAAGTAACTTCAAGAGCGGCGGCTATGGCCGGCGGCGATTTTTCCCAGAAAATAGAAGTTCGTTCCGAAGATGAAATCGGAGAACTGGGGGAAATGTTTAATTTTTTGACGGCCCGTTTAAAAGATACCCTGAAAGAAATATCAGCAGAGAAAAACAAGGTTGAAGCGATTTTAAATTATATGACCGACGGGATTGTTGCTTTTAACAAAGAAGGCCAGTCTATTCACCTTAATCCCGCGGCCAGAAAATTTTTAGAATGGACAGGAAGTCCTGCGGAACTGGGTTTATCCGGGGAGGTTATTTTTAAAATACTTTTTACGCCTGGAGAAATGGTTGAGCTGTTTAAGGGAGGCAGTCCCTCTACCAAAGAGGTCCATATTGGAGACACCCAGGAAAAGATCTTGCAGGTACATTTTGCTCCTGTTAAAGAAAATGGAGTCCTACAGGGTATACTTGTGGTTTTACATGATGTTACCAAAGAAAGAGTCTTTTCCCGGATGCAGCAAGAATTTGTTGCTAATGTATCCCACGAGTTAAGGACTCCTTTGACCACTATTAAAAACTATATCGAAACGCTTTTAAACGGTGCCCAGGAGGACCCGGGAATCAGGATGCGTTTCTTACAGGTTGTGGAAAAAGAAACGGAACGCATGGTTAAACTGGTAAAAGATCTTCTGGTTCTTTCGCAAATTGACTATCATGAGACACAGTGGGTAAAGGAAGAGACAGATGTAGCGTTCCTTATTTACGAAATACGGGAACAGGTAGAACTGGAGTGCCAGGCTAAAGGTATTATCTTACATACATCATTGCCCCGACAATCTTTAAAGGCTTTCCTGGATAAAGATAAAATTCGCCAGGTAATGTTAAATTTACTGGATAACGCCCTCAAGTTTACACCCCCTGGTGGGGAAATAGAAGTGAGGGCCTGTGAAAGAGAGAGCAATATTTGTGTGTCGGTCAGGGATACGGGGATAGGTATACCACCAGAAGAGGTGGACAGGGTTTTTGAAAGGTTTTACCGTGTGGATAAAACCCGTTCCCGGCATTCAGGAGGTACCGGCCTGGGGTTGTCTATCGCCAAACAGATCATTGAAGCCCATGGAGGAACTGTCTTCCTGGAAAGTAAATTAGAAGAAGGAACAGAAATAACCTTTTGTCTTCCCCTTGCAAGGCATCCTGAGCATGGAGCGAGCCATTAAGTGCGTATCGGCACGCCCGGGAAGCTTACTAAAGCAACGGTCATGTTTCCACCCCAGACGGCAAGAGGTGTACCAGTTTAAGTTCGGCCATTTTTATCTATTATTGTGACTTGTGCATGGGGTGGGGGGTAGTCATAAACTCAAGGGGTGTTCTTATTGCTGGAGAAGTTTAAAAGCCTGCTGCTTATTGGCTTAATCCTTTTAAGTATGGTGCTAACCTACCAACTGTGGTTTGGCAGGCCTCCCCTGGAAAAAGGGACAGTGCCCCGCTATGAGTATGCTTATTTTACACCTCCTCTTTTACCGTCAGAAGTTGTTCAGCCAGCAGAAATTATTTTCTATGACCAGGAAGATATTTATCTTTTTCGCCGTGGAGAAAAGGGATATCAGAGCCTCTGGGGAAAAGGACGGCAGATATTAACAGATAGATTGGAGCTGGATAACGCCAAACGTCTAAGCAGGGGGAGCAAAGATGATGGGTTAGAAACCGCTCCGGTTAAGTTGGTATATAACTTCAATCCCCCTGTTCCCCTGGAGTTTATAGTCAGGGCACCTGCAAATTTGCATATGGATCTGGAGAAAATTACGTTTTCATGGGAAGAAGAGCTTTTATATGCTTATTTAGAAGGAGAGGAACTAGTACGCATACCGATAGGAAGAACCGCCGATTTACAAGATGAACTTTTTTCTCTGGAAAAAAAATCTTACATACTTTTACCTTCACCGCTGGTTTTGGATGTTTCCAAGTTGAAGAATATCTATGAAAACACCATAAATAGGGATTTCCGTAAGGACATAAAAAATGAATCCCAAGAGAATCTTACTTTCCTTTCGAACCGGGAAATAACTGTAGCCGGTGATATTTATATACCGTTAGAAGATATCTGGGCAGCAGAGGTTTCTTTAAAAAAAGAAGAACTGCAGCGGGAACAGCTTGTCAGGGCGTTTTTCTTGGATCTATCCATGGCACGTCGCATTGAAGAGCGGGATGGTGCTTTGTACTTTACAAACGGTGAAAAAGGACTACGTATTTATTCTTCCGGCCTGTTGGAATATACAGCGCCCCGGCTGGAGAGGGCCATCAGCACTATGTCTTACAGCACAGCGCTGCAAAAGGGTGCCGAAAGCCAGAGTTTATACGGTGGTTGGCTGCCAGGCACCTATTTATGGGAGGCAGGGAAAGTTGAAGGGGGATACAGGCTTTTATGGTGCTCTTTTCAGGACGGCTTTGCTCTTGAAGGGCAAAATACCGGCAGTGAAATGCTGATTAACGAACAGGGTGTATCATTTTATCGCCGGATATTTTATATCTTTGGGGAAGAAATTTCAGAACGCAGGCCTTTTCGTCCATATGAAGAAGCTATTGTCCGGGCTTTAATCCTAAAGAAGGATCATTTCAAAGGAGATAATATTTCTCTTCTCTCTTTAAAACCTGTTTATTACCTTCCCGGAGGGAAAAAGACTGATAGGGCCATACCGGCCTGGTCTGTAACTTTTGCAGAAACAGGAGTAGTGTATCTTCACTGGCATACACTGGAGCCTCTATAATATGAATATGGCTGCGTGTGCGGAACAATAGCGGGATCTAAACCCGGTATTTTCGTCTTTTATTGTAACCATAGGTTCGTGAAAGTTAAATATGAAAACAAGGTGCCAACGATTAGGGAACGCGATCGGTTCAGCTTTAGGGGGTGCTTGAATGGATCTTTCCAGGGCAAAAACGGTCCTGATATGTACTTTTTTAATTTTAAACATTTTCCTATATTACCAGATATTACAAGATGAAGGCAGGGGGAACACAGGCCTTTTTGGTCGAAAAGAAGAGATGTCACGACTGGAATCAGCTCTTCAAGAAGCGAATCTTTTCCTGGAGACTCCCCTGCCACGGGGTGGAGTTCGCCTTGCCTATCTGGTGGTAAAGCCTTGGCACTTTAAGCCGGAGGATATCATAGTTGCCCTGTGGGGAGTGCTGGGATATGAGGAAAAAGCTTTCCCGGCAGGAAATGGGGAATCCCGTTTTGTTGGAAGCAATGAAGATAATGTAACTGTATACCATTTTGGAGAATATAAATTGCTTGTAAGCAAAGAAGGTTCAGTTACGTTAAAGCGAACCCGGGAAGAAAAACTGCAGGAAAATTATTCCCTGGAAGAAAGCGAACAGGCAGTTCGGGAATTCACGGGCAGACTTTCTTTTCTAAATAGCTTTATATATGACTATTCACAGAAAAAGGAAAAAGGCACTATTTTTAACTACAGGCAGGAATATGAAGGTTTTCCGCTTTATGCCGGGTATTTACAGCTTTTGATGAAGGGTAAAGTCCCCTTGATGTTTTCTCTTTATCGCCTGGAGCCTGTAGGGTTTGCCGAGCAAAAAAGAGAGATTATACCGCCTTCAACAGCATTGCTGCGCTTTATGGAGGCCTATAAGGGAGGTAAAGAAAAGAGGGGAATAGTAGAATTTTCCCTTGGTTTTTACAGTCATGAGTACGATGCGGAGAGATGGGAAATACCTCCTGTTTGGAGGATTCGCCTGAATAATGGCGAAGTATATTACATTAATGCTTTTACCGGTATTTTAGAGCAGTAAGCTTTAATGAGGAAAAAAATTTCTGCCAATGCTCTCCTGGAAATAAGTAAATTAAGGAGGCAGGTTTTTTGGAGTATTTACGTATAAAAGGACAACAAAAAATTAACGGGACAATTAGAATAAATGGGGCTAAAAATGCAGCGGTAGCCATACTGCCTGCGGCTTTATTAACAGAAGGTATCGTAAAAATTGACAATTTGCCCAAAATAACTGATATAGACAAGCTGGTTGAGATATTAAAAGCCCTGGGCGCAAAAGTATCATTCAGCGAAGAGCATTTGAACATTGATTCATCAGGTGTAGACAATTTTTCCCCTCCCCCTTCACTGGTTAATAAGTTTCGGGCTTCCTATTATTTAATGGGTGTTTTGCTGGGGCGCTTCGGTCAGGTAAAAATTCCCATGCCTGGTGGTTGTAACCTGGGTCCGCGTCCTATTGATCAGCACATCAAGGGGTTTACAGCCCTGGGAGCCAAAGTGGAACTGGAGGACGGCCTTGTAAAAATTAAGGCAAAAAACTTAAAGGGAGCGCATATATATTTAGATGTCGTAAGTGTGGGGGCTACGATCAATATTATGCTGGCGGCAGTAAGGGCTGAAGGTAAAACAATAATCGAAAATGCTGCTAAGGAGCCAGAAATTGTCGATGTAGCCAACTTTTTAAATGCCATGGGAGCCCAGGTGATCGGAACGGGGACAGATGTGATAAAGATCCAGGGGGTGCCGGAACTCGGCCATGCTGAACATACCGTCATACCCGATCGCATTGAAGCAGGGACATTTATGATCGCTGCTGCTGCTACAAAGGGAGAAGCGCTTGTAGCAGAAGTTATTCCCAAGCACCTGGATCCAATTATCGCCAAGCTAAAAGAAGTAGGGGCTCATCTGGAAGTTGGCCCGGACTGGGTTAGAGTAAAAGGAAATAATATGTTATTTCCTGCTGATGTTAAGACCTTTCCTTATCCAGGTTTCCCTACGGATTTACAAGCTCCCATGATGGTTCTTTTGACCCAGGCTCCCGGGACAAGTCTCATTACTGAAAATGTGTTCGAAGGTCGTTTTCGCCATGTGGATGAATTGAAAAAGATGGGTGCAAGAATTAAGTTGGGGGGTCGGACAGCGATTATTGACGGTGGTCATGAATTAGTCAGCGCTCCAGTTAGGGCTATGGATTTACGGGGAGGAGCGGCCTTTATAATAGCCGGGCTTATTTCCAGGGGTGAGACGGTCCTTGCAGGGGTAGAGCATATTGACAGGGGTTACGAGCACATTGAAAAAAGGTTTAAGCAATTAGGAGTAAGCGTGGAACGCAATACGATAAGCAACGAGATATTTCCCGGGAAATAATTTGTTTTATTTTGACTAAGATTGCAATGGTGATGCCATGGAACTCTGGCTTGTTCGTCACGGTACAACCGGGGCCAATCTGGAAGGCAGAATACAGGGAACACTGGAATATCCGTTGAGCCAGACGGGAAGAAAGGAAGCTCTGCTCCTGGCTCATCGCCTCAAGAAGCGATCGTTTTCTCTTTTTTTTAGTAGTAATCTCTTACGTGCCAGGCAAACATCACGTATCATTGCTTCTGTGAGGAAGGGTCCCCTTCCTATTTATTTGCCTCTGCTGCAGGAATACCACTGGGGTGTTATACAAGGTCTTACAAAAAAAGAAATCGGGGAACAATATCCCCATATTTTAAAGCGGCTTCAAGAGGATTTCCATCATGCTGCCATTCCCGGCGCAGAGGGATTGGAAGAACTTTTCAGGCGGGTTAAAACTTTTTGTCGCTTTTTGTTTCGTCTTGAGCAAAGAAACGGGTTCTCCTTACCGGTTTTAATAGTAAGCCACGGGCGTTTTTTGCAGGCGTTTGTTCTATATTTTTTAAAATATGATTCCGGGGGATACTGGCCTTTTCCTTTCAGCCCGGCCTCTCTTACCATTCTGGATGGGGATTTGGAGGGAAAGAGACGCCTAAAGCTTTTTAACGATACCTGCCATCTAAAAAATAAACAGGAAGTCTAAAAATATTTTCCCGGCCCTGGCTGTGGAAGACGGAGTATATTATTTTAATTAATGTTCTCTTTGGGGGCGATCTTTACTTTACAGGAGAATTTGTATAAACTAATTTAAAGAAAGTCTTGTTCCCCAACATCCCGACCATGTGGTACAAGTGTATTCTTTTTCCTGGGGGCCGGCCCGGGGAGGCCTTGAAATTTTTGTGGTGTATTCAAACTCAGTATACGAGGGGTGTATTGTATGCAAAATTTTTATGATGAATTTTCCGAAAAACCCAGAAAGCCCTCTTTTTTTTGGAGAGGGGCACTGGTTGGAGGTATTATTGTCGGTTTACTTCTGACAGCGATTTTTTCTTATTATTTTATAACGGCCCTACGGCCCCAGGGCGAAATTGAACATAACCCTTTAATCCCTTTACCATGGGAAGAAAAAAACGAATTTCGGGATGAGGAAGATAATTTAGAATTAATACCGGAAGCCCGGCAGTATTATTTAGCTGTAGTTGATGCCGTGGAGCAGGCCACACCTTCTGTAGTGGGCATAAGTAATTACGGTATTGTGTTTGACTTCTGGGGAAGAAGCAGGCTGCAGGAAAAGGCCACAGGTTCCGGGGTTATTATTGGCAGTGACGGTTATATTGTTACTAATTATCATGTTATTGAAAATGCCAGAGAGCTTGTTGTAACCCTCGGTTCCGGAGAAGAACTGCTGGCTACGATTATCGGTGCCGATCCCCCCACGGACCTTGCTGTAATCAAGGTAGATAAAAAGAACCTTCCGGCGGCAGAACTTGCAGACTCTAATAAATTGCGGGTGGGTGAGCCGGCCATTGCTATAGGCAATCCGCTGGGCCTGGATTTTCAACAATCGGTGACCCTGGGAGTTGTCAGTGCTCGGGAACGTTCGATTACCATCCAGGGACAGAGGTTCACTTTTATTCAGACGGACGCCGCTATTAATGATGGCAACAGCGGGGGTGCCCTGGTGAATATTTACGGTAAAGTAATCGGTATCAATACGGCAAAAATTAAGGTTCCCGGGGTGGAAGGAATGGGTTTTGCCATTCCCAGCAATACCGTCAGGCAGATAACGTCTGACCTGATTACAAAGGGAAGGGTAATTAGGCCCTGGATGGGCGTCTATATCAGCACCGTAACACCGCTGGAAGCCCAGCGCCTGGAGCTTGCTGTGGAGTACGGTGTACTGGTAACGGATGTTGTGGCAGGGGGTCCGGCCTACAAAGCCGGACTAGAACCGATGGATATTATTGTTGCCATTGAGGGAAACAAGATCACGGACAGTTCAGAATTGCAGCATACCCTATACAAGTACAACGTAGGTCAAAAGATAAAAGTTTCCGTTTTCAGGGGTAAAGAAGAATTAACCCTGGAAGTTGTCCTGGAGAAATTGCCGTAACAAGTTCAGCTATTTTTGGAGTGTTTTAAAATGTCGGTAATATTTATTTTCCTTGATGGCGTAGGCCTTGGTCCTGAAGAGCAGAGCAATCCTTTTGTTACCAGCAAAACGCCTTTTCTCGACAACCTTTTAGAAGGAAGATCTTTAACCATAGATGCCGTCAGTAAGGATTATGAGTACGCATCATTACTGGGGCTGGATGCTACTCTGGGCGTTAAAGGTCTTCCACAAAGCGCTACGGGCCAGACCTGCCTTTTTACGGGCGTCAATGCTGCCAGGATCCTGGGACGGCATCTCCACGGATTTCCTACCCGGAAATTAAGAGAGATCCTGGCTGAAAAAGGCATGTTTTTACAGCTGCAGGCGAAATCTTTTAAAGGTACGTTTGCCAATGCCTATAGACCTAATTTTTTTAAAGACTTAAAAGAGGGTATTAAGAAGCATTTTTCATGTACTACGGTAATAACCTATTATGGCGGCCTGAGATTCCGTAATCTTGACGATCTTAAGGAGGGTCAGGCTGTCTATATGGATATTACCAATAAATTTTTACGGGAAAAAGGCTTTGAAGTTCCTCTGATATCCCCTCAGGAAGCGGGGAAAAGGCTGGTAGATATTTCACGTAGTTTTGACCTGACGCTTTATGAGCATTTTATTACAGATATTGTGGGCCACAGCGGGGATTATAATGCGGCAGCGGAAACCGTTGCGATCCTCGATGCTTTTCTGGGGTCGGTAGCTGAAAATATGGACCCGGAAAACGAAATTGTGCTGGTAAGCAGTGATCATGGCAATCTGGAGAACCTGGGGATTAAAGGACATACCATCAATCCGGTCCCGGCGCTGCTTATGGGAAAGCAGCGTCATAAGCTGGTTGCTTTACTCCAAAAGAGAAAAGATATTACCGGCATTATTCCGGCATTGGTGTCAGGTCTTGAAATTTGAATTTATTCCTTTCACACCCTGCCAGTCTTCATTACATCATTAATTGGTTCAATATTTACGACCTTACACCATGAAGATATTTGAACTTTCAATATTCAATATTCAAGACCTGACACAAATTACTCCCAAATTACTCCCAAATTACTTTCCTTTTTAAGTGAGGTGCCCAACATAAATATTCGCATTATAGCCGTAGGCAAGATTAAGGAGATTTTTTTTAAAAGAGGTATCGAACATTATTTAATAAGGCTGCAGCCCTACTACAGGGTAGAAATTGTAGAGCTGCCGGAGGCTAAAGCGGGCGGAGAGAGGAGTTTCCAGGAGGAAAAAACACTGGAAGAAGAAGCAAGGGAAATTGTCAAATATGCCCGGGATGATGCCCATATGATCGTCCTGGCTGTGGAAGGGAAAAAGATGACTTCCGAAGAGTTCGCTTTTTACCTGGAGAGACTGCTTGTGGAGGGCAAAAGCAAGGTGGATTTTATTATCGGCGGCCCGCTAGGCCTGGCAAAAAATCTTAAAAAAAGGGGAGACCTTTGTCTTTCCCTTTCCGACCTAACATTCCCGCACCGTTTGGTCCGGTTGATTTTACTGGAACAGCTCTACCGCTGTTTTAAGATCATGAGGGGTGAACCGTACCATAAATGACGGTATAAAAATTTGAATATCTGAATTGTGGCAGATCTAATGAGCTGAAACTAAATTAAAATGATATCACCGAAAAAAGTTGAACATGACAGAAAGCTATAAAGGAAAATTAAGATAATGAATATTCAAATTTTTGGTGTAAAAAAATGTTTTGATACAAAAAAGGCTGAACGGTATTTTAAAGAGAGAAGGATAAAATATCAGTTTATTGACTTGACCATAAAAGGCTTAAGTAAGGGAGAATTGCACAGTGTTAAGGCTGCTGTGGGGCTAAATAACTTAATTAACTGTAAATCTAAAGAATATAAGAGGTTAAATTTGGATCGCATTTTTAGTGCTAATCTTCGTGAAGAGATGCTTTTAAATAACCCTAACCTATATAGAACACCTATTGTACGTAACGGCAAACAAGCTACAGTGGGATATGAACCGGAAGTATGGAATTCCTGGGAATAGTTATGGATATTCAAGACTGCACAAGTAACGGCGGCCTTTTGGATAAAATAGTAAAGAAGGATATTAATAGTCCTTTTCAGAAACTTACCAGTAAATAACTGTCGTGGATGAAACATGCTATAAAACGGTAAAAGCTCTAAAAACAGGTTAGGACAATAGGATGGAGTTATTTAAACTTGAAAAAAGCAATTATTGAAACAGAAAAGGGAACAATAGTTGCGGAGCTGTTTGCAAAAGATGCTCCGGGAACAGTGGCCAACTTTGAGAAATTGATTAAGGAAGGCTTTTACGATGGCCTGACATTTCACCGGGTAATTCCCAACTTTGTGATCCAGGGTGGGTGTCCTCAGGGAACAGGTACTGGAGGGCCGGGCTATTCCATCAAATGTGAAGTAGATAATAACCCCAATAAACACCTGCGGGGGAGCCTTTCCATGGCCCATAGGGGAAGGGATACGGGGGGCAGTCAGTTTTTTATCTGTCACAGCCCTCAACCCCACCTGGACGGTCGTCATACTGTCTTTGGCAGGGTGATGGAAGGTATTGATGTGGTGGACAAAATCCGCCAGGGAGAAAAGATGCTTAAGCTGAAAATTGAAGAGGAATAGATCATTTACACAAAATT
This sequence comes from Dethiobacter sp., assembly GCA_003605065.1. Lineage (GTDB taxonomy): Bacteria > Bacillota > Dethiobacteria > DTU022 > UBA8154 > UBA9862. The sequence continues at coordinate 4,582 of QZJM01000037.1, read as the reverse complement.
GATCACTTAATGTGCTTTATTTTGTGCCAGTCTGCTTTTAAAAACCGCTGTTAGAAAAAATAAAAAAAATAAAGGTGTCAGGTCTTGAAATTTGAAATTATTAGCCTTGCCAGTCTTCATTACATCATTACAAGATCTGACACCATTTACTTAACATTTACTTAATGAAAATTCAAGATTCAAGACCTGACACCAAATCTGCCTTTGCCAGTCTTCATTACATCATTACAAGATCTGACACCATTTACTTAACATTTACTTAATGAAAATTCAAGATTCAAGACCTGACACCAAATCTGCAAATCCTATCTAAAAAAACCCTGGAGCTATTTTAAACTCCAGGGTTTTAAGTTCTTACTTTTTAAAAATCAGGGATGTCTGTCTTAAAAACGAGATCTTGCTGGCTGGTAGCAATCTTTGCAGTAAACAGGCTTGTCGCCGGTAGGCTTGAAGGGTACTTCAGCAGTTTTTCCACACCTGGCGCATGTAGCCCTGAAAGTTTCGCGCGGCTGCCGCTCAAACCTGCCGCCACCACCGCGAGTACTGCGCTGCTGTTTATGAACCTTACGGCACGTGGGGCAACGAGAGGGCTCGTTGGCAAAACCTTTGGAAGCATAAAACTCTTGTTCACTGGCCGAGAAAACAAACTCATTTCCACAGTCACGACATGTTATTGTTTTATCCTGGTACATTATAGAACCTCCTTCTCTAAAGAATTAGTCCCTACTTGGAAGTGGCTTAGATCCGGAGGTTCAAGGTTTGACCTGATTTCATCCTGTTTCAAAGCCATCATCATTCAAGACAATATTATTTTACTTTATTTAAGAAAGATAATCAAGACAGATGTAGTATTTAAAGTCTATATTTTATCTTTTGTTGAATATTTGTTAAATAATTACTCTCCAGGACTTCTTAATAAATTATATCCAGAATCTTAATAATTTATAATTCCACCAAATCCTTGATCATACAGTGCTCGCTCCTGTGTTCACAGGGATCAAGGCAGTAAAGGGGGGTGGACATGTATTTTTCGCCCCGGTCGGGAAGAATGGTAACAATTGTGCCTTCTTCCAGTTTTTTGGAAAGTTCTACCGCAACATGGAAAGCCGCTCCGGCACTCATACCGGAAAAAATCCCTTCCTCCCTGGCCAGGCGCTTGGCCATGGCAAAAGCATCTTCATCTAAAACATTGACCTTTTCGTCCAGGCCGGACGGGTTATAGATTTCCGGAACAATGGCCTCCTCCATATTTTTTAACCCCTGAATTTTATGGCACTTAAAAGGTTCCACGCCGATTACTGTTATATTCGGGTTCAAATCTTTAAGACGCTGTGAGCAGCCCATTAGAGTTCCCGTTGTACCCATTCCGGCAACGAAATGGGTAATCGTTCCCCGGGTTTGTTCCCAAATTTCTACGGCTGTGGTTTCATAATGGGCCAGGGCATTATTGATGTTGCTGAACTGATCAGGCATAAAGTAGCGCTCAGGATTTCTGGCATACAGCTCCCGGGCTTTTTCAATGGCACCATCTGTCCCTTTCTCACCGGGGGTTAAGAGGATTTCTGCTCCAAATGCTTCAATCATCTTACGGCGCTCCTCGCTCATCCACTCGGACATGGTTACCAGCAAGCGGTATCCTTTAACCGCTGCTACCAGGGCCAGACCAATACCGGTATTACCGCTGGTAGGCTCCAGTATTATTTTATCCCTGTTTAACTCTCCAGATTTTTCTGCCATGGTAATCATATAATAAGCAATTCTGTCCTTTACACTGCCTCCGGGATTGGCCCCTTCCAGTTTAACGGCCATGGTTACCCGGGGGTTGGGGTTTAGCCTATTAATTTTTACCAAAGGAGTTTGACCGATTATTTCCAGTAAATTTTCAATCAAGCAAAAGACACCCCCTGGTGATTCGTAATTCCGCAACCCTGTGAGCTGCTGACAATGCATTTTAAAATAACTGATAAAGATTTGTCTAAAGTTTTTTCTCTTAACTGTTTAATAATAATTATAACATACCGTTGAGCTGTTTTTTGATTTTTATTAAAAAAAGTTAGAGATCCGTAAAACTATATCATTAGGCAGAAGTATCCGTAATCCTGCAGAGGGAAGAAAAATTTTTTTCAAATCGGGCAGAGATTTTACTGTTGACAGGTTGTTTCTTATAAGGTAGTATCTTTTATTAATAACAGAATAAAATATAGTTATCCTTATCCAGAGCGGCAGAGGGAACGGCCCTGTGAAGCCCGGCAACCGGACGAGATTCGGTGCCAATTCCGGCAGGATTTATCCTGGGAGATAAGGAGGGGATACCCAAAAATATTTATCCTCTTCCTTAGGGAAGAGGTTTTTTGATTAGTGAACTTAAAGAATCAATCTTACCTCTTTAACTAAGGGAATTCAAATTTATTACATATTTGAGGAGGAGTTAATAATGGATGTAACTAAATTAGGCTTTTCTACCAAAAGCGTACATGTGGGTGCCGGGCCCGATCCTGCTACCGGGGCCAGAGCTGTCGGAGGATTTATTAATTCCCTGAATTTATTTTCCCTGTTGGCCAACGTGGGGGACTCCCGTTCCCTGGTAATCCATCCTGCCGGGACCACGCACCGGCAGCTTTCAGCTGAAGAGAGGCTTTCAACAGGTGTTACGGATGATTTAATCCGACTCTCTATCGGCCTGGAAGATGCTGAAGACCTCATTTTTGATCTGGAACAGGCGCTGAAGGGGGTTGTATAAGCATGGTGAAACAAACGTTGTTCCCGGTTATTGTTCTATAAATAAAGAAGGTGATCATTTATGGCTGGTATTAATAAGGATAGTTTTCAGACTATAAAGGAAAATTATTATCCCTCCTTCGAAGGTGAAAAATATTTAACTTTGGCCGAACCTGCTGACAGCTTTCTTTTGGAGAGCGGCATTTCCCTGGGGCCTGTTACCGTAAATTACCAGACCTATGGGAAATTGTCTTCCCGGGGAGATAACGCCATCTATATTGCCCATGCTTTAACGGGGGGATCCCTGGCGGGTGAACCGCCTTGTCAGGGGAAGGAACGCGGTTGGTGGGAATCCCTCATCGGCCCTGGGAAGGCTTTTGATACGGAGCGTTATTTTATTGTCTGCAGCAATGTGCTGGGGGGGTGCTATGGCACCACAGGACCTTCCGCCCTAGATACGCGCACAGGCCGGCCGTATGCCATGAAATTTCCGGTGGTGACAATAAAGGATATGGTCCGTGTTCAAAAAATTTTGTTGGATCACCTGGGTGTAAAGGAACTGGTAAGCGTAGCAGGGGGCTCCATGGGTGGGATGCAGGCCCTGCAGTGGGCTGTTACTTATCCCCATATGGTGCGGAGTGTTATTGCCGTTGCCTCTACGGGAAGATTTTCTCCAATCGGCATTGCCTTTAACCAGGCTGAACGGCAGGCCATTATGATCGATCCTTCCTGGTGCCGCGGGCAGTATTACGGGACTGATTTTCCCCGCAAGGGATTATCGCTGGCCAGAATAATTGGTACAATTACCTATCGCAGCAATGAATCCTTTGAACAACGTTTTGGGAGATCTCTGCAGATTGCTGGAGAGCGAAATCTTTTTGCTTTTGATGAACAGTTTGCCGTAGAAAGTTATCTAAATCATCAGGGTGAAAAAGTAACATACAGGTTTGATCCCAATTCTTATCTCTATCTTTCCAAAGCCATGGACCTTCATGACCTGGGAAGAGGCTATATATCATTCCAGGCAGCACTAAAGCGTATCCGCTGTATTGTTTTTCTCATGGGTATAAGCACCGATATTCTTTTTTACCCCCAGGAAGTGCGCGGCCTGGCCGTGGAGATGAGACGCTGCGGGGTGGAGGCCCGTTACCAGGAATTGAAATCTCCTCATGGCCATGATTCTTTTCTCATTGAGTTTAAAGAAATGGAAGCTTACATCAGGGAGTGCCTATCCTCTCTAGAATGAGAGGGTAGTTTAAAATCAGCTGGTTTTATCTATTGTTATAACCCTACGGGGCATTGACGTTAGAATGAAATAACCGCAGAAAATGCTTCCTCAAAAAGAAAAATATTCTTTAAAATTTGCTAGTTTATGTTATAATAAAGTGATTTTTTTTAATAGGAAATAATAAAGATACAGGCTTTTATGTACAGGAAAAATTATTATTAGGAAGGAGGGTTGCCTTTTCCTGCAGCGGGTTAGTTTTTGCTGCAGAACAGGCGATAATTTGCTTTTAGAAAGAATAGAAGTAGGTCCTTTTGTATCCAATTGTTATCTTGTAGCTTGCCCGGAAACCAGGGACGCGGTTATTATCGACCCCGGAGCCGAGGGAAAGCATATTATTAAGCGAGTTCGTGAAATGAGGCTGAAAATAAAATTTATTATTATGATGTTTTAAGTGAATTTTTAAATGCTGAAGGATTTTTTCAGAAAGAATTGTTTTATCAGCCCGACCGTCGTATTCTTTCATCACATGGCGAAGCAGTTTACGGCCCACGGCGAATCCGCTACCTCCGTCGCCGAGAATATAGCCCCAGTCCCCGGCTTGCGACTGACAACCCTCCCTGTTCATGCCGTAGACAA
>QZJM01000029.1 GCA_003605065.1 Dethiobacter sp. | reverse complement strand
TTAATCTCCGGAGAATACCAGGTGGCTTTTTCTACGCCGGTTTTTAGGTTGTCAGGCACCAGAATTCTGGTGACGCCACCGAAAAACTTATACATATTGCAATGGGCGGCAATCCAACATTCTTGGTTTTGAGAGAGAAAGGCTTCCACATAAGCATATTGGCTACTGGAAAGGGCTCCTACAAATACGTATGCATTAATAATCTCGCCGGTTTCCCTGTCTACAATTGGAGTTGTTTTTCCAGCCCAATCCACTTCCAGCTGTTCACCTGGTTTTCGGTGAACGTGCATCGTCGCTTTGGTTGTGGTCGCATACTGCTGGTAGTGATAGCAGAACTGAGAATACATAAGTGGAATCTCTTTGCTTGCCCGACAATCTTCACAGTATTCGCTCCAAAGGAGGCTCAGAGTGACGCCGCTTTTGGCCATTTCTCTGTGAATGTGCTCGCAGTCTGGACGCTTTCTTAGAGACGGAACCTTATCTTCCGGAGAAAATAATTTCCGCAGTTCAGTATCTGACATTCCGTTCGGTAATGGCCAAGCTAAGTCAAGTTCTTGTGCCCGATTTAATACTTTGGCGACAGTGTTGCGTGAGCAGGCACAGCTGGTGGCTATGCTGCGTTGGCTGATCCCCTGATTGGACAGCCTAAGGATCTCTCGGTAATTGGTCATGGGATGAACTCCCCTTAAAATGTATTTACACTACTTTTTTAGAGCAGCGCATAGATACATTCTACAGGAGAATGACCCAACTGGCTCTCCGACCGGAAGGGTGGCTCAAATTTTCCGGACACGTGGCTCTCACTCACCGGAACGGTGGCTCATTTTAGGCCAGATTATCCAGGTTACTGCAAGGTTTCAAAATAAAGATGATAAGCAGGTTATTAATAATATTATTAATACTGCAATTAGTGTTCTATAATTGCAGTATTTTATTGCATTTTCATTAATAAATGTGGTAGTATATCATTATAATAAATATTGTTACAATACACTACTAAAGGATGTGATTTTTTTGTTAGACTTAAAAGGTAAAAAAGCAATTTCCCTTTTGCGTGTTTCTACTGATAAACAAACTACAAAAGATGATGATATACCGTCACAAAGAACACTTGTTAACGGATTTATCGAAAAAGAAGAAGTAATCTTAATTAGAGAATTTGTAGAAGGTGGAGTTTCAGGATTTAAAACTAAAATTGCTAAAAGAGATGCCTTGCAAACAATTAAAAAAATGGCTGATAATAAGGAATTTGATGTGTTAGTAACTTATAAATCAGATAGAATAGGCAGAACCACAGATGAATCTCCATTAGTAGTAAAATATCTTAATGAGAAAAATATAAGAGTATTTACTGCCAGTGGACAAGAATTAAAAACTGAAACATTAATGGATGAATTAGTAACTTATCTTGAATTTTGGCGTAATAAAGGTGAAAGCGTTAAAATATCAGAACGCTCTACAGACTATAAAAAAGTTGCCATATTAAATGGCAAATATACAGGTGGAAGCAAAAGAACTATTCCTTTTGGTTATAGAGTAGTAAACAACGGAAACGTAAACGAGAAAGGAAGAAATATTTTAGATTTTGAAGTTGATCCAGAAGACGCAGAGTTAGTAAAATTAATATTTAAATTGTCTATAGGAAATAATATGGGAGCAAGATCTATTGCAAAATGGTTAAATGAAAACGGTCATGCTTCTAAATCTAAAAACGGAGAATATTGGTCTTATCGTTCTATAACTTATATGTTAAAAAACCCAATTTATAAAGGTTATTTTCATATGCACTTTGATAATTTGAATGAAGATGTTATATCTCCACAACAAGAACATTTAATAATCATTCCTGAAGTTTTGTGGGAAAAGAATCAGAAGATTATAGAGAATAGAAAAAGAATTATAAAGAAGAAACCAGAAGGTATTACTTCTAGTAGGGTATTATTATCCGGTTTAGTTTATTGCGGTCATTGTGAAAGTAAAATGAATTTATGGGCCAATCATAAATATTATAAAAAGAAAAATGGAGAAAGAACTAAATATATAAAGGATCAATATAAATGCTATTCTTCTCTTAAATATAATGGTGATAAATGTGACGGACAAAAAACATACTCTACACTTAAAATTGATTCCATTGTTGAAGAACAAGCTATGGAGGTTGTTAGAGAACTATCAGAGAAAAAATTTAATGATAGATTTAAAAAAGATATGTTTGATAGTTTAAATATTTTAATTAAAAATAAGAAAGATAATCAAAAGAAATTAGAATCAAAACAAAGACAATTAATTGTATTAAAAAAAGAAATACCTCTAGCTATGATAGGAGAAAGCACATTTTCTCCAGATGAACTAAAAGAATCTCTTAGTCTTATTCAAAAAGATGTGAATGATTTATTAAATTACATGAATACTGTTGACGAACAAATACTTCAAAAGCAATCTATTATAGATGAATATGATTCACTCGAAAAAGGAATTAGCACTTGGGAAGATAGATATAAAGAAACAGATATGCTTGGTAAAAAAGCATTAATAAACCAAATTATAGATAAGGTTACGATTTATAGGGATGAAGTAGTAATAGATTATAAAATTACCTTTGAGACATTTAAAAAAGAAAGTAGTAAAAATTATGGTAGTGAAATAGGGCCAAGCTGCGCTACGCCCCGATGAACCTTTATGTCTGCTATTATACCATAATTAATGCCGGAATACAACTTCCAGTAGTAAAGGTTCCGGGAGTAAAGATTTATGTTTGAAAAGTTAATTAATTAACTTGCTTGGAAGCTATTGACATGAAGGGAGTACTATTGTATACTCTTATTAAGATATCAGAAAATTTAGAATATGATAATTCATTCACAAGGATATCTGCTTATTTTCTGAAAAATAATTCGTATAGAGGAGGTGTAATAAATGAGCCTGTCTCTTCTGATGATAATGGGATTTTTCCTGGGAGTTTCCTGGTTGTTGCGGATCACGATCTCTGAGATTTTTTCCGCAAGAGTACGCCAGAGGACGGAAGGAAGCGGTTGTGAAAATTGTTAATCTAAAATTTAGGAGGTAAGTTGCTATTGCTTGAGGAAAACGTAACTCATATTAAGAAAGACGTGTGAGGTGGCCAACAGCCTGGCTTGAAGCGGTTGACCACCTCACTATTTTATTCCCACTCTCTTTAAACTTGCTTCCCTGAAAAGAAGTAAATTCTAGCAATTAGGTGAGGCCTTTTATGAGGTCTTTTTTCTTGGTTATAATTTGCCTTGTATATGTAAAGGATACTTTAAAGAGTATGGAAATGGGCAGGAAGAACAGTAACTGTTATAGATCGGCATTTTCACATTATTGTGATCCGCAAGGTCATGGGCGTTAGTATATATTTCCCCAAGGAGGAGAGACATGGAAAAGGCTTTTTTGGGTGTTGATGTGGGCTCTGTGAGCACCAAGATGGTTCTTTTTAATCAGGATAACGATGTTATTGTAGATCTCTATCTACGCACCCAGGGTCAACCGATTAAAATAATACAGGAAGGTCTAAAGCAAATAGAAAAGGAAATCCGGGGAATCCCGGTAGATATATGTGGTGTAGGAACCACGGGAAGTGCCAGAACGCTCACCGGAGTGATACTCGGAGCTGATTCCATCAAAAATGAAATTACCTGTCATGCTCTGGCCGCCATTCATTTTATGCCAGAAGCGCGAACTATAGTTGAAATAGGGGGACAGGATTCCAAAATAATTATTTTACGGGACGGAATTGTAAGCGATTTTGCTATGAATACTGTTTGTGCGGCAGGTACCGGTTCTTTTCTGGATCACCAGGCCTCCCGCTTAAATATCCCGATAGGGCAGTTCGGTGACCTGGCCTTACAGAGTGAAAACCCTGTACATATTGCCGGAAGGTGTTCGGTTTTTGCTGAGTCAGATATGATCCACAAACAGCAGATGGGTCATACATTGCCTGATATTATTGCCGGTCTTTGTGATGCCCTGGTACGAAATTATCTTAATAATGTCGGTAAGGGCAAGGATATCCTTGCACCAGTTATTTTTCAGGGTGGAGTGGCAGCAAATGCCGGCATTAAAGCAGCTTTTGAAAAAGCATTGAATTTGCGGGTGATTATCCCCAGGTATTATAATGTGATGGGAGCCATCGGGGCAGCTATTTTAGCCAGATCTACCATAAATCGTAAGGGAGGCGTTACTAACTTTCGTGGTTTTGCCGTTAGCGAACTGGAATATCTGGCGAACAGCTTTGAATGTAAAGATTGTCCTAACTACTGTGAAATTGTGAATATTGCTGTTCAGGATGAAGTTCTGGCCCGCTGGGGCAGCCGTTGTGGAAAATGGGAAAATGCCTTTAACAAGGAAAGTGTACCAACAAATAAAATAAAAAAGGAAAAAGAAGGAGTTATTTAACGATTATTGCAGGAATTACCCCTTTTATGTCGAATATTTTAATCAGCATGAAAATGGGGTGATGACCTATGACGGCTCAAAATACGCTCGGCAGCCGGATCAGGGCATTGAGAAGACTAAAGAGAATGACCCAGCAGCAACTTGCCGAGCAGCTTAACCTTTCTGCCAGCCAGTTAAGCAATATAGAGAGAGGCGTAAAAGAACCGGAACCGGAGCTACTGGAAAAAATGGCAGCTACACTGGATATTCCCAGGGAAGAATTTTTTTTGGTTCCGGAGAGCGCCAAAAGGCATTTTTTAATTTAAACATCTACTTTTTCGACAAAAGGGCTCTTATAAAATATGAAGGAGGTGAAAGGTGCTTCCCCACGAAGTGCCTGTCATAGTGTGCCAATCTAACGTGTATTTTTTGAAAAATGGCCAGGAAGAGCTTTTTATGAAAGATGTTAGCCTTCTTAAACCGGGGGCGGAAGAAGGAGAGCTATACCTGGAGGGGATTTTAGGAGAGCAAAAAAAAATAAGGGCAAAAATAAAGGAGCTTCAATTAACGGAGCATAAAATTATTTTAGAGTTAGTTTAAGTAAGCTTCTCTTTTTAACTTATATTATTTTAAAGTAACCGGTCGCGTACCGGGAGCTTTTTTTTTAAAAAGGGAATTGTTTTTTAAATTTATATTTGCTAAAATATGTTTGTCTACAACTTCGTGCACAAATCTTTTCAAGTAAGACGGAAAAAGAGGTGACAGGTTTGACAGATGAATTGGTCCGTATAGGTGAAAAGATAATCAGTGTACGTAAAATCCGGGAAAATGTCCAAAAAATACTAAAGCTTCGCTCTGCCGGTTTATCACAGCAGGAAGTTGCCAATGAACTAAACCTTGACCGTACCTTTATTTCGCGCCTGGAGAGCATAGGTGAAGTCCGTAAAGGAAAGAAAATTGCTGTGTTCGGTTTTCCTCTTCAAAATAAAGGAGAAATAAAAAAAATTGCCCAGGCAAAAGGAGTTGATTTTGTCTGGTTAATGAATGAGGAAGAAAGGTGGAATCTGGTAAAGGAAAAAAGCGCCCTGGTTTTTTTTAACGAAGTTATGGAGCTTATTACGGCCTTGCAAGCATTTGATATCGTGGTAATTATCGGCTCCCAGCGATGGCTGAAAATTGCTGAAGCTCTATTAAACTGCGAAGTTATTTTTATCGAACTGGGTGCTTCGCCTATTACGGAAGATTGCTTTTTAAACCCGGATACATTCAAAGAAACTCTGGATAGGATCATTTTAAATCAGGCGAAGTAAAGACGGGAGTGTATTCAGAAAGTGAAGCAGGTTGTAAGTATAAGTTTAGGCTCTTCGAAGAGAGATCATGCCGCTGAGGTTAAACTGATGGGACAATCATTTTCGGTACAGCGCAGAGGTACTGATGGCGATATGGAAAAAATGATTCGCTTTATCAGGGAAAATGATGGAAAAATCGATGCTTTCGGACTGGGTGGCATGGATTTGTATATCCAGGCTGTTGATCGTCGTTATACTTTACGGGAAGCCCAGAAGGTGGCAGACGCAGCTAAACTTTCCCCCATCGTAGATGGCTCGGGTTTGAAGAATACCCTGGAAAGGCGCGTGGTTGAATATCTGGTTAAAGAAACGGATATTTTTGCAGAAAGAAAAAAAGCCCTTGTAGTATGCGCTATGGATCGTTTTGGCCTGGCCCAAAGCCTGGAAAAAGTCGGGTGTGAAATGCGCTATGGTGATCTTATTTTCGTTTTAAATATCCCTGTGCCTTTAAACTCTTTACATACCCTTGCTTTTATTGCCCGTTTAATTGTTCCTGTAATCCGCCTTTTACCTATGTCCATGATTTACCCAACAGGTGAAAAACAGGAAAGCAGCAGGCCGCGTTATCCCCGTTTTTTTCTCGATGCAGATATTATCGCCGGTGATTTTCACTTTATAAAACGGTATATGCCCGAAGAGCTGCCGGGGAAAATTATCATAACCAATACGGTAACCTCCAGTGATGTGGAAATGCTGCGCCGGAAGGGAGTAAAGATGCTGATCACAACTACTCCTGAAATTGAAGGCCGTTCTTTCGGAACCAATGTTATGGAAGCCTTGCTGGTAGCCTTTACGGGCAGCAAAAAGGAATTAAAGCCGGAAGAGTATCAACTTCTACTCGAAGAATTAGAGTTTAAACCCAGGGTAGTTGAGCTTTAAAAATATTTTATGTATAAGGAGGCAGCGGTATTTTTCATTATACCGGAGACTTTATGAAACCAGTGGAATTTGCTTTCATTGTACACCCTTTAAATACAGATGATATTTTCAGGAAGTTCAGCTTCATGAAAAGGTGGCCGGACACATGGGTAAAGGCTGCAGTTCGTGCCTTACCTCCTGTGATGACTTCACATATTTCAGGTGTCTCCTCCTCTTATAACAGTGTAAGCGGGTGTTTTGTCGGCGTTGTCCTGACCTCTCAACAAATGCTGGAATTGCCTCCGGAGATTACCCTGCGCAAAATTATTGCTGCAGGTAAAAAAGCTGCCAGGGCCGGGGCAAAAATTGTGGGTCTGGGGGCTATGACGGCCGTTGTTGGTGATGCCGGTCTAACTGTAGCCCGCAACCTGGAAATCGCCGTAACTACTGGAAACAGCTATACCGTGGCCACTGCCCTGGAGGGTACTGAAAAAGCTGCCGGGCTTATGGGCATAGATATAAGCAAGGCAGAAGTTGCTATTCTTGGTGCCACGGGATCAATAGGAAGCGTTTGTGCCCGTATTTTGGCCCGGAAAGTAAATTATCTTACTATAATTGCCCGTAATGTGCCGCAACTGGAAAAGTTGGGGGAAAGAATTCTTAAGGAAACCGGCCTGGCTGTTAAAGTTACTGCTAATGTGAAAGAAGCTATAAAGAAAGCAGATATTATTATTGCCGTATCCAGTTCTGCTGAAAGCCTTATAGATCCTGATGATCTTAAACCGGGAGCAGTGGTATGTGATGTGGCCCGTCCCCGGGACGTTTCCGTACAAGTGGCGGAGAAAAGAGACGATGTCTTGATTATAGAAGGAGGCGTGGTAGAAATCCCGGGTGATGTAAATTTCAACTTTAATTTCGGTTTTCCTCCCAAAACGGCTTATGCTTGTATGGCAGAGACAATGATTCTGGCCCTGGAAAAGCGCTATGAAAATTATTCCCTGGGAAGGGATATGACCGTAACACAAATTGACGAGATCAGCGCCCTGGCCGCCAAGCACGGTTTTAAACTGGCCGGTTTTCGCAGCTTCGAAAGGGCTTTAAATCCGGAAACCATTGAAAGCATTAAAGAAAAAGCCCGGCTAAAAAAGCTGAAGTGGGGCATGATAACTCCTGGTACAGTGGTTACAAGATAAATAAACTGTAAAAATGTACAATTTATTTGACAAGTTATCAATATATGTCTATAATAGGTTTGAATTTGTAGTTTATTTTTTTTAAGAAAAAAGTTTAAAAAAGTGTCAAGTTTACTTGGCACTTATTCTTAATTAAAGTAAAAACGTGTCAAACAGACTTAAAGGAATATTTACATCCTAAAAAACATATAATTTCCTCTAAGGTTTATTTCCAAACAATTAAGTCAAAATTAAAGGAGAGAGGTAAATGTTGTCCAAAGAGGTGGTCCTTACTCAGGATGGACTAAAAAAGCTGGAGGAAGAGCTTGCTTTCCTTAAATCAGTTAAAAGGCGGGAAGTGGCTTCCCGTATTAAAACAGCTATTTCCTTTGGGGATTTGAGCGATAACTCTGAGTATGAGGACGCCAAAAATGAGCAGGCTTTTATTGAAGGAAGGATCATTACACTGGAAAAAATGCTTCGAAATGCCCGTCTTATTGATAGCGATGAAGACAATAAAGAAGTAGTAGGCTTTGGCTCCAGGGTATTGCTGAAAGATCTGGAGGGAGACGAAGAACTTGAATTTACTATTGTGGGCTCCGCGGAATCTGATCCCATAAACAACAAGATTTCCAACGAATCACCGGTAGGGCAGGCTATCTTTGGTTCCCCAGTGGAATCAGTAGTAGAAGTTAAAACTCCGGCCGGAATTATCAAGTATAAGATACTGGAGATTAAATAAATAAAAATACGGGGGTTAATATGTTCCATGTTTGTTGATCAGTATAGCGATCAGTTGTTTTATCGCCATAAAAAGATTGAAGATTTAGTAAAACAGGGTGTGGAACCTTATGGGGAAAAGTATGAGGTTACACATCACTCTCAGTCTATTCATGCAAAGTTCACCGGGTTAGAGGGGAAAACAGTAAGCATCGCAGGAAGGATAATGACTAAGAGGGGGCATGGAAAGGCCAGTTTTGCCCATATTCAGGACAGCGAAGGAAGGATTCAGCTCTATATACGACAGGACAGTGTTGGCGAGGAAAAATATGATTTATTCCAGAATTTGGATATAGGGGATATAATCGGCGCCACTGGAGAAGTGTTTAAAACCAGAACCGCTGAAATAACTGTTAACATTTCATCTTTTAGGCTTTTATCCAAATCACTGCGGCCCCTGCCGGAAAAATGGCATGGTTTAAAGGATGTGGAATTGCGCTACCGTCAAAGGTATCTCGATTTAATTGTAAACCCTGAGGTGCGCAATGTATTCATAACACGCAGCAAGGTTATTCAATCTATAAGGGATTTTTTAACTAAAGCGGATTTTTTAGAAGTGGAAACTCCCGTCATGCATAATGTGGCCGGGGGGGCTACCGCCCGCCCTTTTATTACTCATCACAATGCACTGGATCTGGATCTTTATCTACGCATTGCCACGGAGTTACACTTAAAGAGGCTGGTAGTAGGGGGGATGGAAAAGGTTTTTGAGCTGGGACGTATTTTTAGAAATGAAGGGATTTCTACCAATCATAACCCCGAATTTACCTCCGTGGAAATTTATCAGGCCAATGCCGATTATGAGGATATGATGAAGCTTACTGAAGAACTTGTTGCTTCGGTAGCGCAGAAGGTACTTGGTTCATTAAAAGTCGATTACCAGGGAAGGGAACTGGATTTCTCCCTGCCCTGGCCCCGGAAAGATCTTTTACAGGTCATTCAGGAGTTTACGGGAGTGGATTTTTCAGATATTCCTGATGATAGCGGGGCAAGAAAAGCAGCTTTGGCGCAGGGTTTGGAGATTGAGGGTAATGAAAAAAGAGGGGAAATAATATTAACCTTTTTTGAGAAATTCTGCGAGGACAGGCTCTGGGGCCCGGTATTTGTTAAAGATTACCCGGTAGAAGTGTCTCCCCTGGCCCAGCGCTGTCGCTACAATCCCCAGTTTACCTACCGGTTTGAAACTTTTATGGCCGGAAAGGAAGTAGCTAACGCTTTTACGGAACTTATCGATCCCCTGGACCAGCGTGAGCGTTTTGAACAACAAGTTAAAGAGAGAGTTGCCGGGAACGAAGAAGCACACATGATGGATGAAGACTTTCTCACAGCGCTTGAATACGGGATGCCCCCCACCGGAGGGTTGGGCATTGGCATAGACAGGATCATTATGGTTTTAACTAATTCCCCTTCCATTAGAGATGTGATTCTTTTTCCCACGATGAGACCGAAATAAAATAAGCAGGATTTCCTGCAAAATCAAGCAGCCGAGAAACCTTGTAAATACTAACCTTCAAAAAAGGCTATTCCCTGCATTTCGCAGGAGATTTACTGTTCTCGGCTGCACTATTAATATTCGCCTTTTGCCTTTAAATTATACATGGATTTACATTTTTATTTTAAAAAACTATCATAAACATATGTAACTCCAGTGGTCAGTAACCTGGATTTTGAATAGAATTAATATGATTCTATTTTTTGTTTTCCTGCCTTGTCGACAAAATGCTGCTAAGAATGTAAAATAAGCAGGTGTTTAAATGTATCCTCTGACACATCTTTATTTTGCCGGTAAGGTACTGGGTTCCCTGGATGATAGCACGGTGCTGGGAAGCATTTTTCCTGATATGACTATTCTCATTGATATCGATTGGAACAGGAGCCATAGCCTGGGACTGGAGCTCTGGCGGCATTTCCAGGAAAAAAATAAAGATTTAGTTGATTTTTCCCTGGGAGTAATCAGTCACGGAATAGAGCCCAAAGGTCTGGATTACTACAGTGATGAAAAATTTAGAAGTTTTGAAAAGGGTTATTGTTTTGAAAAGGCCAGGCCTCTGGTCGAAAGTGTAGTGGAGGCATGTTTTATTTCTTCAGGCGATGGCTGGTGGAAAGCGCATAATTTCATAGAAATGGGTATAGAGTTATACATCTATGAAAAGCGTCCGGAGCTGTTGCCCTTACTACAAAAATCCCTGGCTGATGCTGTTCTTGTCAGGAAGCTTTGCCAGGAATTATCCTCTATCCTGGACAGAGATGAAACTACTTTAGAAAAAATGTTTTCTGCTTTTAAGAAATTTTTTGCAGACGAACCACTTGATGCACAACTTCTGGCCTTACGGTACCAGAAGCAAATCTATTTCAGACACAATATCGAGTCCATAGATCTAGTGAAAAGCCGGGATATTATACAAAAAGCAAAAGAACTGGTTGTTTCTGATATCGAGGATTTCTTTCTGGAGGTAAAAGAACAAATGGCTCCCATCTGGAATGAAGTATTTGAAAAAAATTAATGAGGCAAAAATATAACAGGCCCCAACAGACCTTTCTCAGTTTCCCCCGGACCTTTCCTTTTATTATTAGCACCTACTTTCGGACTCTTAATCGATGGGTAAATTTACCCGCTTTTAATTGTCCCTTTGTTTTCGGAGCTAACTCTGCAGCCTGTTCTCCTTAGGGTTTCTGCCTCGAGGCGGTTTTCATTTTCCGTTACTCATAGCTTTCGCCTTTTTGCGGAGTACACGGCTGCCATCTTAAAGGAAGTTTTCCGTAAGGTACCTTAGGGCCTCTCGGAACCTGTTAATTATATTCTAAAACATTTTGATATTTTTGTCAATATATTTATTAAAAATTTTAAAAATTAAGGAATCAATTATTTATGGAGATTATTTTTTAGTTACTATATGGTATAATTTTTGTTATAATATGCAAAACCCCCCTCCAATTATAATAAATCGGCGGTTAGCAGGAGGCCTCCCATGACGGTTATTACAATTTCCCGCCAGTTTGGAAGCGGGGGAGAAATAATTGCTCAAATGGTTGCACAAAAACTGGATTTTCTGCTGGTTAATAAGAAGATGATCAGTGAAAAATTGCTCCAGTATGGTATTTCTGAACCGGTGTTTACCCTTTTTGATGAAAAAAATATAAAGATCCCGGAAAACGAACATGATGAGAATTTTGAAACAAATTACCTGCAGTACCTGGAGGCCTTGCATGAATTTTTTTATGATTTGGCCATAAGGGAAAACCTGGTTATTCTGGGACGGGGAGGGCAGATCCTGTTTAAAGATTTTCCTCCTGCGTTTCATGTAAAAATCATTGCTCCCTTAAAAAAACGTTTACAGCGCGTCCAAAAGCTTTATAACCTCGATGAGGCAGCGGCGGCACGCTTAATATCAGAACAGGACCGCGATCGGGAGGAGTATTTAAGGCATGTATTCGGCTATGAGTGGTTTGATTTGGACCTTTATCACCTGGTTATTAATACCGGAATGGTGGGGATTGAAGAGGCTGCGGCCTTAATTGTGGAGGCACTTCAGTTGCAAAAAAGCGCAGACGTAGTGTCTATAAAAGATGTAGAAGAACAACTTATCAGAGAGAATATCCTCAACCACCAGGTTCTGGATGCCAGGGGAACTTCCCCTGCCTTTGCACATTCCAGTGAAGAAAAGTTTGCTAAAATGCTGGACTTTTACCAGATAAAATGGTTGTATGAGCCCAAAACCTTTCCATTGGAATGGGATAGCGAGGGTAATATTACCGAAGCCTTTTCCCCGGACTTTTACCTTCCTGAGCAGGATTTTTATGTTGAACTTACGACACAAAAGCAAAAGCTGGCCTGGAAAAAAAATAAAAAAGTCAGGCGTTTAAAGGAACTATATCCCCATATAAATATAAAAATAATCTACGGGCGTGATTACAGGGGATTATTGCAAAAATACGGGATTGAATAAATCGGAACCGGAAAGTAAATTAAGATGGACAGGGGAGTATCTGGAAAATGAATGGGGAACGCAATCTGGAGGTTTTACTTACTGAAGAACAGATTTCTAAAAAAGTATCCTTCCTGGGAGAATTAATATCCCGGGATTATGCCGGGGCGAAAGAACTGGTCCTGGTTGCAGTCTTAAGGGGAAGTGTATATTTTGCCGTTGATTTGAGCCGTCAACTTTCCATTCCTTTTATCCTGGATTTTATCGGGATTTCCAGTTATGCCGGGAAAACCGATCCACTTGGTATTGTTCGCATTACTAAAGATCTCGATACCAATATTGCCCGTAAAAATGTTTTGCTGGTAGAGGATATTGTGGACACCGGTTTGACGCTGAATTATCTTCTTAAAAATTTACGAACAAGAAACCCGCTGAGCCTGCGGGTCTGCACTTTCCTTGACATGCCGGCGAGACGTATTGTTGATGTTCCGGTGGATTACAGGGGCTTTGAAATGCCCGACGTTTTTGTGGTGGGTTACGGGCTGGACTACCAGGAATGTTACCGCAATTTGAAGGAAATAGCTGTGCTGAAATAAATACAGGCCCCAACAGACCTTCGTGCCTCTTCTTCTCCCCTGCTTGCCGCGGCTGTTCTTTTTAAGGGCACCGAAAACTTCCTTGCGCAAATCCCGTATGCCATTCTCTGGAACTGATGGTACAGGCTCCTTATGTCTTTTTTGCCTATTGACAGCTTTCAGACCGTTATATGAATATTTTCCGCAAGACCCTGGGGATAGAACCTCTTTTTTCGTGGAGGGAAGCTAAAGAAAAAAATAATGTATAATGGACAAAATAAGATTATCGCTGCTAGACATATTTAGGAGGTTTTTTGACATATACGGGGAAAATAATCCTTTAGATGCCGGTTCGTGAAAAATTTATTTCAGGTTAAATGATTCTTGTTTTAGGAAAAAAATAAAAACCCTATATTAATAAAAGCAAGAGGTGAATAATGAGCTATAGAGTGGGCATTGACCTGGGAGGAACCAAGATACTTATAACCCTGGCAGAAGAGGGAGGCAAAATACTTAGCAGCCGGAAATTTCCCACGAGAGCGGCAGATGGTTTAAACAACGTTATCCGCTATCTCATCACCGGTATTAGAGAAGTTCTTTTCGGAGAAGGTGTTTCCCTCCATGAATTGGACGGTATAGGTATATGCGTGGCCGGATTTTTTGATATTCGCTCCAGAACTATTATTAGCTCACCAAATCTTCCGGGGTGGGAAGGTTTTCCCCTGGAGCAGGAATTGAAAAAACGATTAAATGTGCCGGTGCTGGTGGATAATGATGCCAGTGCCGCCGCCTACGGCGAATATCTCTACGGTGCTGGAAAAGGGAAAAGAAACATGGTTAATATCACCCTGGGAACGGGTATCGGCGGCGGAATAATTACGGAAGGCCGGATATACCGGGGGAGCGGCGGCTTTGCCGGAGAAATAGGGCATATTATCGTTTTGCCCCAGGGACCTCTTTGTGGCTGCGGCAGGTGCGGATGCCTGGAGAGCCTTTCCTCGGGATCGGCTATCGCCAGAGAAGGCCGCATGCTCCTGAGTGCGGGAGGCGGGGCAGTTTTACGAAAAATAGTGAAACAAAATGAAGAACTGACAGCCGGTCATGTTTTTGAGGCAGCAAAAGATGGAGATGAAGAGGCGGCGGGAATTATCGAGAAAGCCGCCTATTTTCTCGGGCTGGCCCTTGCCTTTGTGGTCAATATTTTAAACCCGGAAGTTATTACTATGGGTGGAGGTATGGCCCGTACTGGAGAAATGTTTTTTGCTCCGGTACGACGCTATTTAAAAGAAGCGGCCATTCCGCCTTCAGGGGAAATGGTATCTCTCGTTCCTGCCGCCCTGGGAGAGGATGCCGGGGTCAGGGGAATGCTTTCTCTTTTAGAGCAGTATTTAGTATAAAAATGTGTGTCAGCGTGCAGGTATCGTTCAGGTGTTTTCGTGGAAAGCTCCATGGTTCATCTCAGGCTTCCGGCTGGCCTCCCCTTCAGAGCTCCCTTCCATGGTCGCCTTCGGCGGCTGGCCTCCGTGCCATCCGGGCCGCCTTCAGCCTTCGCTTCACCAGGAGCTTTTAGCCACTCAAACAATTCACTCTACCTGCATCGCTGCCCCCATTGGAGGGGCGGGAACAGAGAAGGTTAATTTTTACTAACTTCATGGCCGTATTTTTGTCCATTGTTGTGACCTGCAGGGTCGTGGCGGTTATTATGAAAAATGTTTTTTATAAACAGTAACCTTTTTCCACAAAGTTCGTTATAAATAATGAAAGAGAGGATTAATATTTAATAGAGGTAATTTCTGGATCCTCCAGGCGGCCCTTCCGGGTAAAACCATTAAAGGCAGAATGTGGTTTTGCTACAGTGAGCAGGAGATAAGATGGCGGGAGTAGAATTGTTTAGGATGTAAATTTTAGGGTACACCCCAAAGCCCTTGTGAGCTTTTTCTCTCCAAAGGGTGGTAACCCAGCTCTCGCCAGGGTGTGTTTTCTTGCTGAAGAGCGGTAAGCTCCGGGGTAAAAGGAGGTGTGCTTTATTGTAAGATAAAGTACTTTAGTCCTTTAAGGGGAGATCCAGTTGTTAATTGATGAAAAGGAGCAGGAGATAATCTCCAGGGCGCAAAGCAATCCCGGTTCTTTTGCTCCGCTTTACGATCACTACTTTCCTAAAATTTATAGCTATATTTACCACAGGGTACAAAACCCGCAGCTGGCTGAAGATCTGGTGGCGGAGACTTTCTATAAGGCCCTGGCTAATATTAAAAAATTTAAGTGGCAGGATCGTTCTTTTGCCTGTTGGCTTTACACCATAGCCCGGAACCAGGTTATAGATCAATTTCGCAGGCAGGAGCCTTTGCCGCTGGAGCTGGATGAAAGCAAAGGCGAATTGACAGCACCCGTGGTCAATAATCCTGAGGAAAAAGTCCTTTCTGAAGTTACTAAGGAAGAATTACTGAAGGCCATAAAAACTCTCAGCTCCGAACAGCAAGATGCCCTGCTGCTGCGTTTTCAGGAAGAATTAAAAATCAAGGAAATAGCCCTGATTTTAAATAAAAATGAGGGTGCCGTAAAAGCGCTTTTATTCAGAGGTCTTAAAAACCTGCGCAAAAAATTGGAAGGAGGGGATTATTATGAGGCAGTTTGAATGGGATAAGTCTGTGGAAGAGCTCTGCTCTTCACCGGAAGAAATTCAAGAGCTTAAAAATGTTGCCTTTTTGCTCTGGGATATGCCCAGACCTCAATCCTCTTCTTCTTTTCAGGCCGAGCTTAAAGGGAGATTAATGGAGAAGGCCCTGCTTGAAGAAAATTATGTTTGTAAGGAAAATAAAATTTTCCAATTTATAAACAAGGGGCATAAATACAGTAGAAAAATACTTCTGGCACGCCCTCTTTTTACAGCGGCGGCTGCCGTACTGCTGATTGTTTCCCTGGCTGTTTTTCATAACCAGGGGCAGGTTAAGCCCTTTTCCCCGGAGATCGCTTCTCCAGAGAACCCTTCGGGGATCGAGGTCGCCCAGAATGATCCTGCTGTAGAAAAGGAGCCGTTCGTCTCTCCTGTGGATAAAGGCCCTGTGGAAAAGCCTTCCGGAGAGGGTGCCGGCAACTTAACAGGAACCGTTCCTGAGAGAACGCCAACTTCGGGGCCGGGGGACCAACCCGGGGCAACTGCAGATCCTGGCAAACCCGCAGTTACAGAAGAGCCCCTTAAGGTAGCCCCGGAATTTGAAGCCTGGAAAAATCAGCAAAGCTTTAAACTGGCCGGGGAAATTAAGCTTCCTCCTGTTTACTACAGGGTAGAGAAAGATACTGCCGTGACGGTGGAAAATGTCAGCAATTCCTGGAAGCCGCGAAAAATTGTGGCTGTATCTGTGGCAAGTGAAGCCCAAATAACCGGCACGAAAGCCTGGGCCGGGGAAATTCTTTCAAATGAAGGATTTATCGTCAGGGAAGGCGATTATCTGGAGGTTAACCTCCAGGAGACCCAAAAAGGGCTTTTTGTAGAGGTATTTTACAGGCCCCAGAAAAGCACTGATAATGATCCGACCCTGGTTTTGCATTACCAGGAAGGCACGGGCATCCTTTCCTATTATTATGAGGAAGAGGGAAAAGCTGCCCAACCCGGTTATTATCCCCTCCTGCCACCGGCTGAAGCCTTTAAGCAGGTTAATAATCTTAAGTGGTATGCACTTTCACAAAGATTAGATTTTTCTTTCCAGGAAGTAGTTCTGACTTATTACGATTTTCTCCTGGAGGAGGACGGCCGGGAAAAAACGGTTAAACTTCCGGCGTACTGCTTCCTGGGTATGGAAACCCTGCATAACGGCGGTGAGCTTAAGTTATACCTGCCCGCGGTCAAATAGAAGAGTTTTCCGCCTGACGCCCGAAAAACAAGAACCTGCAGGAGTGAGCAGGTTTTTTCTTTGTCGGGGGAGATTATATTTATAGCGGGGAGAAATTTTCCCTGGATGCCGTCCAGCTGCTTTTTCCCTGTAAACCGTCCAAGATTATCGGAATAGGGCTTAACTACCGCAGCCATGCTGAAGAAGTGGGCTTAAAACTGCCCCAGGCTCCCATATTTTTTTGAAACCATCAACTGCTGTCATAGGCCCGGGAGATGAAATTATTTTACCCCCGCAAAGCCGCAGGGTTGACTATGAAGCGGAACTGGGTGTGGTTATGGGAAAAAAGGCCAGGCATGTTCCAGTGGACCGGGCCCGGGATTAGATTTGGGGTTATACCTGTGCCAATGACGTCACGGCAAGGGATTTGCAGCCCCCCGGCGGCCAGTGGACTTACAGCAAAAGTTTCAAGGAACTCCTTCTTCGTCCCAGCCGCGAAGCTGGTAATAATCATTGACCAGGTATTCCAGCTCTTCCCTGGTAATGACCTGATTTCCTTCTTTATCCAAAGGTTCCTCAAAAAAACGAGGGGGTAAGGTATCATCTTTTTTGCTGATCCCGGCTTTAAGGTTAAACATGCGCGCCCAGCTAACCACATTGTTGGCAGTTCTTTGAAGCTGCTCCTTGCTTAACTGCTGTCCTGTAGTAGCAGCGATTACAGTGGAAAGATCATCCCAGGTAACAAGATCACGGTAAAAACGGCAGAAAATTAAACAGTCAAAAAGAACGGCACGGTCTTCATAATCGATTAAGAGCTCTGCTTTTCCTTCTATCTGCTGTGGAGAAATGATACCGCTCAGTTCCGGTTTGTAGAAAGTGGTACGCAGGTGACAGGCACCCCGATCCGATATGGCGTAAGCCAACCCCATCCCTTTGAAAACACGGGGATCATAACCGGCCGGTTCCATTCCTTTGACATGGATGGCCATGTCTTCCAAACCCAGCTTTTGTGAGGCTGATTTGATTCCATCGGCTAAAACATCCCCTAATCCCTGACGGGCACTGATTTTTTTCACCAGTTCCGCGATTCCGTCCACGTCTCCGTAAGCCGGGGCCCCCTTAACTTTTCCCTCCAGGCTGGCTTCAATAGCAAAAGCCGCAAGGTTACCCGTGCTGATGGTATCCAGGCCTAAGCGGTCGCAAAGGTCATTTAAATAAATCACTTCTTCCAGCTGGTCGATGCAGCAAAGGCCTCCAAAAGCGTAAATGGTTTCGTATTCCGGTCCTTCAATCGTTAATCCTTTGTGGCGGCCTTTAAGTACCCGGCTCAATTTTCCGCAGGCCATGTAGCAGCTTCTACAGGCTCTGGAGCGGACCTTCAGATTGTCCCTCAGGTACTCGGCACTGAGATTGCGCCAGTTCTCGGAATTTCCCCGGTGCCAGTAACGGCTGGGAAAGGAGTTGACCTCATTTAGAATAGCTACCATCATCGGTGTGCCGAAATTATAATATGCTTTTACGGCAGCGTTATCTTTGCCTTTTTCCTTAAGGGAACATATATATTCTTTCAAGAGAGCCGGATCGGCCAGGGGTGCGCGGGCGTCACCACTAAATATAAGGCCCTTAACTTTTTTGGAGCCCATAACAGCGCCCAGGCCGGTACGCCCGGCACTTCGCCAGTAATTGTTTTTAATACAGGCAAATTTAACGAGTTTTTCTCCGGCGGGTCCGATTACCAGGGCCTGGGCATTGCGGATGCCTACCTCTTTTTTGATACGATCCTCTGTTTCGTAGCTTTCCAGGCCCCAGAGATGTCCTGCTTCATGAAAGGTAACCCCGCCATGATTAACATGGAGATAAACAGGGGTGCCTGACATCCCTTCCAGGATGATGGCGTCGAAACCTGTGCGTTTCATTACCGGAGCTAAATGTCCTCCGGAGTACGATTCCGTGTAAATACCGGTAAGGGGTGACTTGGCGAAAACTCCGTACCGGGAAGAGGCGGGGATACGGGTGTCGCACGCCGGCCCGGCGGTAAAAATTATTTTGTTCGCCGGAGAAAGGGGGTCTGCCTGAGGGTCTACCTCTGTTAAGAGAAGGTGTGTTCCCAATCCTTTTCCGCCAATTGTTTCATTAAGTGTTTTTTCACTTATTTCCTCGACTCCGAATTTTTTTTCTTCCAGGTTTATCCTTAACAATTTTCCATGGTTGCCATAAATCACTACGAAAAACCTCCCCCACTTGTAATGCTGCCCAGTTTTGCGCGAACCGAAAATTTCTAAAAAAATTCCGCTTTAACTTTAATTGCTGGATCCTATCAGGATTGACAAAAGAGCTGCCGGCGTCACTTCTTGAATTTCTTAACCCCACCAGCCCCGGACTTTCATGGCCTCGGCAAGGCGCTGTAGGGCATACATAAAAGCTGCTTCCCTCATGGTAACCGTATCCTTACAGTTATTGCACTTGTACTCGTAAATGTGGTTAAAAGCCTCCACCATTTTTCTCTCTAAACGCCTCTCAATTTCATCCTCGGACCAGTAGTACCTGTAGTTATTCTGTACCCATTCAAAGTAGGAAACGATTACACCCCCGCTGTTAGCCAGAATATCCGGCACTACTAAAACATCTTTTTCTTTAAGGATTTCGTCTGCTTCCGGCGTAGTCGGTCCGTTGGCACCTTCCCCAATAATCCTGGCCCTGATTTTTTGTGCTACTTTTGCGGTAATCTGGTTTTCCAGGGCAGCCGGAACTATTATATCACAATCCAGGGCATAAAGACCTTCTGTATCAATTTCATCGCTGCCGGGAAAGTTTTTAACAGAGCCGGTTTCATTCTTATGTTTAAGAAGGAGCTCAGGATTCATACCCCCTTGGTTATAGGCGCCGCCGCTGGAGTCGGTTGCGGCGATGAGTTTACCCCCCTGTTCTGCCAGAAAGCGTGCCGCAAAATATCCTACATTTCCATATCCCTGTACGGCAAAAGTGGCATCTTTTAAAGAGATTCCTTTTACTCTGGCAGCTTCACGGACGGCATACAAGACTCCCCGTGCGGTAGCGGTTTCTCTTCCCACACAGCCTCCCATATCAAGCGGCTTACCGGTGATTACGCCGAAGTCATTGTACTGCTGAATTTTGCTGTACTCGTCCGCCATCCAGGCCATAACCTGGGCATTGGTATTAACATCCGGTGCAGGGATATCTTTTTCCGGTCCTAAAATGGGAGCCATGGCGCGCATATACTGGCGGCTCAGCCGCTCCATCTCTTTTTTTGACATCTGGCGAGGGTTGCAGGCTACAGCGCCCTTACCACCACCGAAGGGAACCCTGGCCACAGCGCATTTAAAAGTCATCCAGATTGACAGGGCTTTGACTTCATCGGCATCAACTTCCGGGTGAAAGCGAATACCACCCTTATATGGCCCCAGGGTATTATTATGCTGGGAGCGGTACCCGGTAAAAATTTTTATTTTCCCGTCATCCATCTCTACAGGGATAGCTGCCTCTATTACACGGTCCGGAGCCTTTAAACGTTCATAAACATTTATGGGTAAATCTAACTGTTCTACAGCCCGCTTGATTCTACTTTTAGCCACTTGATAGGTATTAATTTTTTCTTTTGTTAAATTTTCCATAAAGATACCTCCTACAAATTTTTAAATTTGTAAAAATTTATAAACGTTGGGAATTAATTTTTGCTACTGCTTTTTCTAAAATGTCAAGTCCTGTATACAGTTGTTCATCAGTAATGATAAGAGGTATAAGAAGCCTGATGACGTTACCAAAGATCCCTGCGGAGAGTGCCACCAGCCCATTTTTGAAACATTCCTGGACAACAGCTTTAGTTTCTTCAACTGCAGGTTCTTTGGAAGAGCGGTCTTTAACCAGTTCCATGGCTACCATGGCTCCCAGGCCCCGTACATCCCCGATTAAATTATACTTTTCCTGCATTTCTTTAAGACGGTTAAAAACTTTTTCCCCTAATACTTCAGCTTTTCGTGGAATACTTTCTCTTTCCATAATTTCCAAAACTTTAAGCCCGGCACTGCAACCAAGCGGGTTTCCACTAAAGGTGCCTCCTATTTCACCGGGATCTGGTGCATCCATAACATCAGCACGACCAATCACACCGCTAAGCGGTATTCCCGCAGCTATTGATTTACCTACAGTGATTAGGTCTGGTACAACAGAGCTGTGTTCCACAGCGAAGAATTTCCCTGTACGTCCAAAAGCAGTTTGGATTTCATCGGCAATAAAAAGAATACTATGCTTATCACAAAGCTTACGCAGGGTTTGCAGGTAGCCGGGAGGCGGCACAATAAAGCCTCCTTCACCTTGAACAGGTTCTACAATGATAGCAGCTATATTTTCAGCCGGGCACTCAATAGTAAAGAATTTTTCGAGGTAGGTGGCACAAGCTAGCTCACAATCCGGGTATGTCAGCCCAAAACGGCAACGGTAACAGTATGGAGAAGGCATTTTATAAATTTCAGGTGCAAAAGGACCAAAGCCGAACTTGTAAGGCCTTACTTTAGAAGTAAGGGTCATGGTTAAAAGTGTACGACCATGAAAACCGCATTCCAGTGATACAATGCCCATCTTTTTGGTAAAACGGCGTGCGATCTTGACGGCATTTTCAACTGCTTCAGCGCCGCTGTTAAAAAAGGCAGTCTTTTTTGGGAAATCTCCAGGGGCAAGTTTATTAAGGTGTTCCGCCAGGGTGATATATGATCTGTACATTATAACCATAAAACAAGTGTGAAAAAATTTATCTGCCTGTTCCTTCACTGCTGCAACAATTTCTGGGTGTGAATGTCCGGTATTGATGGTGCTTATTCCGCTGGAAAAATCTATGAATACATTACCATCCAGGTCCTTTACTAAAGCCCCTTTTCCTTCTTCAATGAGAAAGGGAACAAGGTTAGAAACTCCTCTACATACATTTTCATCTCGTAACTTTTGAAACTGCTGTGACAAAGGACCTGGTATTTCAGTAACGAGATGAATATTTTTTTCTTCCATGATTGTTTATGCCTCCTTGAAAATAATTTAATCATAATCTAAATATATGCAAGGAATGTGCCAATAAAATTTCCTTTTTTATCAACTCCGGGATGCAATAATTTTAGATGCAGAGATGCATTTTAAACTAATAAAAAACAACTTTAAATGTTTCTTTGCATTTTACAAAAAAGAGGATTTTTTCGAAAAACAAAGAATTTGTTATAAAGTAGTATTTTTATTTCGTTTATAATGTTGGCCGCGTCTAGTTTTATAGTGTTATAGGTTTTTTATTGTGTTATTTCTCTACTAGAAACAATATTAGCTCCGTTAAAGGAGGTTTTTTACAAAAAATGAAGATAAAAGAGATCATGTACCACCGCTTTACCTTGTTGAATGATTATTATTCCGTTTATAAATCCCTGGATCTAATGGAGCAAAAAAGATACGATTATGGAGTTGTACAAAAAGAAGGGAAAATTGTGGGTTATATAACAGGGGAAAAATTAAAAAATGTTGCCAATAAAGATGAACCTGTTACTGCATTTCTGCAGCCTTTTTCCAAAGAAGTTCAATGGGATGTAAATGTTGAAGAACTTGGAGAGCTGCAGGATACTGTAATTTTAATATATGGAGAGCTTGGGGACTACAAAGGCATACTGGATTCAGAAGCTCTGTTACAAACGGTTAAAAATTTATATCAGTCCAATAAAGATTTAGTTCGTGAGCTGGATACAATTGTAAATTTTTCCTCTGATGAGATCTATGTCACAGATGGCAGTGGAAAAACAATAATGGTTAACAAGGCATTTGAAGAGAACTCCGGAGTTCCAAGGGAAGCGGTGCTTGGAAAAAATGTGGAAGAACTGGAAAACGAGGGAGTTTTCAGGCCTTCCGTAACAAAACTGGTCCTGGAGCAGAAAAAACAGGTCAGCGTTATTCAGGAGTACAGTAATAAAACAAAGGTATTGGTTACGGGAACACCGGTATTTAATGAAGATGGTTCTATTTACAGGGTAATTATAAACGCCCGTGACACAGCGAAATTAAACAAATTAAAGGCTCAACTTGAAGAAATAGAGAACCTTAAAGATCTTTATTACCAGGAATTAATTAACTTCAGAAAGGACTGTTTAAGAACAGATGGATTAGTTGCTCAGAGTCATGAAATGATACAAATCTTAAATATGGCTCGTAAGATAGCAGAAGTAGATTCCACTGTTTTATTAACTGGTGAAACTGGTGTGGGGAAAGGTCTTCTGGCAAGATACATTCACGATAACAGTGTTCGTAACCACAATTCCTTTATTGCTATAAACTGCGGAGCAATTCCTGAAAATCTTTTAGAAAGCGAGCTCTTTGGTTATGATCCGGGGGCTTTTACAGGAGCTCTTCGAAAAGGCAAAATAGGTAAAATAGAACTGGCAAACCATGGAACCCTTTTTCTTGATGAAATAGGAGACCTGCCTTTGCCACTTCAAGTGAAGCTACTGGATGTTATAGAAAAGGGAGTCATAACACGTATCGGCGGGACCAGGGAGATCAGACTCGATATCCGCTTTATCACGGCTACTAACCAGGAATTATCCTTAATGGTAAAAAAAGGAGATTTTCGTAAGGATCTTTATTTTCGTCTTAATGTTTTGCCTCTTGAAATTCCCCCTCTGCGTAAAAGAAAAGAGGATATTGCTCCCTTGGCAAAGAAATTCCTTGAAAAATTTAAACAGAAATACCGCAAGGAAAAGGAAATTGATTCGATTACACTTAATTTTCTTCAAAATTATAGTTGGCCTGGAAATGTCCGAGAGCTTGAAAATCTTATGGAAAGGCTTGTTATTGTTATTAATGAAGAAAGTATTAAATCTTTCCATCTACCGGAATATATAAAAATAGAAAATATATCTACTAATAATAATCTTACAAAAGAGTTGCTATGTGATATTGCTCCTCTGGAAAAAATCAAGGAGGATATTGAAAAGAAAATTCTGGATAAACTTTATGAGCAATATAGAAATACCTATAAAATTGCGCAGATATTAAAAGTAAATCAATCCACGGTAGTAAGAAAATTAAACAAATATAATATTAAATTAAAAATTTAATATAAGATGCGAAATTGCATTTTTTCCATATTTTAATGCGATCTAACATGTTTGTAACTTAAGTTTTCATAAAGATGAAAACGTACATGGAACATTTTTTAAACTTTCTAATTAATTAATACTTTTGTATGAAATAATTTTGTACTAATTAATCTTTTAACAACAAATTCTTTTTATTTATAGCACATTTTTTTTGTAAGCGAGTTTAAAGCTATGTTGCTTTTAAGAAGCTCGCTTTTTTATTTAATATTATAAGTTTTAAAAAGATTTGGCACATTTTTTGCACCTTTAAATAATAAAAAAGAAAACAATAATGTCGTTCAGTAAAAGGAGGGTTTATTAAAATTGTTATCCAAAAATTATGACGTGATTTTAGATACTTTGCCTGAAAACGAAAGGCGTTTGGAAATCCTGTTCAGGCAGGCGGGAGACGGCTTTTTGCAGGTTGAGTATGGACGAGAACAAAGGGCTTTTCTCCTTGATTCTTTCAGGATGCTTACTGTTAACAACACTATTCTAGGCAAAAAAAGTCAAGGCCTTATTGAAACAGTTCCCGGTTTGCGGACTAACCTTTTTCATTTCGATCCGGAGAAAATTTCGGTAAGAGAGCTTATTAAAAAAATTAAAGAAGTCGAACTTTCAGTGGCTGATGTAAATGATATTGAATTAGATTCACGTTTGATTTCATTGCCTATCGCTTTTGAAGACAGCGAAACAAAAAAATCAGTGGAAAAATATGTTAAGGAAGTGCGTCCTGGTGCTCCCAATGTAATCAATGGTTATAATCTGGAATATATCGCTTTGTGTAATGGTGTCAGTGTTGATGAAGTAAAAAAAATGGTCTTGGGAACAGAATGGTACAATAGCGGAGGCGGCTTCTGGCCTGGTGGCGGGTTCTTCTGGCCTATGGACCCCAGGTGTGCTATTGTTGTCCCCAAGTATAATCCTCCGAGAACATGGACCCCGGAAGGAACGGTTGGAATTGGAGGCCCGTGTATTTTTACTTATACAACTCCAACGGGGGGAGGGTATCAACTTTTCGGCAGGACTATTCCGGTATTCCAATTTAAGCAGAAACATCCCCTCTTTAAGAACAGTCCTTTTCTTTACAAGCCGGCTGATCGAATAAAATTTCATGAGGTTTCCGAAGAAGAAATCCTGTATATTTACAAGCATGTTCATGAAGAGACTGATTATGTCTATGAGATAAGAGATGGGAAAATATCTGTAAGGGAATGGCTTAAGTTCTTTAATTCTGACGAGGTTCAAAAAGGTATCAAAGAACTAAAGAAAAAGCAGGAAGAAGGTACAAGGAAAGCTCCGCGCCTTTAAGGTATAAACCGGTGAAAAATTATTACTAAGGGGGATATTAGATGCTCAGAGTTATTAATAGCGGCATAGAAACCCTGGTTGAAGACTGGCCTGGAAGGTTAGGTTATCTGGGCAAGGGGATGGCAACGGCGGGTGCCATGGATAACGTTGCTTTGAGGTTTGCTAATTTGCTGGTGGGTAATCCCCCCGGCGAAGCTGGCCTAGAAGTCGCAGGAGGTTATTTTGAAGCGGAATTCGGTGTTGACGCTGTTATCAGTGTTACCGGTACTGATATGAAGCCTGCAATTAATAATGAAGCTGTTCCTATGTGGGAATCGATCAAAATCAGCAAGGGAGATATTTTGAAGCTCTCTCATTTTGGAGAGTTCAGCTTTAGAGCTTATATCGGTGTGGCCGGAGGAATTGATGTTCCCTTTTACCTTGGCAGTAAATCAACCTGTTTGTTCGGCAGTTATGGAGGTTTTGAGGGCCGTAAGCTGCAGCGGGGAGATGTACTCCCGTTTGGCAGGTCTTCAAAGGAACTCGACAGCCTTGCGGGGCGGAAACTAAAAAAAGAAGTTATTCCTGAATATGCAAGGGAGTGGCATTTAAGAGCTATTCCAGGCACCAATACATCTCCAGATTATGTTACGGAAGAAGGAATGGATTATCTTTTTACACATGCATTTAAGATCCTGCACACCTCTAACCGCTCGGCTTACCGGTTGGAAGAAATTAAAGACGTTAATTTTTTTGCCAGGAAAGATGGAGGAGATGGGGGAAGCCATCCTTCCAATATTGTGGATCATGCCTATGCCATGCCTGGTGCTCTGAATATTTGTGGTAATACTCCCGTTCTTCTTGTCCTCGATGGTCCGACACTAGGAGGTTACATGTGTGCCTTGAGTGTAATCAAGACTGATTTATGGAAGATCGGACAGGGAATACCTGGCAAGGATTTTGCTAAGTTCATTCCCTCTACCCAGGAGGAGGCCGTAGAGGCAACTCAGAAACAAGGGGCTCTTTTTTGTGAGGAGTCGCTGGAGTAAAATTTCTAAATATGAACATGAAGGGAGAGATAAAAACATGGAAGCAACAATAAATGCACATATGCCCGGACTGGTTGCCAGGGTTGTGGCAATTGAAGGAGAACAGATTGCAAAGGGGCAAACTGTTGCTGTCATAAATTGTATGAAAAATGAATTGGCAGTTATCTCAGAGTATGAAGGGAAGGTAAAACAAGTACTTGTTAAAGAGTGGGACGAAATGGATGTTGGCAGCCCTATGATAATACTTGATCTGGGTGAGGTAAAATAGGCTATGTTTAGAAAATTATTAATAGCAAACAGAGGAGAAATTGCCAGGAGGATTATAAAGACATGCCGGGAGCTTAATATAAAAACCGTTGCCGTTTACTCTGATGCCGATAAGAATGCTTTTTATTTACGGGAAGCAGATGAAACATATAACATTGGTCCGGCAAATCCTTTAAAGAGCTATCTTAATATTGAGGCAATTATTAATGTTTTCAAAAAAGCGGGGGTTGATGCGGTTCATCCCGGTTATGGCTTTTTGTCTGAAAATTATTCTTTTGCTGAAGCAGTTGTTTCCAGCGGTGTAACGTGGGTAGGCCCGCCACCTGACGTGATGAAAGCTATTGAATCAAAATGTTATTGCCGTGAAATCGCTTCCAGGGTAAACGTACCGATTATACCGGGGACGGTAACCCCTGTCCGGAGCTTAAATGAACTTAATAAAGTTATCGATGAAATTGGAATTCCCGCTTTTCTCAAACTTGATAAAGGGGGAGGCGGAAAAGGTATTGAAGTTATCCGCGACACAAGACAGATCAGGGATGTATGGGAACGGGTTTTACGTATAGGAATGGTTGCTTTTGGTTCTCCTGATTGCTACCTGGAGACACAGGTTGTTAATCCAAGGCATATAGAGATCCAGTTTCTTTCTGATAGTTCCGGTAAATGTATTTGCCTGGGTGAAAGGGAATGCTCTATCCAGAGGAGGCACCAGAAAATTATTGAAGAATCTCCTTCTCCAGTAGTGGGAGAAAAAGAGCGCCAGAATCTTTACGAGTATACAAGAAAACTGGTTGTGACCATGGGGTATGAAGGAGCAGGAACAATGGAATTTCTCAGGTCAGAGGAGGGAGAATTTTACTTTATGGAGGTGAATGCCAGGCTGCAAGTCGAGCATCCGGTAACAGAATTTTTAACAGGAATAGATCTAGTTAAATGCCAGTTAGAAATCGCCGCGGGGGAGAAGCTTCCCATGAACCAGGAGGACATCATCCTAGAGGGGCATGCCATCGAGGCAAGGGTTTATGCTGAAGATCCGGTCTCATTTTCTCCCTCCCCAGGGAAAATCTCCAGGTTGCAGTTTCCTGAGATGAATAGCAGGTACCTCCGGATTGACCATGCCATTGGAGAAGGTTCTCTTGTTTCACCTTATTATGATCCTTTAATTGCCAAGGTTATTGCCTGGGATATAACCCGCCTGGAAGCTATTCGCCATTTAGAAGAGGCATTAGCTGCTTTTCAAATAGATGGCATTAAGACGACAATTCCCTTAAACCTGAAGATTCTGGCAAGCAAGGAGTATGTTGAAGGTGACTTTAATACCTCGTTTCTCGAGGAATTACTTAAAGAAGGGTGTGAGAAAAATTGACCAGAAAATTTGTGGATCTTAATTGCGATATGGGTGAAAACTTTGGCCTCTACAAGGTTTACCCGGATGATAAGATCATGAAATACATTACCTCTGCAAATATTGCCTGCGGTTTTCATGCCGGAGACCCGCATGTCATGAGGTATACGGTTCAACTGGCAAAAGAGCACAACGTGGCCGTAGGGGCTCATGTAGGTTTCCCCGATTTGATCGGCTTTGGGAGAAGGCGTATGGAGTGCACACCCCAGCAGGTAAAGGATTATGTTACTTACCAGGTAGGGGCGCTCTGGGGTTATGGCAGGTCCTTGGGAGTTGATTTACAGCATATCAAGCCGCACGGCCAGATGTATATGATGGCTGGTGAAGACAGGGCTCTTTCGGAAGCCATTGTAGAGGCCATAATGGAATTGGATAAAAACCTTATCCTGTTTACACACCGCGCTTTTGTGACCTATGACGTGGCCAAGGAAATGGGCCTTAAGGTTATTAACGAATTTTATGGAGACCGCGGTACCCGGGAAAATGGTGTTCTCGTTTTCAAATTTAACCTCGGTGATATCGGGGGCTCTCCCGAAGCAATGGCCAGGCGTATCGCCAGGGTTGTAAAAGAGAACAAAGTGGCCGCTGTTACCGGAAAAGAAATAGATCTCCAGGCTGAATCTGTATGTATCCATAGCGACACACCCCAGGCTCTTGAATTTTTTGCAGCGGTGCATGAAATTTTAAGCAAAGAAAATATCGAGATAACAGCGGTGAAAAATTTTATTTAAAGGGATAGGGAAGGTCGTGACATTCGAATGTCTTACAACGAGGAAGATATTGAAATTATCTGCGTGGATTCTTCTTGTTCCAGAGTCCCTTCAGGAAGCAGGGTAGTTTTAAACGGTCCCATGTTGAATTTAAAGGAGTGCGATGTTGTTTGCATGACAGCGCTGCAGGCTATTTATCCCTATATTATCTCTGCGAGGTTCAGGGTTCCACCGGAGAGGTTCGGTTTTACTGACGGGAGGTTTGTTTTGCAGTGTCCAGACAGGTCCTGCCCTGCTATTTTTGAGATCAGAAGGCTGAAAGAGGATTAGTAAGATATACTTATTTTTTTTAACGGGCAAAACAAAGAAAGGGGTGTTACATTAAGAGCCAGACAGTTCATGATAACAATAGCTGTTGCCAAATAACAATACTAATTTTCAAAGGGAAGGGGAGAAAAAATGCCTAAGTACAGGGTTGCAATTGACGTAGGAGGAACTTTTACTGATGGTTTCATTTATAACGAAGAAACTGGAGAAATAAGCATTACAAAGGTGCCTTCGGTTCCGACAAATCCCGAAGAAGGTATTCTGAACAATTTGAAAGTAGCCGGAATTAATATGAAAGACGTAAGCCTCTTTTCTCACGGGACAACTGTTGCCACGAATGCTCTTATTACGCGCACCCATCCTCGCACCGGTGCCGTCTTTACCAAAGGATTTAGAGATGTAAACGAAATTAGAAGAGCAGAAAAACCCGATCTCTGGGATCCCTATAAAGATGTTGCCCCGCCGTATATACCGCGAAGGGACCGGCTTGAGGTCGAAGAGCGTGTTGATTATGGCGGAGATGTTTTAGCTCCTTTGAACCGGGAAGACGCCCTTAAGGTGGCTGATCTTTTCCGGAAACGGGGGATGAAAGCCGTAGCGGTTTGTTTTATTAATTCTTATATTAACCCTGAAAATGAGTTAGAAATGAAAAAGATACTGGAAGAAGAGCTGCCGGGAGTCTTTATCTGTACTTCCAGTGAAACAATATCCGAAATCTTTGAGCATGAACGCTTTAGTACAGCTATTATCAATGCCTGCCTAGGACCTGTGATCGGTGATTACATGGAAAGGCTGGACAAAAAACTACGGGAAATGGGCTATGTGGGGGACGTTCTTATCTTACACTCCGGAGGCGGTGTGATGACCGCCACGACAATAAGAAGTTATTCAGCCCGGGTGGGAACTTCAGGTCCTTGCGCCGGAGCCTGTGCCATGAAATATATCTCTGAATTATGCGGCTTTCCCAGCGCCATCGGTCTTGATATGGGTGGCACCAGTGCTGATATTTCTTTTATGCATGAGCATGAGTTAAGGACGAGCTACCAGTGGTACGTGGAGTTTGGTTACCCTATTCTTTTTCCCGCAATTGAACTGGTGACAATCGGAGCGGGGGGAGGAAGCCTTGCCTGGATCGATGAAGGGGGCTCTTTGCGCAATGGTCCCCAGAGTGCGGGTGCTGACCCCGGACCGGCCTGTTATCCTACGGTAGGGGAAGAACCAACCAATACTGATGCCAACCTTTTACTCGGACGCCTCGGGAATTGTTTGATCGGTGGAGCGATGGATTTGAGAAAAGATGCGGCTGAACAAGCTATTGAAAAAATTGCGAAACCCCTTGGTATGAACCATATTGAGGCTGCGCTGGCCATCATTAAAGTAGCCAATGCTAATATGTGTGATGCTTTAAGGCTGGTTTCCATCAGAAGGGGTTATGACCCCAGGGAGGTAGCCCTGGTAGCATTTGGTGGCGCCGGTCCCCTTCATGCTGTTTTCCTTGCGCAGGAAATGGAAATTCCCACGGTTATTATCCCTCGTTTCCCCGGGATTACTTCCGCTATGGGATGCCTGATGGTAGATATCAGGCATGACCTGGCTAAAAACTACCTTGTAAATACTTCGCAAGTAGATTTAGTAGAACTGGAAAACGAGTTTCTTGCCATGGAAAAGGATGCTCACGAGCGGTTGGATGTGGAATCAATACCACAGGAATCCAGGGTAATTAAACGATATCTTGATATGCGCTACATGGGTCAGTGGCGTTCACTATCAATTGATTGCCCGTCTCCGGTAGATAACCTGGAAAACATGCTGGAAAGGTTTCACCAGGAACATAACAGGGAGTTTGCTTTTTTGGACAGGAGTAAAGGGATAGAGATTTATGGCTTGAGGATAGTTGCTACAGGTAAGGCGTTAAAACCGGATTTGCCTAAAGTGGAACGTTTAGGATCGTTAGAGAGCGCTTTAAAAGAAGTTCGGCCTGTTTTTTTTGAAGCAACAAACGGTTTTACCGATACTGAAGTTTATGAACGTGAGAAAATTCCCGCGGGAGCAGTTTTCAAAGGACCGGCCATCGTAGAGCAGTTTGATTCCACAACAGTAATTCCGCCAGGACTTACAGCACGGGTGGATGATTATCTCAATATCATTATCGACGTAAGAGGTGATAAAAAATGAAATCTGAAAAATTTTCCAGAGAACTCGATCCCGTAACATTTGAGGTTCTGAAAAATGGATTTATTAACCTGGTAGACCAGATGGCGGAACAGATCCTGCGGACATGTTATTCATTTGTTATCTACTGCCGTGATTTCAGCTGCTGTCTTAATGACAGTGAAGGAGATACGGTAATGCAGGGAAGCTGGGATATCGCAGTTCATGTTGGCACGCTCCACTTTACGGCAAAATCAGTGATCAATGCATTTAAGGGCAATATCAACCCCGGAGATGTATTTGCTGTCAATGATCCTTATGCCGGCGGCACCCATTTTTGTGATGTAAGAATAATCAGGCCGGTGTTTTTTGATGGCGAGTTGATAGCTTTTATGCAGTGTAATGGTCATTGGGCCGATGTTGGCGGTTCCGTCCCGGGATCTTTTGATATTCGCGCTAAAGAACACTATGGAGAAGGCCTGCGTATTCCCCCGATTAAGCTCTGGGAAAAAGGAGTCTACCGGGAAGATGTGGCCAATCTTCTCGTTTCCAATATGAGGGGACCGGAAGACCGTCTCGGGGATATGAGAGCACAGGCTGAAGCTACCAGGGTAGGGGAACAGCAGCTTCTTCGTCTTTTGGAAAAATATGGTAAGGACACAGTCCTTCAGGCATTTGAGGAATGTAAGAATTATGTTGAACGGATTACCAGAGCACGCATAAAAGAACTCCCCGAAGGAACCTGGATTGCCGAGGATTACATCGATATGGACCCTGATGTGGGTGAAGGTTTAATTCCTATAAGGGTCTCTTTAACGATAAAAGATGGTCACCTTCATTATGATCTGGAGGGATCCCACCCTTATATCGGGTGTTTTCTTAACGCTACTTTTGGTTCCGCATATTCGGCGGTCATTGCCGGGACAAAAATGCTTTTCCCGGATATACCATTAAGTTCCGGGTTTTACAGGGTTGTTACGGCTAATTTACCCGAGGGGACAGTGGTTAACGCTCCCTGGCCTATTGCGGTCACTGGTTTCTGTTCAGGTGCATATGAGAAGATTATGAATGCGATATTTGAAATATGGTCAAATATTATGCCAGAAAGGGCTATGGCTCCCTGTTTTAACCTTGAGTATCTCTTAATCGGAGGCTGGGATAACCGACCCGGTTATAATTACCATTTTATGTGGTACGACTGGATGGCCGGAGGCCATGGGGCCCGTTGGGATCGCGATGGTTCCAACTGTTCGGCTCCCATGTTTGGTGTCGGATTAACAGTTCAACCCTGTGAAGGCCAGGAGCGCCTGACCCCGGTTGTTACCTCCAGACATGAAATTCTTGTGGATTCGGGGGGACCTGGTAAATATCGTGGAGGCTGTGGGGTGGTGAAAGGTGGGACTCTGGGGCTTGTAGACCGCTCCGTGATGTCATACTGCTGTGATAGGGCGCGGGCTATCAACATGGGAGTATCCGGGGGGCTTCCCTCGTATCCTCACGGAGTCCGGTTAAATCCGGATACGGAAATAGAAAAATACCTGGGGGCCGTTTTCTCCAACTATCCTGTAAAACGAGGTGAAAGCTTTGTTCGTCCCTCGCAGGGCGGCGGCGGCCTTGGGGATCCTATGGAACGGGATCTTGCCAGGGTTCTTGAGGATGTTATCGATGGTTATGTTACTGTAGAAAGAGCCCGCAAGGATTACGGTGTAATCATCAGGGTAATCGACGAGGATCTGTGCCAGTACGAAGTGGATAAGGATGCCAGCGCTAAAGAAAGGGCGTCTATTAAAGAACACCGTGCCGGCTGGCTGGAAGAAGATCCTTCTCTTGTCAGGGAAAAGTATCTTAAAGGGGAAATAGAATTTATTGATCTATTCCGAAGGTATGGGGTTATTTTGGACTGGGAAACAAATGAACTGTTACCGAAAACAACGGAACAGTTCAGGAACAAGTTAAAGAAAAATGCCCTTCAATATTGGAAAAAGTAAAAAGAAGAATCGGCGGGG
>QZJM01000068.1 GCA_003605065.1 Dethiobacter sp. | reverse complement strand
GAAACCAATACCCGGCCAAGAGACCCATATCCCATATATTCCGAAGGAGTTTAAAGGATAGCAAAAACGGGGTACCCGGTAACCATAAAGCCGGGTACCCCGTGCTTTTTTACCTGGTATTACACCTTGGTTCCTTTGGAACATACAAGGGGATACCCCTGCTGTTAAACTCCCTGGAGATAAGTATTACTGTAACAAGGAAGGCCAGCAGGTCAGCCATCGGGGTAGCCAGCCAGATACCGGTCAGGCCAAAATAGTGGGGCATAAAAATGATAAAGGGAAGGTAAAACAGGAACTGGCGCAGCAGAGACAGAAAAAGGGATGATGTGCCCTTACCAATGGCCTGGAAATAAATAATGGAATTGGTCTGCGCGGAAAGCAGCGGGTACATGAGCACCATGATCCGGACAGCCTGCACCCCTGCAGACAGCAGTTCCTCTTCTGAACTAAAGATACGCAGGAAAAAACCCGGGAAGATAAAAAAAGCCAGGCCGGCCAGGGTAACAAAAACAGTACCCGCCCCGCTACCTTTCAACAAAGCCTCCCGGATACGGGGATATTTGCCGGCGCCGAAATTAAAGCCGATAATGGGAAGCAGCCCCTGGGCGATACCCAGAACGGGCATAAAGGCAAACATCTGGAAGCGTGTGACCAGGCCCATTATGGCAATGGGGAGATAACCAAATTCCCCCAGAATCCGGTTTACAATGATCAACGATATATTTGCCGACATCTGGATAAACAGTGAAGGCAATCCCACCTTATAGATATCCAGGATAATTCTCCAGTTGGGGCGCAGGTTTTGCAGGTGTAAATGTAGGACGCTCCTGCGAGTCAGGTAGTGCCTCAGCATCAAGAAAACACCTATTATCTTGGCCAGAATGGTAGCTACCGCCGCACCGCGTACACCCATATCCAGGACAAAAATAAAAATGGGATCCATGATAATATTGGATACGGCTGAAATAATCATAACCTGCATGGGCAGGATAACATTCCCCTCGGCACGAACAACATGGTTGAGCATCATGATCAGGAAAATCAGGACCGCACCATTGGCAATTACAGACATATAGTCTACAGTCAGCTCCAAGATCTCCGGCGTAGCTCCAAAAAAGAGCAGCAGCGGCCGCAGGAAAAAGGAATTAACCAGCATGATGACCAATCCAAAGAGCAGCGCCAGCAGGAAAACCTGCCCGACAGCAATGGTGGCGTCTTCTGTTTTCCCGGCACCAAGAGAGCGTGAAATAAGGGAAGCCGCACCAACACCGGTGCCGATAGCTATCGCTCCCAACAGCATCTGAATGGGAAAAGAAACAGAAAGAGCCGCAATGGCCTGGCTGCCCAGGCGCCCCACAAAAATCGTATCGACAATATTATAGGAAGCCATGACGGCCATGGCCAGTGTGGCCGGCAAAGAAAAGCGTAAAAGCAGCTTGGTGATATTCTCTTCACCCATGCTTGCCACGTTGTTTTGTTTTTGTTCCATTCTAGTTATGCTCCTTCATGTGCTGTATCAAGTATTCCAGACCTGTTACGATGGCTTTTCTTTCCTCAATTCCAGCTTTGGCCAGGTTATGAACAAGCAGGGATTTGTAACCCAGGGGCACCTCTTTAATAATGCTCATCCCCATCTCGGTATTTACTATGATCTTCCTGCGGCGGTCGCCCGGGTCTTCTTTAATT
The DNA here is from genome assembly GCA_003605065.1 of Dethiobacter sp. Classification (GTDB taxonomy): domain Bacteria; phylum Bacillota; class Dethiobacteria; order DTU022; family UBA8154; genus UBA9862. The sequence continues at coordinate 33,229 of QZJM01000068.1, read as the reverse complement.
GTTACATAACCCAGCCGGGAAAGCCTTTGGGCATACCCTTCAGCGGTGGTAATATGAATACTCATCTTCTCCGCCAATTCGGAAATACTGATACCCGGATGTGTATTAACAATGCGCAGGACACCCACCTGGGGACCGGTAACATCCCAGCCTCCTGCCCGCAACAGCCTCTGGTATTCCTTCCTGGCGCTGTCATACTCCTGCAGCAACTGCAGTATTCGTCTAATCTCGTCCACAAAATACCCCTTATTATTAGGCATGCCTAATTTCATTATATGAATATACCCCAAAAAATAAGTTTTGTCCAGAAAGAATTTTAAAACTACAACATGTAGAATACACGAAGTTAAAATCAGCCAGTGAAGCTTTTCCCTCTGTCTACAGGTAGGTATTAGCTGACACCTGCCTTCGGAACCGGGTTTATTATACTTTATTATACTTTCACCCCTCTAGAAAAAAAGAGGTGTTTTACCGGCGCGTATCTAAGAAACCGGATCTGACAGCAGGGAGCAAAAATCCTAATAAATCCATTTTCGTTTTACGTTTCTTATCCTAAATTCCCGGAAAAATTATAACTATGTGTGCGGATTAATCTCCAAGCTTTCCATAATTTGACGCTGTGGTTTGGTGATCTCCGTGAGGATATGCCCATACTTGCCGGAATAGCGGACTTGAGTCAGCGTCTCCATTTCCAGGAGCAGTTCCCGGACCGTGTACTTCTCAATAAGCCCGGTATCCCGCATCTTTTTACGCAAAGCGTTCATGTAGATCAGGGCAATGAACTGGACAAAAAGCCGGCCATCCATGGCAGGGGAACTGTGAATACGGAGGCGTTTCATGTCCAGTTGGTTTTTCAGATCGTCAAAGCATTTCTCAATGTTGTCTTTATTCCGGTAAACCATCAGGGCTTCTACCGGATCTTTGATATCGTTGGTAAGAAGTGCATAGAACCCGGCATACCGGTTACGGTATTTCTGAATGGCTTCGTTGTTAAAGAGTACTTTGCGGCCACGCACCGGGGTTTCCTTGATGGTGAAAAAGGTTTTGTAAGCATCTTCATGGCCGCTGACCAACAGACCTGTTTCTAATTCTTCTTTGTAGGCCAGCAGTTCTTCGGTAAAGCTGTCCGTGGCTTCGGCTGCTGCATGGGCATTGTAGTAGAGGTGCACGTAACAGCGCCGCCGTTCTTTGCCCCAGGGGTACAGTCTCGTATGCACATAGAGAATTTCGCCGTCTATCTTTCGGTAACCATCCGGGTTCTGGATGGTCTCCCGGACCTCGTCAATGATATTTTGGACCCATTTAAGCCTGTTAGGAACTGCCAGGATAAACTTGTCCCGTGCTGCCAGCAGTTCATCCACATTCTTCTGGCTGTAAAAGCCTTTGTCCATCACAAGGTGCAGCTTGGACATCTCTAAGTAGCTAAAGGTCTTTAAAAAATGATGCAGGGTACTGACATCACTGATGTTTCCGGGCAACCGGTTGTAGTAAACGGGCAACTGGCTTTTCTGGCCAAAGAGAAGGGCCAGGTTGATCTGCTTCAGGCTTTCCCCGTCCCGGTTGTAGCCGTACTTGACGTATTCATTCAATTCTCCATAAGAAGAGACTGAAGTGATATCATAACACAAATAATCATTTTCCAGGATCTTCTGGCCCCACTTTTTGAAGAAAGTCTTTTGTCCGTTAGTTTCCAGTGTCCGGAGAATATCGCTGATACGCTGGCTGGTCAGCTCTTTGCCAAAAGGATGGGCATGGCTTTTGCTCCAGGCTTTGCAGTGGCATAACGGCCCGCCCCGCGCGGTGATGTAGTAGGCCATACATAGGATTTGTTGATACGCCTTCGGAAAACAGTTTTTCAAAACTTTGTCCAGTTCCAGTTCAGCTGTAATCTTGTCCAGCAGTAGTGCAGGACCCACAATCTTCGCTGTGGCGGTGACGGCCGGATCCCGGGCGGCTGCTTGTTCGGGATCCAGGCGTTTCGACGGGATGAACTCACCTGTCTGGGGATCCAGCTTGCCAATACAGACCTGTTTGTTACGCGGCTGTTTCTTTTCCTTGTCCCAGACAGAGGTTGCTTCATAGACGTATGTAACGCCGGTTTTCTTATTCACCTGATGAACGCGATATGCCATGCAAATCCTCCTCTCATAGTTATAATTATAACTATTATTAATGGGGATTGCAAGGCAAAAATCGCTGTAAAGCAGCTTATTTTAGGGCTTTCGAAGTGGCATAGTTATAAAATGTACGGGAAGTTAGGTTCTTATGCTATAGCCAAATAAAAAAAGGCTGAATAAAATCAACATTAAAAAACTAAGCCCGGGCAGGATCTGCCCATTGCCGGTGATGGAATGTTTTAATATATTGGGGGCTTCAGGTAATAGTTTCTCATATCTTTCATCAGTTCTTCGATTGTGCCAATACGCACGATTTTCCCATCGACGATAAATGCTACTCTATGGCAAAGCCTTTCTGCTTCTTCAATATAATGTGTCGTCAAAAAAATGGCAGTCTCTTTTTCGTTCAATTCCAGGATCAGTTTACGAATTTGCCTTGCACTTACAACATCAATACCGGTTGTGGATTCGTCCAAAAAAAGAATTTTGGGTTCGTGAATGATTCCGGCAGCGATGGTTAACTTTCTTTTCATACCTTTGGAAAAAGACCTGAAGGGCTTCTTTCCCGCCTCAGCAAGTCCAAATTGTTTAAGAAGCTGCCAGGCCCTTTCCTCGCGTTTACTCCTTTCCATGCCATAAAGAGCCGCACAAAAACTCAAGTTTTGGAACCCGCCGAGCTCTTCGTAAAGATTGCTCTCATCAGGAACAATACCCATTAAATGCTGCGCCTTTTTAATCCGGCGGGTATAATCAGTTCCCGATAAGCGGATAAACCCAGATGTTATCCGGGCCAATCCTGTCAGCATATTTATGGTTGTAGTTTTTCCGGCACCATTGGGGCCGAGGAATCCAAAGATCTCCCCCTCTTTAATGTAAAAGTCTATACTTTCCACCGCCGTAAAATCACCGTATTTTTTAGTTAAGTTACACGCTTCTAAAATGTTCATTTTGCCTGTCTCCCTCCTGTCTTGGCTCCACCACGGCGTTAATAATGTATAAAAGCAGGAGTTAGCTGTTACCTACCATGTTGATGGTAAACTTTAACACCCTCGATACACACAGTAAACTACTCTCCATTGAAATGGAGAGGATTCTTGCCAAATCTCCTAAAAAAGTGAGCAGGATTAAAAAATCCTGCTCACTTTTGTACCCTTAGCATTAGCAACAATTATCTTCTCTCTCACAGGGATGTTCTTTATTTTCCCCGTGACACTCCTTAATTTTTTCCGGAGTACATTTTCCCGGTTCGCTTTCCAATTTCTCCGGATGCTCACAGCCGCACTTACACACTTTCTTTTCCCTCCCCTCTGAAGTATGGTCTTTTACCCCTGATAACTCTTTCTGGCAGGCATGCCTGCAGCCAGGCGACCGTTCTGCCACCTTTTTCAGGCTGGCGGCAACTTGCTTAAGTACATCCTGTTCTACCGAGTAATGGGTCCAGTAGCCGCGTTTTTCTCCCTTAACCAAACCCGCTTTTCTTAAAACCTGTAATTGTTGGGAAACTGCTGCCTCGGAAATACCCAGGCGTGCTGCCAGGGCACCCACACAAAAATCATGAGTCAAAAGCAGGTCGATTATTTTAAAACGGGTTTCATCAGCCAACGCTTTTAAATTAATAAGGAGTTCATCCATAAATATTCTCACCAAAACTAATTAAGTAATTACTTAACTACATTATACTTTTTAAAATTATTTTGTCAAGAAATAAATAAGTTTGGTGCCAGGCACCAAATTACCCAATAAGTAAATAAGTTAAGTGCCAGGCACCTATTCTTTCACCAGCAAACGCTGCGCCATTTTCATATTAGTTTCAGGCCGCCGGAGTAGAAGGACCTTGATCTTTTGTATCCTGGCTTTTGGCTTTTTTTCTATTTTTAACAACGACAACAATTTTCCCCACAAGAACGACCAGCAAAGCCAGGGGAACCAGTATGGGAAGCGATCCTATGGAAACGATAATTAAAGTGGAGATTCCTTTTATAAGACGGTTTGTATTCAAAGCTAATAGGCTGCCAACTTTTTCCCAGGTGCCGAGGCCTTCTACCAGGGAGGTAGTAAGGGGATCTTTTTCCTCCAGGTAGATATTGATGGAAGAGTAGCTTACACGTTGTTTTAAATGCCTAAATTCAGCAATCATGGATTCCAGGTTGCCCCGGATCCTCCACAGTTCTTTTTCAACCTCCAGGACTTCCTCCACTTTTTGCGCCCTGTCCAGCAGTTCGCGTAATCTTTTCTCCTGAGCCTCCATGTTTGTAATCCGGGCTTCCAGGTCAATATAATGCAAAGTTGCGTCTTCTTCACTGGTGCTCTTATTTTTAATTTTTCCCACTTCTTCCAGCATAACAAGGGCTGAATCGAATTTATCCTCGGGAATGCGCAGGGAAATACGGCCGGCTCTGCGTTCCTGGGTAAGGTCGTAAAGCTCCAGGGAAGACACATATCCTTGGAACTGGGCTGCTTTTTGCTGGATCTCTGTGACCGCCTCCTCGATATCGGTAATAATCAGGGTAAGATGACCATTGCGAATAATATACTGTGGGGAAGATTCCCGCGAATCCGCTACAGCTCCGCTTTCCGAAGCCCTGTCATAGGACATGCTTGCGGCAAATTTGGCTTCATCCATTGCCGCCTGTGGAGGAGACCCCATTCCCCCCGATTTAGCACTGTTTTCCAGTGAAAACGCTGCTTTTTGCAGAGAAGCACATCCTGTAACAACACTGAGAATTATGAGTACCAGAATTAAGGAAAGTAGAGCAAAAACTCCTTTTTTTCTCTCCCTTTTACCTTTTAACATTTTGCCTGCTCCCCTCCGCTGTCCGGAGCGAAAGCTCCCCCCTTTTGCCCTTTATTTAGCATCTATTAAGATAACGTTTCACAGCAAAAAAGGTTCCCTTAATTTATCTTAACATTAAAATAATCTAATAAACCACATGCCCTTCCACAAAGGCTTTGCTGCGGGGATCCATGTTTTTCCCCTTCCCGGCACCCGGCTGTATGACAGGAACCAGGTTACTTCTCCCGGGCGCTGCGTACAAGCTTCTCCAGGCCGGCAGCATTAAAAGCGCCGATTTTGATGGAAGTAACGATTCCCTCGGCGTTTAAAGCAAAAGTAGTAGGATATGCCCTCAAGCGGTAGCTTTTGAACACTTTCCCCTCGCTATCCAGCAAAACGGGGAAAGTAAAGCCTTTATCAACAATAAACTTCTGCGCTGATTCTTTACTCTCCCGGACGTTAACAGCCAGCACCACAACATCTTCACCGGAGGTGTGCAGTTCCTGCAAAAGAGGCATTTCATCCACACAGTACGGACACCAGGTAGTCCAAAAATTCAGGATAACGGGATTCCCACGAAAATCTTCCAGTTTACGGACTTCTCCTTCAAGATCCCTCAAAGAAAATAAAGGAGCAGGTGATCCTATTTTCGGGGCATATTCTGCCGTTTTTTCCCCGGTTTCTGTTCCGCTTTGCCCCGGTCTTTTGATTCCTCCCGGCATTAAATTACAGGCCGTGCTAAAGAAATTCAGGAAAAGAAAAAAAGCAAAAAGAACAAGCACCAGCAGGAAAATGTTAATTATTCTTTTCTTTTTTTCCACCAAAATATACTCTCTTCCGTCTTAATTATACAACGAAAACAAAATTAACCCGGCTTGCTGAGTCAAATAAAGAAGCAGAGCAGACCCCTGGCCCGGCTGTCCTCATCCCCTTCCGGATCACCTTTATATTAAGATGGAAGTAATTTTCAAAAATAGCCCGCTGAAAAGCAAAAACCCCAGCAGCAGCAGAAAAACAGCGCTTAAGCGGGTAAATACAGCGTGGAAACGGTTTAATTTCTTTAACCTGCCCAGGAATACATCCCAGAAAACAGCCAGCGCTATAAATGGCACCGCCAATCCCATGGAATAGACGAAAAGATAAAAAGCCGCCGTAGAGGGGCTCCCTGCCCCCATGGCCAGCAGCAGGATACCGGCCAGCACCGGCCCGGCACAGGGGCTCCAGGCCAGGGAAAAAATGGCCCCCATCAGAAAAGAACTAAATATGCCCCTGGCTGCCGGCGCCCTGGAAATACCGCTCCAGCTGCGCTCCAAAAAGGGAAGGTTGAAAATACCGAGCTGTTTCAGGCCAAAGAAAAATACAATTACCCCTCCCAGGCGGTACAGGGCTTCCCGGTACTCCAGCAGCAGGCTTCCCAGCAGCCCTGCAGATATGCCCATGATGATAAAAATGAGGGTAAATCCCAGCACAAAGGCCAGGGACATGGTAAGGAGACGACCTTTTAAAGCCGGTTCTTTTGCAGATAACTGCACTCCCATGGAAGCCATATAGGCTGGAATAAGGGGCAGAACACAGGGGGAAAAAAAGGAAAGGAGACCTGCCCCAAAAGCAACGGCCACATTAAGATCGGCAACAACCATTTTATTTCCCCCAAACTGAATCATACCTTACAACGCCTGCCATATACTTTCTAATACCACTCATTTATAAGTCTACCGCTTGCCAAGTTCGTTAATTTTAGTTAGAACTTCGCTGACAGCTTCTCCGAAATTATCCACTGCTTCCGGGGCAAAGCTGCAGAGGGCAAGGCGTTCCTCCTCGATGCCCACATCTTTCAGGATAGACTTAACGCGGCTGACACGCTGGCCGGCCCAGTACATGGTTTTTTGGAAAGGACAGTTATTTGTGTCTTCTTCCGCACAGCCCGCGACAATAACTGCATCCGCCCCCAGCTGGAAAGCTTTAAGGATGTGGGTGGTGTCAATTTTGGAAATACAGGGGAATTTGACAACATCCACATTCCCGCCTTTGTTCTTTAAGAAGCCTTCATTAAATCCTGGCAGAGCATAGGCGCCCAGGCCGCAGGATAAAACCAACACTGCCGGCGACCCGTTTCGGGAAGCCATTAGTTTACTGACTACAGGCTCAAGCTGCTCCTCCGCCTCGGCGATATAAGGAGCCCTGAACTCGATGGCCAGGTTGGGGCAGACAGTAAGGCAAAGACCGCAGGCCTGGCACTGGTGATCGCGGATCATTAAGTCGCCCTGGTCGCTGACCACCGGAACGTTATAGGGACACGTACGCAGGCAGGTAAGGCAGTCGGCACATTTTTCCACGATCCGCTGGGCACCGGCAGCACAACCCAGGCAGCGGCGGCTCTCCCATACGGCCATAGCCATGGTGTAACCCTTTTCTACGGGCAGGAAGTTGCTGGAGCGCTCTGCAGCGTTTAACATGGGAATTTCATGGCGCGCTATTTTCTTGACGTTTTCGGCAACATCAGCGGCCAGCTCGGAGAGTGGTGTCTCCTCCGCGACCATGGAGGCCACAAAAGGTTTTCCGGCAAGATAGTTATAAATGGACATGCCCGCCACCCTGCCGTTGGCCATGGCCTTAACCGCCGTGCTGGGGCCGGCTACTATCTCCCCGCAGGCAAAGACTCCCTCCAGAGGGGTTTTCATGGTTGCCGGGTCGAACACCAGGCGGCCTCTTTCATCTATGGGAACACCGGCTTTTTTCACCGCTTCCAGGTCGGAGCCCTGGCCGATGGCAAAAATGACGGTATTTCCGGGGATTACAAGGATATTTTCCTCATTATAGCTGGGGTTGAACCTTTTTTCCGCATCGAAAACAGCGGTACATTCTTTGAGCTCCAGCCCCGTAATCCCGCCGTTTTCCACCTTGATAGCTTTTGGCCCCCAGGAGCAGTTGAATTCAACGCCCTCTTCCTTGGCCTCTTCAATTTCCCAGGAAAAAGCCGGCATTTCCTTTTCGGACTCCAGGCAGGCCAGTCTTACCCTGGCTGCGCCACAGCGTACTGCCGAGCGGGCCACATCCATGGCCACGTTACCGCCGCCGATTACGATAACCTCGCGCCCGTCCAGCCTGAAGTTATCTCTCTTGGCCGCCTTTAAAAATTCCAGGGCCAAAAGGACATCTTTGTGATCAGCTCCGGGGATAGGCAGGCCACGGCTTGCCGTAAGGCCTACCGCTATAAGTACAGCTTTAAAACCTTCCTTCTTCAATTCTTCCAACCCAAAATCCGTGCCGAATTCTACTCCAGTTCTAAACTCTACGCCTAATTTTTTAAGATTATCAATATCCCGCTCAACAGTCTCATCGGGGAGGCGGTAGAGGGGAATAAAGTTGCGCGGAGCACCGCCGAGGTATTTTTCCCGTTCAAAAATAGTTACGGGGCAGCCCTGCAAAGCAAGGTCATAAGCGGCGATTAATCCCGCCGGCCCGGAACCGATAATAGCTACTTTTTTACCGGCATCTACATTTGCCGGGGCGGCAAAATCCGCCTGGCCGAATTCCACCGCTGCTCTTTTTAAGCCCCGAATGGAAACGGGTTCGTCCACATTCTGGCGCCTGCATTCGTCTTCACAATGATGGGCACAGATAGTCCCGCATACCGAGGAAACGGGATTTGCCTTTTTAATAACCTCTAAGGAACGGTTAAAGTCCCCAATGGCGATCAAGCGCAAGTATTCCCGTACCTCCTGATGAATAGGACAGGCTGCCTGACAGGGGGGTATCCCGGGAGAACCCTCTTTTAATGCACCGTTGCTGTTTGCCATCTTGTTCACTCCTTCTTAAAGTCTTTAAGCTTCCCGCCTGGAGCTTTCGCTATAAGGTAAAAAAATGCAAAAAATAACCCTGACCTCCGATTCTTTCTTTAAATATATTAATTCTTCTTCGGAAAAATTTTTCCTGCTGTGCATAAGCTTTTTTTCACAGCAACTTCTTTCCTTTTTGCCTGAAGTAAATCTTTTAGACTTGCTGCTAAAAGGAATTTGGGGTTACAAGGCGAAATATACTAAGGTTGAGAATTTTAAACTGGTATACTTTTTCCCACTTTGAGCGGAAATGTTGCCGTTGATTTAAATCAGCAAGTTCGGAATTAAAAGCGCGAGGAGCGAAGGTTAAGGCGAGCAACTGTCTCCCGCGCAGCGAGTTGTTGGGAGCCTTGAGCTATGAGCGCCACCTTAGTGTGAGTTGAACTTGCCTAAAGCAATGGCAACTTTACGGCCATCGTAGAACTTGTTACAGTTGAACCCGGAGCTCCACCACCAGCAAACGCTGCGCCATTTTCATAATAAAAAAAGAACCGGCATATTTTGAAGGGAGGTTAGGCCATTCACCTGAAAGGAGAATGGCAGCAAAAAAGATGATTTTAGTACCCTACAACGGTAAAAAACCACAAGTGGCTAAGGGAGCTTTTGTAGCCCCTACAGCAGTACTTATCGGAGATGTAACCGTGGAAGAAGGAGCCAGCATCTGGTTTGGGGCAGTTTTGCGGGGAGACATGGGTTCCATAGTTGTCAAAGCAGGGGCCAACGTGCAGGACAACACCGTTGTTCACCTCAAGCTTTTCGGCAGCCAGGCCGTTATCGGAGAAAACGCCACCATAGGCCATGGTGCCATTTTACACGACTGCACCATCGGCCGGGGGGCCATTATAGGTATAAACGCCGTAGTCCTGGATTTCGCCAACGTGGGAGAAGAGTCCATTGTCGCCGCCGGAAGTGTAGTGGGAGACAAAGCGGTCATACCCCCCCGGCACCTGGCGGCAGGGACTCCCGCACAGGTCAAGAAAGAAATCTCCGGAACATCGCTGTGGTATATCAGGGAGAGTGCGGAAATCTATCACCAGCTGCGTGATGACTATTTAAAACAGGGCATTGGTGGACTAAAAGATGAGGGAGAGCTATAAAGTAATAATGAAAGAAATGTCCGGGAATTCCCCGGCACGTTTTGGGTATTTTTCACGGAAACACTTTTTTCCCTTTTTTATTCTGCTTTTTTTAATTTTTTCAGGAGATAGAGGCGTAAAAGATGCAAGGCCGCCTGGGAAGCCCTCTCTTTAATATCCAGGCGGCTTCCCCAATATTCATAGCGCTGGACCAGCTTTAAGTTTTCCGCTTCCAGGGCGATATAAGTTAGACCCACAGGCTTTTGCGGGGTGCCTCCCCCCGGCCCGGCTACCCCCGTGATACCCACACCGATATCCGCACGGCAAAGCCGGCGTACTCCGGCAGCCATCATTTCCGCCACCTTGGCACTGACGGCTCCCTTTACTGCTATGACCGCGGGGTCCACACCGAGAATATTGATTTTGGCCTCATTACTGTACGTAACCAGACCTGCCAGTAAATAACGGGAACTGTCGGGGATATTGGTCAGGCGATGGCATAAAAGCCCCCCGCTGCAGGACTCCGCCAGGGCTATGGTTTTACCCTGTTCCCAGAGTAAACGGGCTACGGCAAACTCCAGCTCTTCTTCATCCTCCCCGTAAATATAATCTCCCAGCACCTTTTTGATCTCTTCGGCCTTGGAAGCAAGGAGGGATTCTGTTTCCGCGCCGGAGCTGCCGCGCGCTGTAAGACGCAGGTGCACCTCCGCCCCTTTAGCCAGGGGAGCAATAGTCGGATTGCTCTGGTTTTCCAGCAGAGAGCTGATCATTTCCGCCATGGCAGATTCACCCAGGCCAATAATGCGCAGAACTTTGGACTGCAGCACGGCCAGGTTCTCTTTTTCCCTTAATTTTTCCCGGAGCAGGGGGATTACCTGCTCTTTGAACATGGGCAGCAGTTCGCGGGGAGGCCCCGGTAATAAAATAATGACTTTATCCCTTTCTTCCAGGAAAATACCAGGGGCCGTACCCCGGTCATTCAGTAAAATCTTCCCCCCACGGGGGACCATGGCCTGCCTTAAGTTTATGGCCGACATGGGCCGTTTAAAACGGCTGAAAAATTCACGTAATTTTTGTTCCCAGATTTCGTTTTTTTCCAGGGGGAGCTCCAAAACCCCGGCCACAGTCTCACGGGTAAGATCGTCATCCGTAGGACCAAGGCCCCCTGTTAAGATTATTAAATCTGCTCTTTTTAAGGCCTCGTTAAAAACTTCCATCAGCCTTTTCTCATTATCCCCCACCACCGTCTGGTAGTAGACACCGATCCCCAGGGAAGAGAGCTCCCTGGCAATATCCCTGGCGTTGGTATTGGTAATCTGTCCCAAGAGCAGTTCAGTGCCTACGGCAATTATTTCACAGCGCATTTTAAGTTTTCCTCACCTTCAATATATTAATATTCTCCTGTACAATATTACCACATTTAAACGGTCATGACTCTTTAAAAAATAATCTCCTCTATACAGATATTCAGAGGAGATTACTTAAACCGTAATTTTAGGGCTCTTTTAAAAGATCCTTGTAGCGAAGGCTCATTATTCCATATTCCAGCAGTTATTTTGGCTTCCTGTCTTCCAACAGTTATTTTGACTTCGGTTAATCTGCACAGGTTACATCTCCAGGATTTTGTCTACCTCTTCCCTGTCCAGGTCCATAATATAAGTGATCCCGCTTACCTCGGCCGCTTCCCTGGTTAACGCCCCGATATCATCCCGGGAAATGTACTGGAGATCGAATTTGCGGCTCCCGCACATAAGCTGCTTTAACCCCTGGGCCAGACGCTCGTAGTAGGTATAGAGGCCCAGGGCCCCGGGGGGTATTTTATTAAAAGTTTCCTCCCCCAATTCTTCCTTAAGAGCCGAAGCCGTGACAAAGATTTCTTCCACGTTCTGCCCGAAGCGTTCCACATAAACAGGCAGCTTGTTCTCGTGGATGCGCCTGCCGATGGTCTTACCCACCATAGCAGCAGCGATGGGGGCCCGGGCCATACCGATAAGTTTAACGTAAGGAGCCCCCAGGGCCAGCCCTTTAAATACCTGGTCTTCAAGGGTAAAACCGCCGGCCAGGGCTATATCGGGCACATACTCCCCTTTAAGGGCCAGCTTCCGGCAGTACTGGTAGAGGAGAGAATGCAGCTCCACCGAAGGAATACCCCACTCGTTCATCATTCTCCAGGGGCTCATTCCGGTGCCGCCCCCGGCTCCGTCTACGGTGAGCATGTCGATTTTGCCAAGGGAGGCAAATTTTACGGCACGAGCCAGATCCGCCGGCCGGTACGCCCCTGTCTTCAGAAATACGTACCTGGCACCTGCTTTTCTCAGTTCCTCAACCCTCTGCAGGAATGATTCCAGCTCTACCATGCCGATACGCGAATGCCGTTCGAATTCCTTGAAGGCCCCTTTGTGAAAAGCGTTGATCACAGCAGGGTTTTCCGGATCGGGGAGAACCACATATCCTCTTTTTTGCAGCATCTGGGCTTTCTCCAGGCTTTTAATTTTAACTTCCCCGCCGATGTCCTTGGCCCCCTGACCCCATTTAAGCTCCACCACTTCCACGCCAAGCTGGCTGATAACATACTCCTGAATACCGAGCCTGGTATCTTCCACATTGGCCTGGACGACGATGGCACCGTACCCGTCTCTCTGCCAATCTTTAAAAAGCTTAACCCTCCTGTCCAGGTCAACTGTGCTTACAACCCGGCCGTCCTTAATGACGGACTGTTCGTCCATACCGCAGACATTTTCACCGATAGTCAAAATGGTTCCCGCCAGGGCGGAACCTATGGCCAGCCCTTCCCAGTTATTCCTGGCCACATCGGTAGAGCCGATACCGGGAATAACAAAGGGCAGTTTTACCTTGATACCCTCCCCCCGGCCTACCCTCGTCTGTAAATTTACTGCCGGAAAAATAGCCTTGTCGCTGTCGGCTTCTATCCCTACAGCCCCTACGGCGGTACCCATGATGGAAAAATGCGAATAATCCAGGGGGTATTTTTTCTCCGAAGCGGTAGTTATAATGCCAAAAGGCTGGGGATAAATAGTTTCATGTCCCCGGTAAGCTGATTTTCCTATTTCACACATGCCTACACATCCGTCCACACATGTCACGCACATACCGCTAAAAGGGCTGATCGAACCTTCGGTGCGGTTTTTCGTTAGAGTAGCGGCAGAGGCATTCAACCTGGAAAGAGTCATGATCATTCTCCTCTCTAGTATGAAAATAGCGCAGCGTTTTGCTGGTGGCGCAGTTCTGGTTCAACTGGAGCCAAGTTCCACGATGGGCGGAAAGTTGCCGTTGTTTTAGGCAAGTTCAACTCACATTAAGGTGGCGCTCATAGCTCAGGAGGCTCCCAACAACTCGCTGCGCGGGAGACAGTTGCTCGCCTTGACCTTAAGCTCCTCGCGCTTTTAATTCCGAACTTGCTGATTTAAAACAACGGCAACATTTCCGCCCAAGGTAAGCGTACCAGCTCAAGTTCGGTCATTTTCATTATAACGCCGGTGTTGTTAACTTTGTGCTTTTGCTTTCCTTCCCGTGCCCAGTTCACAGGCCACACAGGGGTCCATGTAGCACATGGCTTCTTCAAAATAATCAAGGCAGGGAGCAGAAAGGTTCAAACAAGCGTTGCAAATGGGGCTTTTTTCCTGCGGCCCCTGGCACCTGGCCTGGCAGGCAGGACAGATATACATACAGCCTCCGCAGAGGCGGCAATCCTCCGATTTTTTAGCAAAGGGAGCGGTAATACGGCGTTTTATGCCCCTTTTTACAAAACCGATGGCTTTGCCCTGCATCTGCTCAGCGCACATCCTGACGCAAAGGCCGCAGAGGATACACTCCTCATGTTTTTGTTTAAAACGAACCTTTGTCACACCTAATTTGGAGGCCATATCCTGGATGGTTTTCGAAGAAGGACAGGTGGCCAGGTACAGCTCGAGGAGAAGTTTTCTGGCTTGTACGACCCTTTCCGTGTGCGTCCTTACAGTTAAACCCTCCCTGGCAGGATAAGTACAGGAGGAAACCAGCCTGGAATGGTTACCCGTACCGATTTCCACCAGACAGAGCCTGCAGGCCCCGTAAGGGCTTAAAGCTTCATCGCTGCAGAGCGTGGGGATTTCCATACCATAAAATTTGGCCGCTTCCAGCAGAGTCGTCCCCTTCTCCACGGAAATCTCCAGGCCGTTCAGGGTTAAATTTAGCATTGACACCACCCCCTTAACTTTTTAGCACGGCATTGTATTTGCACGTCTCCAGGCAAATACCGCATTTGGTGCATTTATCCCCCAGGATGGCGTGGGGCTGTTTCTTTTCCCCCCGGATGGCCTCGCCCGGACATTTTTTCAGGCAGAGGCCGCAACCCTGGCAGAGTTCTTCATTAATACTGAATTGAATCAGCTCCCGGCACACTCCGGCCGGGCATCTTTTTTCCAGGATATGGGCCAGGTATTCATCTTCAAAATAACGTATGGTGGCCAGGACGGGATTGGCTGCCGTTTGGCCCAGGCCGCACAGGGAAGAATCCTTCACGACATGGGCCAGTTCCCTGAGAAGATCCAGCTGCCCGGGCGAACTTTCCCCCCTGGTGATATCCTCCACCATTTCCAGCATCCTGCTGATGCCTTCCCGGCAGGAAAAACAGCGGCCGCAGGATTCATCTTCCAGAAAACGCAGAAAATAGCGGGCGATATCTACCATGCAGGTCTCCTCGTCCATGACAATCATACCGCCGGAACCCATCATAGAACCGGCTGCACTAAGCTCTTCAAAATCAGTGGGGCTGTCCAGCAGTGAAGCAGGCAGGCAGCCGCCGGAAGGGCCTCCCGTTTGCACTGCTTTAAATTGTTTCCCGTTCTTGATACCGCCGCCGATCTCAAAAATGATCTCCCTTAAAGTCATGCCCAGGGGAACCTCCACCAGCCCGGTATTGAGGACCTTCCCTACCAGGGAAAAAATCTTCGTCCCCTTAGATTTTTCTGTGCCGGTAAGGCAGTAGCTGACAGCCCCATGACGGATAATGTACGGTATATTGGCCAGGGACTCCACATTATTAATTACCGTGGGCTTGTTAAGATAGCCCCGCTCCGCAAGATGGGGAGGCTTTTGACGGGGCTCGCCGACGCGTCCCTCCACAGAAGCGACCAGGGCCGATGTTTCCCCACAGACAAAGGCACCCGCCCCGATACTCACAGATACCTTAAAATTAAAACCGGAGCCCAGAATGTTTTCCCCTAAAAGCCCCAGTTCTTCCGCCTGGGCAATGGCCAGGCGTACCTTAGCCACCGCCGTAGGGTATTCAGCTCTGATATAGACGATCCCCTCCCGGGCACCAATAGCATAACCGCCGATGATCAGCCCTTCCAGGACGGAATGGGGGTTTCCTTCCAACAAGCTTCTATCCATAAAAGCTCCCGGATCACCTTCATCGGCATTACAAATAATATATTTTTGGTCAGCATGGACTTCATAACATTCTTCCCACTTGGCACCGGTGGGAAAACCGGCCCCGCCGCGCCCCCTGAGCAGGGAGTTTTTTACTTCGGCAATAATTTCCCGCGGTGTCATCTTCGTTAAAGCCTGCTCAAATGCTTCATACCCGTCCAGAGCCAGGTAGTCCTCAATGCTGGTAGGATCATTTTTCCAGTTGCTGGCAAGGAGTGTCCTCTGCTGTTTTTTATAAAAAGGTATATCCCGGGCATAAATATACTTTTCGCCGGTTACAGGATCATTGTATAGCAGGCGTTCGATAACTTCACCTTTTAAAACTGTTTTTTCAATAATCTCTTCTACGTCGTCCTCCTGGACTTTTTGATAAAATATTTCCTGGGGAAAGACAATGACAACGGGACCGCTTTCGCAGAGACCCAGGCAGCCTGTAAATTTCAGGCCAATTGTACCGGCAAGCCCCTTTTTTTCCAGGCATTCCTGAGAAAAGTTTTTGACCGTTTTTGAGCCCCAGACAGCACAGCCTGTATCACCACAGACTGCCAGGTAAGTGCTTTTTTCTTCCCTGTTTTTTCTCAGCTGTTCCCGAAGCTTTTCCAAATCTTGAGTTGTTTTTAACCTGCTATGTAAAACGTTCATAGCAATCTCCTTCCAAAAACTAAATAAAAGAATTACCCAAAAAATAGCAAATTTCTATACTGCCAGCTGAAAAAAGATAACTTTACGCCCTTGGCAAACTGACCTGGCGGCAGTCATTTTCCTTTTTCCCTTGATCATGACAGCAACACCCATTTTCTTTTTTTCCTGCTGTATGCCCGTTCAAAATCTCCAGGATTTTAGCAGATGTCATGCTGCCGTGATACTCCCCGTCGATAACAACAAGCGGAGCCAGAGCACAGGCACCCAGACAGCTGACGTTTTCCAGGGAATACAGTCCGTCCTCAGTGGTATGACCCGACTCTATACCCAGTGTACGGGAAATTTCCCTGGTTACCTTTTCACTTCCCCGGACATGACAGGCAGTGCCGGAACAGGTTACAACCTTGTGCTTGCCCTTGGGGGACAGGCTGAATGCTTTATAGAAAGTCGCCACACTGTAAATGTCCATAAGGGGGATGTTTCTTTCTTTGGCTATCTCCCTCAATAATTCCTCGGGGAGATAGTTGTACTTTTCCTGGACTTCCTGCAGTAATGAAACAACAGAACTGCCATTTTGTTTTTTAAGGTTTTCTAGGTCTGTTTTTGTCCTCTCTTCCATTTTAATTCACCCCTTTCAAATTTTTAAAACGGTTTCCGTTTAAGAATAAATCTTTTCCTTTTGTGTTTTCATCCGCCGGAAATTTAATTGTTTTTGCCATGATTTTCTCTTTTGTACAGTATTTTTTGAAATGATTTTCACATCGTGGAAACATTTACTCCATTATAAAACAGGGGTATTTGTACTGTCAATAATGTTTTTTTAAGGAAATGAAAATAAATCCCAAAAAAAAGAGGATCGCAGTGATCCTCTTTAGTAAAGTAAATTTATTTCCAATTATTTAACAAATGTGCCTAGATATCCTGATACCCCAGCTTCAGAGATACTTCTTCGGCCGTATTCTTTACAGCCTGCGCCAGTTCTTTTTTTATATAGCTGAAGCTGATACGGTTACTGGGTCCGGAAATACCGATAGCCGCATTTACTTTTCCCAGGTGGTTCCAGACAGGAGCGGCCACGCAGCATATTCCCTCTTCAGTCTCTTCAAGATCCAGGGCATAGCCCTGACTTTTTACCTTCTCCAGTTCTTTTTTCAGTAGTTCCGGGGAAGTAATTGTCTGCGCAGTATACTTTTCCAGTTTTTTACTCTTTAAATAACGCTCCAGTTCCAAACTGCTGAGATATGCCAGGAGAACTTTCCCCACAGCATTGGAATGAGAAGGCCCCCTGCTGCCAAGCCTGGCAATCATCTTCACCATTTTTTCCGATTCGACCTGATCGATATACACAACATCACCGTGGTCCAGAATAGCCAGGTTTGCCGTCTCTTTGTACTTTTCCATAAGGTGCTTAAGATATGGCCTGGCCACAGAGCGGATATCCAACGTATACAGGGCTGTGTTACCAATCCTGAAAGTCTTAATCCCCAGCTGGTATTTCCCAGTATAGGGATCCTGCTCGGCAAACCCCTTGATAATCAACGTTTTGAGCAGGCGGTGTGTTGTGCTGATTTTTAAGCCCAGCTGGTTGCTGATATCACTCAAAGCCATAGGATTTCCTTTTTCGGCCATAAGCTCAAGAATACGCAGTGTTCTCTCCACAGATTGAACCGATTTCTCCTTAACAGGACCGCTCACCATCCCCATGGCAAATCACTCCTCTAATGAGCTCAAGCTGCTACGGCTCCTGGAGAAAAGGCAACCTTAAGGGCAAAAATAGCTTGATTTATATCTGTATGGAGGCGAAATTTCGCTTTAAAATTTCTTTTGACTCCTCAAGGTCCATATCCAGGACATGTTTTATGCCTGAAACCCTGGCTGCTTCCTCCGTAAGCGCAGCAATATCATCTCTGGTAATATATTCCGGAGAAAATTTTCTGGCCCCGCACATAAGCTGTTGCAGGCCCGTAGTAATTCTTTCAAAATAAGTATAAAGACCGAGGCCCCCTGCCGGGAAATTGTCAAAATCACTGTTCAGTTTTTCTTTCAATTTATAAGCCGAAACAAAAATATCCTCCAGAGAAGCACCATATTTTTCCGAAACACTGGCGGGCACCTTGCCATTTTTTATAAACTTGCCAATGGTATTGCCCACTAAAACCGCTGTTACCGGAGACCGTGACATTCCTACCATTTTAAAGTAGGGTGCTCCCAGGGCCAGTGCCTTAAAAACATGATCTTCAAGGGAAACCCCGCCCGCCAGGGCTACAGGAGGAATATACGCGCCGTCCTCCTTTAAAACGTGGAGATATTGATAGCATAAGCCTGCCAGGTAAATAGTGGGAATACCCCATTCGTTCATCATTCTCCACGGGCTCATACCTGTTCCCCCGCCGGCACCATCAATAGTAAGAAGATCTATTCTGGCTTCCGAAGCCAGTTTTACGGCACGAGCCAGATCGGAAGGCCTGTAAGCCCCCGTTTTTAGGAAAACATACTTGGCCCCCATCTCTCGCAGTTCTTTCACTCTTTGCAGAAAAGTTTGTTCTTCCAACATACCGATACGCGAATGACGCTCAAATTCTTTGATGCTTCCTTTTTTAAAAAGTTCCTGGACGGTGGGATCCATGGGATCGGGATAAACCAGGTAGCCGCGTTTGGCAAGCTCCACAGCTTTCTCAAGTTCGGTTATTTTTACTTCCCCGCCTATTGATTTGGCACCCTGCCCCCATTTCAGCTCAACCGCCTGGACTCCCAACTCTTTTATAGCATATTCGTAAACGCCAAACCCGCTGTCCTCCACGTTGGCCTGGACAGCAATAACGCCGTAGCCGTCATACCAGCGCCAGAAGCTTTCCACTCTTTTCCTAAGCTGCGGAGAGTTTACCACCCTGCCGTCCTTAAACTCTGCCCCCATATCCATGCCGCATACGTTTTCCCCAACAACAATGGCAACCCCGGATAGGGCCGCTCCTGCTGCCAAGCCCTCCCAGTTATCGGCCGCCACCTTGGTTGAACCCATGGCAGCTATGACCACCGGAAGTTTAAGCTTGATCTTTTCTTTCTCTCCCAGGGATACCCCGGTATCTACAGCATGAAAAACAGCTTTATTGCTGTCGGCCTCAATTCCCCGGGCGCCAACGGCACTGCCCATGATGTTAAAATGAGAAAAATCTACCGGGTAATTTTTTTCCGATGCAAATGTAGTTGTACCGAACGGCTGCGGGTAAATAACCTCCCTTCCCCGGAATGCAGACCTGCCTACCTCGCAGAGTCCCATGCAGCCCTCTATACAGGTGCTGCACAGCCCGCTGAAAGGAGACACACTGCCAGGAGTGCGGTTTTTAGTTAAAGTACTGCTGGAAGCGTTTAAACCTTTGCTGAAACTCATCCCTCTCTCTCCTCCCCGTTGAGAAGTTTCCGTATTATGAAAATATATTCTAATTTAAATAGGCTTTTTTTGATTATAATATCCCCCCTGCTAACTGTCAAGAAATAATATTCCGTATCGTGGAAAACTATTTATATTTTTGCTGCCAAAGCCCCCTTTTTTGCCCATAACAAAAAGCCGGTTCTTAAACCGGCTGAAAAAGAATTTATTTAATAACTGTTTTACCTGCAGATCATGACACTACTCCACAGGGCGGTCAGCACCATTACCATTTTTACCATTGGCATTATAGCCCATTCTATGAGAGATTTTAGCGGCAATATCTTTGATGATATCCACCAGCTCGTTTTTCATATAATAGGTAGTTATACGGGTGCTCGGCCCGGAAACACTAATACTGGCAGCCACCCTGCCTTCATGATTAAATACGGGGGCGGCAATGCAGCGGACATGTTCTTCCCTTTCGCCCCAGTCCAGGGCATACCCTTCTTCCCTGATTCTTTTTAGTTCTTTTTTCAAGTGCTGCGCATCTGTAATGGTTTCATTGGTAAACCTTGTCAGTTGAGTCTGGTTCAATATTTCCTCCAGTTTTTCGTCGGGAAGAAAAGCCAGCAGCGCTTTTCCCGAAGCAGTACAGTGTACCGGACCACGATTACCCACCTGTGCAAACATCTTCACGATAATGAAATTTTTGGATTCAACCTGATCAATATAAACGACATCAGTTTTATCCAATATGGCCAGGTTAGCGGTTTCATTGCATCTTTCCACCAGTTCCTCCAGGTAGGGTCTGGCTACGCTTCTTATGTCAGAGGAATACAGGGCGGCATTTCCCACTTCCAGCAATTTTAAGCCCAGCCTGTATTTGTTGTCATCAGGGTCCTGCTCCACATATCCCCGATGAGTCAGGGTGGACAGCAGCCGGTGCACGGTACTAATTTTCAGTCCGACCTTTTCCGCAAGGTCTGTTACAGTAACAGGCGTACCTTCCTGGGCCATAACTTCCACAATATTGAGAACCCTTTCCACCGATTGAACATATTTTCCTTCTCTTTCTTCAAGATCCATTTTTTTCATATTTTTCCTCACGCTAAATTTTTCTTCTGCAAAACCATTATATTTAAAATTGTTCTGAAAATAAAGGGCTTTGTCAAATTTTTGTTGACCAGCCAGTACGATTATATCATAAAGCAAAATAATTGGGGAATAAAACATTTTTTTAGCGGTACTAAAAATAATATGATAAAATAATATCCAGACGGATTAAAGGTGGGAATTTATCTTAATGGATCGGAGCATTTTGGAAAACCTGTACCACCAGTATTTCAACAAGACATACCGGACTGCATACCTTGTTACGGGCGATCATCAAATGGCTGAAGATGCCACCCAGGAAGCCTTTTTAAAGGCTTTTGCCAACATAGAGACGCTCAGGGACCTGGAGAAATTCGGTTCCTGGGTCAGTGTAATCGCTTCCAACTACGCCATTGATCTTCTGAGAAAAAAGAAAAAATTGATCTTTACTGATAATATTTCCCAACATGCTGACAGCAATCCCAGTATTTCTCCCCGGGAATCCTGGGAAAAGACGGAAACATCCCAGGAAGTCAGGGAGGCCCTTTCCCTGCTTGAACCGGAGGAAAGGGAAATACTTGTCTTAAAATATTTTAACGAGTTAAGCATCAGGGAAATTTCCGCCATAATCGATATGCCCGCCGGGACAATCAAATCACGTTTATTCCGTGCCAGAAAAAAAGTAAAATTTTTGTTGCAACCCGGGAAAGATAATAAACGTCAATTAAATAAGGTTTCCACAAAATTTTAAGGCTATTTAAATCTGTACTCCAGAGGGAGATAAAATGACAGAATTAAGAATGAAAAAACTGGATAAAATGCTCCGCAAGCTGTTCCAGGAACAGGTGGAAAAAATAGTGCCTCCCTCCAGCCAAAAACTCTGGGCAGAACTGCAGCTGCGTCCGGAATTTGCAGAACTACCAGACCTGGAAGAAATACTTGCCGGAATGCCAAAGGAGCAGAAACCCGGGAGAAAGGGCTACAATGCTTTCTGGAGAAAACACAGGTATTTGACGAGCCTGGTGGCAGCCTGTTTTGTGCTGGTAGTACTTTATGCCCAGTTTGCTCCGGCTTCAGGAGGGATAGAAAGCTTTGTGAACGAATTGCTGGCTTTCACCCGGGGGGGTATGAAAGGCAATATGGAAATAAGCATGAAAAGTGAAGTTCGGGATAAAAACAGTACGGCGCCTCAAATTACTGAGATGCCCTTAAAAATTCCCCTGCGCTCTGCTGAAGATGCCTTGCCCGAAAGTGCCGCGGGGGGGTTAAAAGAAAAAGGCCAGGAAAGTGAATTCAAGTCCGCTTTCAGCCTTGAAGAGCAAGCAGGAGCCAGGCCCCAGGAGGGTTTTTATGAGATTCAACAATATGAGGCCGCTGCAGAGCAAAAAACGCAGGAATTATTATTTAAGGAAGAAAGATCCTTTATCCTGAGCCTGGGGGAAGTAAATCATTTTGCTCCCGAAGGAATATGGCTGGTGAAATACATCCCCACCGGCTTTTATTTCCGGGAAGGAGCTATTATTAAAACGGACCGCCTTCTTCTCAGCGTCTGCCAGGAATATGAAAACCAGGAAGGGCATAAATTTTCGCTTGCGCAGCAATTTTTCCACGAGGAAATGGGTTTTGGTATGGGTATTACCACGGCAGACAGCCTGGCCCAGTCTATTCAGGTAGGCCCTTACAGCGGGTATCTCCGGCGCAGGCATCCCGGGCTCCACACCTTAACATGGTTACAGGAAAAATCAACTGTAACCCTGTCAGGGGAACTGGAGGAAGAACAGCTTTATAAAATAGTTGCCTCCCTGGAAGACTATGTTGCGGAAGAGGAGAGGTAATCTCCATGGCACATACACGGCAAAAAAATGAACGGCAGCGGTAACCTGCAAATTTTTAAAGGGCTCATCGACATACAACGAGCCCTCTTTTAATTTATGGCCAAACTACCGGAACCTGCCTCCGTTGCCCGGGTTTATCATCAGGGATTAAGTTCCAGCCTTACCGGAAGCGTTCCTTCTTTTAACCCCCGGTGAAGGCAAATGAAATAGGTGCAAGCTCCCATCTCCACAGGATCCAGGCAAACCAGATCGTAGGGACGGTTAAAAACCGGTATGGTATACTGCTCCCGCGAAGGCTCCGTAAAATCTATGACAAGTTTAACAGCTTCCCGGGTACGTTCAATCCTTTTAATCTCTACCTCATAACCTCCGGTAGGCCTCAAGCCAAAGGTGGTAAGAATGTACATTTTCCCTTTTTCCGTTTTAACCTGGATGTTTAGCTCATCCCAGGAACTTTCCACCCATTCCCGGATCCAGGGCTGCCATTTTTCTGTATCTTTACCAGGACGCTCAAAGGGGATCAGGATGCTGCTGTCCACTTCCGCTATCCTCGGCTCTGCATTCCAGCGGACATACAGCCCTAAAAATTCGGAGAAAAAGCGCAGGGGCACCATCGTGCTCCCCTGGATAATAGTGGCCGGCACATCGAGTTCGACCCGTTTACCGTTAACCAGGGCAAATGTTTCCTTTATTTGGAGAACAATAGTATCGTCTCCTCGCCTGGCGGTAACGGTACCGGTTGCTCCATCCCAGTTGATTTCCGCTTCCAGGGCCTCCAGCAATGGGCGCATGGGCACAAGCAGGCAGCCGTTTAAAAATACGGGGGGAACCCTGAACCCAACCTCTTCTCCGTCAACAAAGATTTTAATTTCTTTTTCATTTGCAGCCAGAGGTACAGGCACAGAAAAAACAATTAACAGTATTACCATCACAGCAATTATCCTGCGCATAATTGTTTTTTCCTCCCGCCTTACAAAATTGATTTGTACCTGGATTAACGTTTTAAAATTAAAAAAGTTACTTTTTTTTATTTAAAAACGGGAGATATTTCTTTGATCAGTTCTGAAAGCTGCGTCATCTGGTATCCCTCAACTTCCTGTTGGGTCCCAGAGACCATATCTTCTGCGTAATCTCCGTCATTACAGCGGCAAACCTTTCACCCTCGGAGGCAGAGATCCAGCACACGGTAAAGCGTGACGCCTCCATGCCCAGAAACTCCAGGAAACGATGGAGAAGGGTCAAACGCCGGCGGGCAAGGTAATTGCCGCCGTCATAGTGACAATCCCCGGGATGACAACCGGCCACAACTACCCCATCAGCACCCCGTTGGAAGGCACGCAGGATCAGGTTGGGGCTTACACGGCTGCAGCAGGGAACACGAATAATGCGAACACCGGCAGGGTAAGACAAGCGGTCGGCTCCAGCCAGGTCCCCCCCGGCATAGCTGCACCAGTTGCAGCAAAATGCCACAATTAACGGCTCAAAGGAATGCTGTCGGGGGTTTACAGGCATATGGCATCCACCTCCGCCAGCAGCTGTTCAGCGCTGAAACCGTTAAGGTTCAGAGCGCCGGGACGGCAGGCCACAGTGCAGGAACCGCACCCCTGGCAGAGGATCCCGTTGACCTCCGCAACCCGGCGCTTGACATTTTTACCATGGATCTTTCCCTCGATGGTTTTTTCCATGATAGCTCCGTAGGGGCATACCTCTTTACAGTCCAGGCAGCCGCTGCAAAGGGATTCATTTACAAAGGAGACATAGGGGTTGCCCACCAGGAGATCATAGCTGAGCAGGCCAATAACTTTGGCCGCGGCAGCACCGGCCTGGATAACCGTCTCGGGAATGTTTCCGGGCCCCTGGCAGGCACCGGCCAAAAAAATCCCCGCCAACCGGGTTTCCACGGGTCGCAGCTTGGGATGGGCTTCTGTGAAGAAACCGTGATTATCGGTACTGATACCAAGCAGGCGCGCTACTTCGGCGGCGTCACTTCGGGCCGTTATGGCCGGGGCCAGGACAACCATATCGGTCTCAATTTTTACGGGGTGCCCGCTCAAGGTATCGATCCCCTCCACCAGCAGCATATCGCCCCCGGGGGTTACCCTGCTTACGCGGCCCCTTAGATACAAGACACCGTACTTCTCTTCCACACGGAGGTATAATTCCTCCAAACCCTTGCCGGGGGTGCAAATATCCGTATAGAAAAGGTAAACCCAGGCCTCGGGGTATTGTTCTTTGAACAGCAGAGCGTGTTTGGCACTGTACATGCAGCATATTTTGGAACAGTAAGGCCTGGCGCTGTGCGATTTATCCCTGGAGCCGGCACATTGGACAAAGACGATGCTCTGCGGCGGCTGCTTGCTGGAAGGCTTAAGGATCCTGCCGCCGGTGGGTCCCGAGGGGCTCAGGAGCCGTTCAAGCTGCAGGCTGGTGATTATATCGAGGTGCCTGCCATAAGCTAATTCACCAAACCCCTCCATGTTAAGGAGGTTAAAGCCTGTAGCCATCACAATGGCACCGTACTTTTGCTCCAAAAGCTCGTCCTGCTGCTCAAAGTCTAATGCACCGGCCGGGCAGGCTTTTAGACACAGGCCGCATGCTGAGCCGTTGAAGCAGAGGCAGGAGGCCCTGTCTAGGACCGGAATGGCTGGTACGGCCTGGGGAAAGGGGGTATAGATGGCACTGCGCAGGCCCAGGCCTTCTTCGAATTCACTTTTTACCTTAACGGGGCAAATCTCCCCGCAAAGACCGCAGGCGGTACATTTCCCGGGATCCACGCTGCGGGCCTTCTTTCTAAGTACTACGGAAAAATTGCCTACAAAGCCCTCTACTTTTTCCACTTCACAAAAGGTAAAGAGATTAATGGCGGGATGAGAGGCTGCTTCTACCATCCTAGGAGTGAGTATGCAGGAGGAACAGTCCAGGGTGGGGAAAGTTTTATCGAGCTGGGCCATGCGCCCACCAATGCTGGGCATTCTCTCCACCAGGTCAACCTGGTAGCCCGCCTCGGCAATATCCAGGGCTGCCTGAATGCCGGCGATCCCGCCGCCGATGACAAGAGCACAGGGTTCAACGGAAATTTCTCCTGCTTCAAGCTCCCGGCTGTGGGCGACTCTGGCTGCGGTGGTGCGCACCAGGGCCGCAGCTTTAGCGGTAGCTTCCTGTTTATCCCGGTGCACCCAAGAACAATGTTCCCTGATGTTGGCCATTTCTGCGAGATAGGGGTTCATTCCGGCTGATGCTGCTGTTCTGCGAAAGGTAGTTTCATGCAGGTGCGGCGAGCAGGCGGCTACTACCAGGCCATGGAGCTGCTGCAGCGCTATGGCTTCACGGATCATAGCCTGACCGGTTTCCGAGCACAGGTACCCGTAATCGCCGGCATAGACCACTCCCGGCATTTCCCCGGCAGCTTTGACAACCACGTCTATATCCACGCTGGCGGCTATATTGGTGCCGCACCGGCATATAAAGACACCAATTCTTTTCAAGTAAAAAAGCATCCTCCCTTCCAGGCCGGCTCCTCGCCTCTCCCCTGAAAAGAAAAGCAGGAGCGGGTTTTTACATCGCTTCCACGTATAATCATTTTATGCTCATGATCTAAAAATGTGTGGAGCAGCGTCCGGTGCCGTTCTGGAAACTTTCCTCCAAGACCGTATCCCTGCTGCTGCTATCCCTGCCGGCAGGATCATCTCTGTCGCTTTATTTCGCAGGAAATTAAAAAATAATCCTTCCTGTAAAGAGAGGATTATTTTAAACTAAACTTTTAACATCTTTGCAAAATTAAAGGAGTATTTTGGAAATATGTTTCTAAATATATCCGGCCGAGAATCTACCGGCCCCGGCCTGCGACCCACAAAAGTACCAGGCGGGATCAGCAGCGGCTTTCTCGGCAGGCCTTTTTAGAATCGATATTACCAGGAAAAGCCTGTCCACCGCAAAATGCAGCTTATCCTAACGTCATGACCCTGCAGGTCACAATAATGGAAATGTCCGAGCCTAAACTGTACGCTCTTCCCGGCCAGGGCGGAAAAGTTTTTTTAAGAAAATACTAAAAAGGCTGTTGATGCAGATGTTTTATTCCACTGAAAAAATCATCCTGACCATTGGGCTGATGTCCGCAGTAACATACCTGCCGCGCTTTCTTCCCCTGCTGTTTCTCTCCGGGCGAAAAATGTCACCGGCGCTGAGGATCTGGCTTTCCTACGTTCCTGTAGCGGTCCTGGCTGCTCTGCTGGGCCCCGCTCTTTTTTATAACAGAAGGAAAGCTGACCCTACATCCTTCTTTAAATACCTATTTCTGGGCAGCCCTTCCCTCTTTTGCCGTGCCCTGGTGACTAGAAATATGTTTTTCACCGTGCTGGCAGGAATGGCCAGCGCAGCCCTCTTAAGAATAATGCTCTAGAAAGGTCATCCTTAACCTGCTGCTTCCCGGAATACCTAGGGTCTTTCCCCCGGGGATCAAGGGCCTTACAGGGTATGATAAAATCATGCCCAAAATGCTTATGGAATCAACTTTTCGGACACCGCCGCCGGGTAGGATATTTCCGCCAATCTATTCCATTTCTCCCGGCCTACTGAGATTTAATGGCGGCGGCTCAAGCGGGTGTTAGCGACCCCCGTAAAAGGGTTATCTAGATGGCAGGAACTGGAGGTCAATTCCCGGCCTAAAACTCGCCCTCTTGTTTTTACCCCCGGTACCTGCTATAATAGAGTCCTGATAAAGAGTTTAATCCGCATAAAGATGTTACAACTATAATGTATCAAATCATGGGCCCGTAGCTCAGTTTGGGAGAGCGCTAGAATCGCACTCTAGAGGCCAGGGGTTCGAGCCCCCTCGGGTCCACCAAATAATCTACCATCTATTGATAAAAGGAATTTTATCGGTGGGTGGTTCTATTTTGCCTTAAAAGTGCAGTATTTAAGCCACTTTCGCTCGTTTGGCGGAGTGGCTTTTATCATTTTGCGGCAGTTTGTTTTTACCTCCTTTGGAGCATAGGGGATTTGAACCGCGGTTTTTTTAGCACCTGAAACCGGAAAGCCGTTAAAAGATAGAGGGGGGTGTGCATCCGATTTTCAGGGGGTGTGCAAAGAGGGGGGTGCAAATAATCCGGACGTAAAAAGGACGCCCTTGTTTTCAGGCATCCTCTTTTCTGTCATATGCTGCTGGTCAGCTTTGAAGCTGAATATCAGCTTCCCGCTGACCAGCACCGTGACCTTGTCAACCGTCACCAGCTATAGCTTTTCATCAAACTCGTCAATCACCATCGGGCGGGTTTCAATATCTTTAATAAATGCCTCCAGAAAAAGGCACTTGTACTGGTGTTCCCGACGCTATAAAGAATTTAGTTGGCGGATGAGTGTGTCTAACGACAACACCTCAAATAACTGTTGATACTTGGTATCGTGTTGAGCTATTGACAACCGACTTAATTCTTTCATATACTACTTACACAAATCCCATATTTCTTAACGTATTGGGAGTGATAGGTGATGAAGCGCATTTTATTGGTAATTGGGGCAGTATACGTTTTATTTGCTGCCCTGGTTGCCTATCCACAGGCGGTTGGTTTAGTTGCTTTAGTGCAATATAAGGTTACGTTTCAGGTGGCTGAAGCGCTGCGGGAGGCAGGCTGGGAAGACGTAAGAGTAGGTCTAGCTTGGCAACATAACCCTGTCCCCTCTGTTTACACCGTAGATATCAATGCTTCAACTAATGAAGAATTCAAGTTAGCTACGCTGTTCTTTGGTGAAGGCGGCTGGGAAAGAGTTGTTTACCTCAAAGAAATGAGTAGCCCCGATCCGACTTATACGAGAGAAGCGGTTCAACTATCAGACAACGTAGCCCTCTATCTTGCTGACAGTCCGGAGAGGATAGCGGGAACCGTGGATGCCATTTTAAATTATACTTCACCCGTAGAACCGACACGCAAGCAACTGTGGAGTATTATGCTAAGACAAGGCAAGACGGAAATTCGCTATTATGACAATTGGCTGACTCCCGTGGGTGATACAGTTTTGCTTTTATTGGAGCCCGGTCGTCGGCTGTTGTTGTCTTTGCTGCTATTGCTACCACTTACTATGATGCCCATCGTTTTTCACATCTGGAAAGTAATAATCTTTCTCCTTCCGAGTGCCTTCCTTTTCATCACTTTTTTCAATAGAGTTAGGGCTGGCAATTTACGGATGTAGTGTATCGCTGGCGACTTGGAGCTTGGAGTGATATCAGAACCAGCAAACGGAAATGGATAGGCTTGACTTTACTTCAGGCGTCCTCTTTCTGCCATCTGCTAATGTTCAGCCCTAAATTTCCGTGCCATCTTTGAAGGTGAATATCAACTTCCCGTTGGCCAGCACCATGGCCTTGTCAACTGCCGCGGCCCAAAGCTGCTCATCAAACTCGTCTATGGCAAGCGGGCGGGCTTCAATGTCTTTCATAAACTTCTCAAGAATCAAGGCTTTATTCTGCCGTTCCCGTTGCAGCACTTCCAGTTCAGCTATCCGCTCCGCAGCTTTTCGATGTCGTTCCAAATATCCGCCATGCCGCTCATTAAACTCGTCCTGATTGACGGCGAAGCGAGCATTCTCATAAATGGCTTTTCTCGTAAGTTCGCAAACAATCTCTATTTCCCGACTCAGTTCCGCAAGCTCAGCTTCAATCGCTGAGCAGTCGCATAGGACTTGCTGGGCAAGGCGGCAGTTGTCAATCAGTTCCTCCCGGCCGCCCATCAGCGTGTTAAACGCTATGAGAAAACGCTCTTTAACATCTTCTTCGGTAACATGGGGTGTCCGGCAAAGCCTGTCTTTCTTGTATTTTTCATTGCACCGCCATATAGTGCGCCGATATTTAGTGTTTGACCCCCAGACCTTAGAGCCGTAAAAACCACCGCAATCACCGCAGACAATTTTCGTTGAGAAAGGGCTGTTGCAGCCGGATGGCCTGCCGAGCTTCTTGCGCCGCTCGATTTCTGCCTGAACCGCGTCGAACTCATCAGGCTGGATAATGGCGGGGTGGCTGTTCTGGACATAGTACTGCGGCACCTCGCCCTCGTTGACCTTTTGTTTCTTCGTCAGGAAATCTATAGTGAATTTCTTCTGCAGAAGCGCATCGCCCTTGTATTTCTCATTGGTCAGAATGCTTTTCACCGTGGCAACCTGCCAGGTCTTTTTACCTGCAGGCGATGGAATCCCCTGGCTGGCGAGCTGCTTAGCAATCGCCGATGGCGTCTTGCCCTCTATGAACAGCCGGAATATCATGCGGACAATTTCCGCTTCGCTTTCCACAATCTTAGGCAGGCCGTCCTCGCCCTTCTCATAGCCGAGGAACTGGCCGTATGGCAGGCTGACCTTTCCGTCCGCCATGCGCTTGCGCTGCCCCCACGTTACATTCTCGGATATGGAGCGGCTTTCCTCCTGCGCAAGGGAGGACATAATGGTAATGAGAAGCTCGCCTTTGCTGTCCAGCGTATATATGTTTTCCTTCTCGAAATAGACCTCCACGCCTTTTTCCTTAAGCTGGCGCACCGTTACAAGGCTGTCTACAGTGTTTCTTGCGAAGCGGGATACGC
Organism: Dethiobacter sp.; assembly: GCA_003605065.1. Taxonomy (GTDB): domain Bacteria; phylum Bacillota; class Dethiobacteria; order DTU022; family UBA8154; genus UBA9862. The sequence goes on along the minus strand of QZJM01000068.1, from coordinate 3,490 downwards.
TTTTGGTGATGATGAGGTCAATCTTGCCGTCGAGGGCATCGGCAATCATCTGCTTAAAGCCGTCGCGTTTTTTTGTATTTGTGGCCGAGATGCCCTCATCCGTGTAGACCCGCACAAATTCCCAGTCTGCGCGTTCCTTAATGTATTTGGTGTAGTAGTCTACCTGCGCCTCGTAGCTGGTCAATTGTTCTTCGCTGTCGGTGGAGACCCTGGCATATGCCGCGGTTCTTCGTTTGGCTGTCCGTAACGCGCCATGAGCGGAGTTCTGGCGGATAGTCGCCGGGATAACTCTAACGCTTGCCATCCTGCCGGCCTCCTTTCGCTTTTTCACGAGCCATTCGGCGCATTTCGTCCGTCCAGCTTTCGCGGCGCGACCTGTCCTGCCAGACCTTTTCGGCTGTACGGCCGTCGCGGAACACGAAGAGCAGCTTGTTGAACTCAGGTACCCGGATTTCTGCGATCTCATCAATGAAAATGTCGGGGTCGAACTCATTAAGGCCGAGAATCTCCGAACTCACCGCATAGAGAGTGGTTTCCGGTATTTGCTTGGCCTGGCAGGCGGCTTTGCCTTCTTTCAAAAAAGTAGAGCACTGCCAGGCAGCCCTTCCGGCGGTGACTTTACGCTTGTAATTCTTGCCGCAGTTTTCGCACCTGACGATTCCGCTGAACGGGTAGCGGTTAGAGGTGCCACTTTTTGCTCCGCAAAGCGTTCGCCGCCGCTCCATGACTGTCTGTGCTTTTTCAAAGCTTGCCATATCGATGATGGCTGGGTGAGTGCCTTCCGCGAAATACATCGGGAGACTCCCTTTGTTCCAGACCCGCTTTTTTGTCAGATGGTCGGCCACATACTTTTTCTGCAACAACGCGTTTCCAGTGTATTTTTCATTTTTGAGGATGGCAATCACACGCTCACTATTCCAATCACCGTTGCGCACGGTGGCCACGTTCATTTCCTTTAGCTTCTGTGCAATCGTGCCGCCGCCTATACCGCCGATATAATCGTCAAAAATCATGCGGACGACGGACGCTTGCTCTGGATCGATCTCCACCTTACCCTTCACGATACGGTAGCCGAACATAAACCGCAGGCTGGCCAGTTCCCCTTTTTCAAACCGCTTGCGAATCCGCCACTTGCAGTTTTCGCTTGCCGAAAGGCTTTCTTCCTGTGCGTAGGACGCGAGGATGGTCAACATAAGTTCCCCGTCTCCACTGATGGAGTGGATGTTCTGCTCCTCAAAATATACGTCCACGCCGAGCAGTTTCAGTTCCCGCACAGTCTCAAGAAGTGTAACGGTATTCCTGGCAAAGCGTGAAATTGATTTTGTGATGATCAGGTCAACCTTGCCGTCCCTGCAGTCGGCGAGCATCCGCCGGAACTCAGGGCGGCTGTCCTTTGTTCCCGTCAGCGCTTCATCCGCATAGACTCCGGCGTATTCCCAATCAGGCCGCCGCTGGATCAGGCCGCTGTAATAGCTGACCTGGGCGGCAAGGGACTGGAGCATCGCGTCCTTTCCGGAGGATACCCGCGCGTAGGCGGCAACCCTCAGTCTGTTGGTAAGAGGCGGGGCTGATCGCGGTATTTTTGTGATGATCCTTTCCATAAAAGACCCCCTTCCGTTTATGACATATTCGCTCTAAACGCCCGTAATATCAAGCGTTTAGCGAAATATACTGCACGAAGAAAGCCCATATTTTCCGGCGATAATGGTTTCAATCACCGCCAGTTCCTCCCCGGAAACGGCACGGCAGTCAAAGAGCTTTTTAAAGACCGCCATTGCCGTTTTGTAATGGATAACCGCCAGTTCTTTACTCATGCCGCACCACCTTTGACTTGCCGTAACAGGTGCGAGAACAGTATTTACGGCCCTTGTTCCCATAGCTTTCAAACTCCCTGCCGCAAAAAGCGCAAGTCAGCTTGTATATGGCTTTACGGCTGACTGCTTCAGGGTGTGCGTTCCACCAGGCCATACGGCAGCGGTCTGAGCAGAAACGCTTCGTTTTCGATTGCGGTGAAGAGGAGAGAGCCTTCCTGCACTGGCGGCAAAAACCGCCGTTCTGCCTGTCAGGGCTTGCGGCGGCAATACCCCCCAGGTTGTTCCTGCGGCAGAAGGATTTCACCGTGTTTTCCGATATACAGAGTGTCGCCGCAATTTTTGAATAGCTCAAGCCTTCGCTTCGCATCTGGATAATTTTTTCCTTCGGTGTTCGCGTCATAAACATTACCTCCCACCGATATGCGAAAAATCGGTGGGATTCGAACCCTATAAATAAGAAAATCGCCCGCAAGGCATATTGCTCCGCAGGCGTTTTTCTTTCATCTCATTAAATCTCTTTCATTTTTTGCCCCAGGTCAAAGAGCCCCATCGCGCCAAGCCCGGCCAAGGCTCCGGCCCATAACCTTTCAACTAAGCCGAAATCCGTGAACGGATAGGCCAAAGCACCAATGACTACACCCAGCACAATGGACAGCAGGGGTGCGTACCGGGTGTTTAGGTGAAGCCCCCTCTTAACCGCTTCAACCACAGCGGTAACTATGGGCAGTATAACTGTCGCAAACATCAAAACCTCATGCACTTTTATCACCCTCCAGTCGTTTTGCCATACGCAGAATTAAACTTGCCACGAACTCACCTTTAACGAACCGCCCTGTAAGGCTATTCGCCTGCCAATATTCCGGTGACCGAATAATGCCTTCGCGGGTCAGGGTATCAATAGCGGCTTGCAGGGGAGCGGGTTCTTCTTTCTTATAGTCCCCGAATGGTATAGCGATTACCGCGCCAACGGGCAGGGCATTTGCCGGGAATTGTGGGTTAGCCGCCTCAATGTCGGCGCCGTATAATTGGCCGATGCTCCAGTACGTTTCGCCTTGGCGGACGGTGTGGGTCCTCCCGGCAGGCTGGGGCTTCAAGGCTTCCTCCGTGCCAGTCCTCAGCTCAGCCATGCGGAAATTCTTGCCGGGACAGAGTGTGTTGCTGGTCCCGCCAAAGCGCTTCCCATGCCCGACAATCTCGCCCGCACCAAGCCCCTCCATCCGGCACAGCCTGGCGCACAGCCAAATCCCGGAGGCAAGCTGCTCGTCCGTCATTAATTGGGTTTCAAAATTTCCCTGGAAACAGATGCCATAAGAAATTCCGTTCCAACTTGCGCCGGAGTGAGCGCCTATGTTGCGACCGCGTACTTCGTAGATTGTGCCGTTCGGCTCGATCCAGTAATTATACCCCAGCCCGTTCCACCCCAGGGTGTCCCTGTGGTAGTTGTGGTTGCTACGCATTGTACCGCCCGCCGGATGGTGGCAAATTATCCGCTCAATTTTACGGGTGGTGGGAGTTAGTGGAGCGCGCCAGTTAAGATTAGACGGGTGTATTTGCATACTTTTCACCTCCCTGCCACCAAAAGTAGTTTCAGAAAGTCATAAAGCCTTTATCCATGCGGCTTCAAGCGCAGTGGATAAATATTTTTCACCCCCACGCGGGGTGTTTTTATTTGGCAC
>QZJM01000033.1 GCA_003605065.1 Dethiobacter sp. | reverse complement strand
GGTACCCGGCTTTATGGTTACCGGGTACCCCGTTTTTGCTATCCTTTAAACTCCTTCGGAATATATGGGATATGGGTCTCTTGGCCGGGTATTGGTTTCTGTTATCTAGTTGGCAGGAGTCCTAAACATTTGTTATATTAAGTAGAGGCTATAAGAATTCAGGGAGATAAAGCAGATTGGAATAAATTTAAAGCATAAATTGTTCGGCTGGAGGCGGAAATGGCCGTATTAAGTTTAAACGATATCCACAAGGCTTACGGGGATAACAGGGTCCTGGCGGGGGTTTCCCTTCAGATTCACCAGGGAGAAAAGGTAGGACTGGTAGGCCCTAATGGCGCCGGTAAAACCACCATTTTGAAAATTATCACGGCTGAGGAAGAAGCCGATGAGGGACAGGTTTTTTTATCCAGGGGGACCTCCCTGGGTTACCTGGAACAGAAACCTGTGTTTTCAACCACGGCAACCCTGCAGGAGTATTTAAGGGAGACTGTCAGGGACATTCTCTCCATTAAGGAGGAGTTATCCGCCCTGGAAGAGGAAATGTCCCTGTCCGGAACTGGTGGGGACCACGCCGCTCTTGACTCCCTGATGAAAAGGTACGGACACCTGTCCCAGCTTTATGAAAACAAGGGGGGGTATACCCTGGAAAGCCGCTTTAAGGCAGTGGCCCGGGGATTGGGTTTTAAAGAAGAGGATCTGGTCCGCTGCGTGGAGGAGTTCAGCGGCGGGGAAAAAACGAGGGTGCAGCTGGCTGCCCTTATCCTTAAAGAACCGGAGCTGCTTCTTCTCGATGAACCCACCAACTACCTGGATCTGGAGGCCCTGGAATGGCTGGAGAATTATCTGCGAAACTGGTCCGGCGCCCTCCTGGTCGTGTCCCATGACCGCTATTTCCTGGACCGGGTTGTCAGCAGGATTGCCGCTCTGGAAAGAGGAGAGCTTAAATGCTGCCGCGGCAATTACTCTGCCTATGCTGCACAGCAGCAGCTGGAAAAAGCCAGTGAGGAAAAAGCTTATAACAAGCAGCAGGCAGCCGTAAAAAAAGATCTCGATTTTATCAGGACGGCTTCAGCCGACGAGAGATCAAAACGCCAGGCCCACAGCCGGGAAAAACGCCTCGGGAAAATGCAGCTGCTTTCCCTGCCCCGCAGTGATAAAAACATCGATCTTAATTTTACCTTTGCCGGTCGCAGCAGCAGGATGGTGCTCTCCTTTGATAAGGTCTCCAAGGCTTTCGGAGAGACAAAGCTTTTTGCCGAAGCCACTTTTGAAATTGAATGGGGGGACCGGGTGGCCCTGGTGGGCCCCAACGGTGCGGGTAAGACCACCCTGTTACGCCTTATTACGGGGGAAGAACCCCGGAGTTCCGGTCATATCAGGGTCGGGCACGGTGTCAGGATAGCCTATTTTGACCAGGAGCAAAAACGGCTGGAGCTAAACAGTACTCCCCTGGATACTGTCATGGAACACCTGGGTTTAATGGAGGCGGAGGCGCGTAAGCATTTAAGCCGGTTTCTGTTCCGGGGAGAAGAAGTTTTTAAAAAAGTCGGGGACTTAAGCGGTGGGGAAAGAAGCAGGCTGGCCCTGGCCAAAGTGGCCCTCTCCGAAGGGAACTTTCTGATCCTGGACGAACCTACCAACCACCTGGACGTTAAAGGGGTAGAGGAACTGGAAACCACTCTTGCCGGTTATCCCGGAACCCTGCTGGTAGTTTCCCATGACCGCTATTTTATGGCACGTACGACTACAAAAATCCTGGAAATCAGGGAGGGGCAGGTAAGCTTATACAGGGGAACCTACCATGAGTTTGAGGAAGCCAGGGCTGCTGGAGGCGAAAAAACAGCTGCCGTCCGGAAGGAAGATCCCGAGACGGTATCCCGCCGTGAAAAACGGGAAATGGAAAAGGAAGAACGGGAAAAACTCCTGGCGCTGCGCCGCGAAAAACGCCGTCTGGAAAAGCGCCTTGCCGGGTTAGAAGAAGAAATACACGCCGGGGAAGAAAAAATTTCGCTTTTGCAGGAACAACTGGCTGATCCCGGGACATACGACAATTTTAACGAAGCGCGCAAGATTACGGAAGAATTTAAGGCGGTACGTCATCGTGTGAGCCTGTTGTATGGGGAATGGGAAAAAATTGCTGCCGAACTGGAAGAGCTGCCCGGGGAAGAAAGCTTAAAAATTAATGATTGAGGACCCAAAGATATGAATATACGCCTTTGACGCCATTGTACTTTACCATTCCATATTATGAGGTACAGATATCATAAACAATACTAACGTCCATGACCCTGAGGGGCACAATAATGGATGAAAATGGCCCCACTTTACTGGTACGCTGTTTCCCCCCGTATGGGCGGAAATGTTGCCTCTGCTTTCGTTAACAGGTTCGGAATTAAAAAGCGCGAGGAGTGCCTGGCTGGGCGAAGAAGGTAAAATCTGCAGAAATTGCCCTGAAATTTCTTATTTAAAAGGTTTTGCGGTAATTTGTGCACATTTTTGTGCTTGATTTTTTTACTTTTAAGAGGTATTATTGAAAAAATTCTACTTCTAAACCAGATAATGGTTTCCCCTGGTTCTTAAGGCAAATACTTTTCTTATCTTTCTATGTTATAATGGGAGAGCATTTGTAAAGTATTTAGGGGGTTTGCATAAAAAGGCTTTGGCCCTTTCCAGTTTTAACAGTAATTTTGACCCGTGAGCATTGTTGTTCCAGGCAGTTATTTTTACAAGGGGAGGAATTTCATGTATACAGAAGACCTGATGGAGATTCGTATCCATGGCAGAGGTGGACAGGGCGCTGTCCTGGCCGCCACCCTGGCTGCGGAAGTGGCCTTCCGAAGGGGTTATTATCCCCAGGCCTTTCCTTTTTTTGGAGCAGAGCGACGGGGTGCTCCGGTAGCGGCTTTTTTACGTTACAGCAGGTCTTTTCTTATGCCCCGCTGCCGTATCTACGAGCCTTTTTGTGTCGTGGTGTTTGATGCCGCACTTCCGAAGGAGGTGATCCTGGAGGGACTTAAAAAAGAGGGCATACTTCTGGTTAACGCTTCAGAGGATATTTCGCCTGTATGGTCTGAAGTTGCGGCGGGGAGAAAACTTTATCTAGTCGATGCTTCCCATATCGCTGCTGATTATGGCCTGCTTTCTTCCGGGATGCCCCTTGTAAGCAGCGTTATGCTGGGGGCCCTGGTCAAGATCCTGCAGCTGGCTCCGCTGCAGGTCCTGGAGGAAGCTTTGCAGGGAAAGATTCCCCAGTTTGAAAGAGAAAATCTGGAAGGAGCCCGGAGGGGGTATAAAGAGGTTAAGGAGGTCGTACAGGATGCCATCTTCCGGTAAAAACAAGTACTCTCAGCCCCCTGCATACCTGGAAACGGTACCTACTTTGGTGAACAAAACAGGGCTCTGGAGGTTTTTAACTCCCGTGCGCCGGGAAAAAGTTTCACCCTGCCGGATGTTGTGCCCCCTTGAAAATGGTATACCCCGCTGGATGAACAAGGCCAGGGAAGGGGACTGGGAGGGAGCCTGGCATATTATGAAGGAGTACAACCCTTTTCCGGCTATTACAGGCTATACCTGTTACCGGTTCTGCCAGGAAAAATGCAGCAGGAGTTCCCTGGACGATGCCGTGGCCATCAGTGAAGTGGAGAAAGCTGTCGGTCTCTGGCGCCACAAAAGTTACGGGCTTACTAAAGCTGCTGCTGACAGGGACAAGCCGGGGAAAAACCGGGCAGCAGGGCCTAAGAAGGTGGCCGTGGTAGGCTCCGGGCCCGCGGGATTGAGCTGTGCCTATTATCTTAATGTGCTGGGTGCGGAGGTAACTGTTTTGGAAAAAATGCCTCTGGCCGGAGGGCTTTTGGCTACGGGTATTCCGGAATACCGTCTTCCACGGGATATTTTAAGAAAAGAGCTGGATCTTTTGCAGGCTGAAGGTATTGTGATCAAAACAGGGCTGGAGGTGGGCAAAGATCTTAGTTTCCATGACTTGGAGAAAAACTTTGATGCTGTCCTGCTGGCAGTGGGCGCTCAGGAGAGCAGGCCGCTGAAGATAGCAGGGGATGGCCTGCCCGGTGTTACCGGAGCAGTGGAGTTTTTACGGGATATGCACCTGGGCAGGCTGGGGAAAGTTTCAGGACGGGTTATCGTGGCAGGAGGCGGCAATGCTGCCGTTGATGCGGCCTGTGCAGCCACGCTGCAGGGGGCAGGGGAAGTAACCCTGTTTTACCGCCGTTCCCGGGAGGAAATGCCTGCACATCCCGATGAGATAAATGCCGCCCGGGAGACCGGGGTAAATTTTGTTTTCCAAACGGTATTAACAGAAATCATGGGCGAAGAAAAAGTACAGAAAGTGCGTGCTGCCCGTACCGCCCCTTCCCGGCGGGGGGAAGCGCTGCAGGTTCTTCCTGACACATATTTTGACCTGGAGTGTGATTTGATCATCATTGCTGCCGGGCAGGAAAGCGGATTGCCTAAATTAACGTCCCTTTCTTTTTCGGCGGAAGGAATTTCCCAAAATGAAAATATCATATTGGCGGCCGGTGATGCCCTGAGCGGGCCCGCCACCGTAGCTGCCGCCATCTTCAGCGGCCGGAAAGCGGCCCTTTCTCTTGCCGGTGTATTGTGGCCGGAAAATGGGCGTAAAGATCTTCCCGTTATTGCTCCTCCCTTTAACGGCAAAGAAGAGGCTGTGGCATTAGATGCTTTAAATCCCTATCTTTTCCCGCGGCAGGGCCGGTTTAGTTCGGCGCAGGAAGAGGCAGGGCGCTGTTTTAGCTGTGGTATTTGTAATAAGTGCGGGGTTTGCTGGGTTTTTTGCCCTGACCTTGCCGTTGCCGGCAGCAGGGAGGACTTTGAGATTCTTCTTGATTACTGCAAGGGCTGCGGGATATGCGTCAAAGAGTGCCCGGCGGGGGCCCTGCACATGGAGGAGGTGACTTCCAGTGGAGCGTAAACTTATGAATGGGAACCAGGCTGCGGCTCTGGCCGTAAAATTGTCGCGGGTTCAGGTGGTTTGTGCCTACCCCATTACTCCCCAGACCTCCCTGGTGGAAAATATCGCCGACATGTGGGCCAGGGGTACTTTCCCCGGGGAGTATGTAAGCGTGGAATCAGAGTACTCTGCCATGTCCTACCTGATCGGAGCTTCCTATGCGGGGGCCAGGACCTTTACTGCTACCTCCTGCCAGGGCCTGGCTTATATGCATGAGCTGCTGCACTGGGCCGCCGGGGCCCGTCTGCCTATTGTCCTTGTTAACGTAAACAGGGCCATGGGGGCTCCCTGGAGCCTGGAGCCGGATCAACTGGACAGCCTTTCCCAGCGTGATACGGGATGGGTGCAATTTTACTGTGCAAATGTGCAGGAAATAATGGATACAGTCCTTTTTTCTTTCCGCCTGGTAGAGCAAACGAGGATTCCCTGCATGGTGGTTTATGATGGGTTTGTTCTTTCCCATACGTACGAGGTGGTGGAGCTTCCCAACCAGGAGCAGGTGGATGCCTTTTTGCCTTCTCCCCCCTCTCAGGGGGCCTTTCATCCTTCCAGGCCGCAGACCATTCAGGCAGTTACGGATTCCCGTTACCTGTCCCGCGTTCTACAGGAACGTCATTTATCCATGATCAAGGTTCCCGGAGTCGTAAAGGAAATAGATTTAGAGTTTCAGGAGATTTTCGGCCGAAGCTATCCACTGGCGGAAGCTGCCGGCCTGGAGGAGGCCGAAACGGTAATTGTTACGGCCGGGTCGTTGGCACAGACAGTAAAAAGCACCCTCTATTCTTTAAACGGTGGTAAAGAAAAACTGGGGCTTCTGCGCCTCAGACTTTTCCGTCCCCTTCCGGGGGATGAAATTGCATCGCTGCTGAGCCGGCCAGGCTTAAAAAGAATAGTGGTTATCGATCGCAATGTTTCCGCGGGAACAGGTGGAATTTTTGCCCAGGAGCTGCGCGCGCTGCTGCAGGGCACTTTTTACCGGGGGGAAATCTATGAACTCAACCTGGCCGGGGGAGTGGATTTGACGCCGGAGCTGTTAAATAAAGGCCTGCAGGCACTAGCCGGAAAATCTGGCAGCAGGGGAAAGATTATCTGGGGGGTGGATCTGTAATGATCAATACTTTGGTGGGCAGCTTTTCCCAGGAGGAGTTTATGTTTAGCGGGCATAATGCCTGTCCCGGGTGTGGTCCGGCCATAGCAGTGCGTCATATTATAAAGGCAACTGCCTCCAGGGCGGTTATAGTTATTCCGGCCTCTTGCTGGAGTATTATCTCCGGAGTGGTTCCTTTACGTACCCTGGAAACGGTGGTCATGCACTGCCCCTTCCCGTCAGCCGCAGCCACAGGTGGAGGCATAAAAAAAGGGCTGGAGGCCGTAGGGGATACTCATACCCAGGTAATTATTCTGGCCGGGGACGGCGGCACCTTTGATATCGGCCTGCAGGGGCTTTCCGGTGCTGCCGAGCGCAACGAGGATATTATTTTTGTCTGCTATGATAATGAAGCATATATGAACACGGGCATGCAGAAAAGTTCTGCCAGCCCTTACGGGTCTTATTCCACGACCACACCCGCTCCCAAAGTAAAAATCAATCCTAAAAAGGATATTATGAAAATTATCAATGCTCACCAGGTTCCTTATGCCGCCACGGCAACAATAGCTTTCCCCGGAGATTTAATCTCCAAGGTGAAGCGGGCCCTGGGAATAAAAGGCTTCCGTTTCTTACACATTTTAACTCCCTGCCCGCAGGGTTGGGGCAGTCCTATCGATAAAACGGTGGAACTTTCCCGCCTGGCAGTGTTAACCCGCCTTTTCCCCCTCTGGGAGGTTGAAGGCGGGGTGCATTACAAGCTGAATTTCCTGCCGGAGGAGTACCTGCCCGTATATGAATATCTAAAGCCGCAGAAGCGGTTTTCCTCCCTGGATCAGTCACAGGTGGGCTTAGTGCAGGAAAACGTGGAACGCCAGTGGGAAGAGATCTGCCGGAATACCGGGGTTGCCAGTCCTTTTCGTCCTTAGCAGGCTTCGATGAGCATGGACATGCCCATACCCCCGGCCACGCATAAAGAGGCCAGACCCAGTTTTAAATTTCTCCTTCTAAGCTCGTGAACAAGCGTTACAATCATCCTGGCCCCAGTGCAACCACCGGGGTGGCCCAACCCGATACCGCTGCCGTTGACGTTGACAATCTCCCGGTTAAGCCCCAGCAGTTTTTCACAGGTCAGGTACTGGGCGGCAAAAGCTTCGTTTAATTCGATAAGCTGGATATCCTGCAAAGAGATGTTTACTTTTTTCAGGAGTTTTTTGGTGGCCGGAACAGGCCCGTAACCCATTAACCAGGGTTCCACACCGGCCCAGGCGTAAGAGATAATACGCGCCAGGGGTTTAATTCCCAGTTGATTTGCTCTCGCTTCCTTCATTAAAACCATAGCGGCGGCGCCGTCATTTATGCCGGAAGAATTTCCCGCCGTAACCGTTCCGCCTTTTTTAAAAACGGGGGGCAGCTTGGCCAGGGCTTCTATGCTGATATCGGGCCTGGGGTGCTCATCGGTGTCTATTTTGCCCCCTTTTGTTTTGCCCTCTCCTACCGGCACAATCTGGCTCTTAAAGTAACCTTCTTTTATGGCCAGGGAGGCATTTTTATGGCTGCGGCAGGCTATTTTATCCTGCTCCTCCCTGCTGATGCTGTATTTATCCGCCAGGTTTTCCGCTGTCATGCCCATCATAATATTATAGTTCGGGTCATGCAGGATTTCCCAGAGGGAATCGGTCATCTCCCCGTGCTGCAGGCGGTGTCCCCAGCGGACTGTCTTCAGGACAAAGGGTGCTGTGCTCATGCTTTCTACGCCGCCGGCCACAACGATCTCGCTGTCGCCCAGCAGTATTTCCTGCATGGCGCTTACAACGGCCTGCATTCCCGAGCTGCACTGCCGCTGCACTGTAAAGGCGGGAACTTCTACGGGAATACCGGCTTTGAGCGCAGCCACCCGGGCCACGTTGGCTTCATCCGTTCGCATGATAGCGTTTCCAAGGATAACTTCCTGTACCTGCTCAGGTTCCAGGGAAGACCTCTTGACTGCTTCTTTAATGGTAATGGCAGCAAGTCTATGGGGCATAACATGGCGAAAGACACCCCCAAAGCTTCCGATGGGAGTGCGGACTGCAGAAGTTATGACGACGTTTTCCATGAACAAGATCCTCCCAAGGCTAAATATTCCTGCAGGGAAAACACCCCGGGGTCTTCCCCCAGACTTAGCTCCTCCAGTATTTCTCCCGCGGCCAGGGCCGTGTCCAGGGAAGTAAAACAGGGAATATTATGTTCAACTGCGGCCCGGCGGATACGGAAGCCGTCCGTTTTAGGCATTTTCCCCTTGGTTAAGGTATTGATGACCAGGTCAACTGTACCGGAGTGAATAAGATCCACAACATGGGGAGAACCTTCCCGGATCTTATTGATGCGTTCCACTTTTAAACCGGCTTCTTCCAGGAACAGGGCTGTTCCCATGGTGGCATGAATTGTGAATCCCATCTTAAAGAGCGTTTGCATTAAGGGAAGGGCTTCTTTTTTATCTTTATCGGCAATAGTAACCAGCACGTTGCCGTGGGGCGGCAGGTTAAAACCCGAGGCGGCCAGGGCTTTGTAAAGGGCCCTGGGAAGATGCCTGTTAATACCCATGACCTCGCCCGTGGACTTCATTTCCGGTCCCAGGGAAGTTTCTAGCTGGTAAAGCTTGGAAAAGGAGAAGACGGGTGCCTTAATACTTACAAAAGGCGGCGGGTGGAGAAGGCCTTCCCGGTATCCCAGATCATGCAGGGTTTTACCCAGGGCGATTTTGGTGGCCAGGTTTATCATGGGAATATCCGTTACTTTGCTTAGAAAGGGGACCGTCCGGCTGGAACGGGGATTAACCTCCAGGACATAGAGAACATTTTCATGGTAGACATATTGTATGTTAATGCTTCCTTTGATGTTAAGCGCCCGGGACAGCCTGGTAGTATAGGAAACAAGCTTCTCCTGCAGTTCGGGAGAAACATTTACCGGGGGGTAAACGGCGATACTGTCACCGGAGTGAACTCCGGCTTTTTCGATATGTTCCATGATGCCGGGAATAAGGCATTTCCGGCCATCTGCGATGGCGTCGGCTTCCAGCTCCACGCCCTTCAGGTATTTGTCGATAAGCACGGGGTGGTTGGGAGAGACTTTAACAGCCGTGGCCATATACTCCCGCAGGTCCTTGTTGTCATATACTATTTCCATCGCACGCCCGCCCAACACGTACGAGGGCCGCACCAGGACGGGGTAGCCTATTCTCTGCGCGATCTTTTCGGCCTGCTCTACTGTAACAGCCGTACCACCGGGGGGACGTGGAATGTTAAGTTCCTCCAGGAGGTCGTCAAAACGGTGGCGGTCTTCGGCGGTATCGATATCTTCCACGGTGGTACCGATAATCTTAATTCCCGCCCGGGCCAGGGGTTCAGCCAGGTTAATGGCTGTCTGGCCGCCGAATTGCACTACCACTCCCTGCGGCTGTTCCATTTCCAGTACATTAAGGACATCTTCCTGGATCAGGGGCTCGAAATAAAGGCGGTCTGAAGTATCAAAATCCGTACTGACCGTTTCCGGGTTATTGTTGATGATAATGGATTCGACCCCTTCTTCCTTCAGGGCCCAGGAGGCGTGGACGGAACAATAGTCGAATTCAATGCCCTGGCCGATGCGGATAGGCCCTGATCCCAGGACCACTATTTTTTTGTTGAGGGAAGGCCGGACTTCATTTTCCTGGTCATAGGTGGAGTAATAATAGGGAGTTTCCGCATCAAACTCTGCCGCACAGGTATCGACCATTTTATAGACCGGTTTTATACCATACTCCTGGCGCAGGGAACGTATTTCTTCTTCCCCGGTTCCGGTTAACTGGCCGATGGTGTAATCGCAGAAACCGTAATACTTGGCGGAGGAGAGCAGTTCCCGGCTCAGGCCCTCTCTGCCTTGTGCCTTTAATTCTTCTTCCAGCTGGATGATCTGCTCTATTTTGTGCAGGAAGAAGAGATCGATTTGGGAGAGGTAGTGGATCTCCGTGATGGAAAGGCCCCTGCGCATGGCCTCGGCCACGGCAAAGAGGCGGCGATCCGTGGGGGAAGAAAGTTCCGTTCTCAGCGCATCGAGAGACACCTGCTTCAGTTCCGGCAAATCGAGGTGGAGGATACCTATTTCCAGGGAACGGACGGCTTTGAGGAGGGATTCCTGGAGGGAACGCCCCAGGGCCATCACTTCACCGGTGGCTTTCATTTGTGTCCCCAGCTTGCGGTCGGCAGTGGCAAATTTGTCAAAAGGCCAGCGTGGGTATTTTACCACACAATAATCTATGGAGGGCTCAAAGCAGGACCACGTTTTACCTGTTACCGCGTTTTTGATTTCATCCAGCCTGAGCCCGATAGCGATTTTACTGGCTACCTTGGCAATGGGATAGCCGGTAGCCTTGGAAGCTAAGGCACTGGAGCGGCTTACCCTGGGGTTGACTTCAATGACGTAATAGTCAAAACTGGAGACATCCAGGGCAAATTGTATGTTACAGCCCCCTTCGATGCCCAGGGCGCGGATAATTTTTAAAGAGGCGCTGCGCAGCATCTGGTACTCCTGGTCGGTGAGGGTAAGGGCCGGGGCCACAACGATGCTGTCCCCGGTATGGATTCCCATGGGGTCTATATTTTCCATGCTGCAGATCATAATACAATTATCGGCGTGGTCCCGCATAACCTCAAATTCTATTTCCTTCCACCCGGCTACGCTCTTTTCAATAAGGAGCTGGTGAATAAGGCTGTATTTTAACCCGCGACGGGCAACATCCTGGAGCTCATCGGCATCTTTGACGATGCCTCCGCCGGTTCCCCCCAGGGTATAGGCAGGCCTGACGATTACCGGGTAACCGATCTCTTCAGCAAGCTTTAAGGAATCTTCTATGGTGGAGACGATTCCGCTGGGCGGCACAGGTTCATGGATGTCCTGCAGCATCTGCTTGAATCTTTCCCGGTCTTCGGCCTTTTCTATGGTGTCCAGAGGCGTTCCCAGAAGCCGGACACCCAGGCGATCCAGGACTCCCTGGTAGGCGATTTCTTTGGCAATATTCAAGCCGACCTGTCCTCCCAGGGTGGGTAAGAGCCCATCGGGCCTCTCCCTTTCCAGGATGCGGGTTACGAAATCTGTAGTCAACGGCTCCAGGTACACGCGATCGGCCATATTTGTATCGGTCATAATTGTGGCCGGGTTGCTGTTAACGAGGACTACCTCCACGCCTTCCTCCCTGAGGGCGCGGCAGGCCTGGGAACCGGCGTAGTCAAATTCGGCGGCCTGGCCGATAATAATGGGGCCGGAACCTATCACCATCACTTTTTTGATCATCGGGTCTCTCGGCATTGTTGGGCACCTCCTGTAGAATGCTTTAAACTTAGGAAACCTTCATGTATTCCAGGTAGAGGTCGAAAAGATAGTGAGAATCTGTAGGGCCGGGGAATGCTTCGGGATGGTACTGCGCGGAAACAATTTTTAATTTTTTCTCCTGCAGCCCTTCCACCGTATTGTCATTGAGGTTGCGCTGAGCTACAGTGAGACCTTTGGGCAGGCTCTCCTCATCAACGGCAAAACCGTGGTTCTGGGAGGTAATGTAAACCTTGTCCCTCATAAGATCTTTTACAGGATGGTTCGCTCCCCGGTGGCCGAATTTAAGCTTGTAGGTCCTGCCTCCCAGCGCCAGGGCAATGATCTGGTGGCCCAGGCATATCCCCAGCAAGGGTACTTTGCCGGCCAGTTCCTGGACTGTTTTTATGGCCCCAGTGGCCATCTGGGGATCTCCCGGTCCGTTGGAGAACGCCACTCCATCCGGTTTTAGTTCCATAATATCCTGGGCGGAAAATGAAGCCGGCACCACGGTGACACGGCAGCCGGTGTTATGCAGGGAGCGCCCGATGGAAAGCTTGAGGCCCAGGTCCACAATAACAATATGAGGGCCGTTGTTTTCCCAGGTGTACATTTCCGGGGTGGTCACCTCGGGAATAAAGTTCATTTCCGATATATGGGGGATATGCTTTAATTTTTCCAGGAGGGATTCGTAGGGTGTATCTTCCGTGGTAATAACCCCCCGCATACTGCCTTTTTCCCTGATCCGCCTCGTTATGGCCCTGGTATCGAGATCATCCATAGCGACAATGTTGTTTTCTTTAAGGTATTCTTCCACAGTCATTACGGAGCGCCAGTTGCTGGGGGTCGAGCAAAATTCGCGGGCAATAAAACCCCTTAAAAAGGGGCGTCTGGATTCGAAATCTTCCCGGTTGATACCGTAATTACCGATAAGGGGAAAAGTCATGGTAAGGATATGGCCGCAATATGAAGGATCCGTTAAAATTTCCTGGTAACCTGTCATGCTGGTATTAAAAACAACTTCACCCCAGGCTTCGCCCCTGGTTCCACGGGAACTGCCCCTGAACAGAGAGCCGTCTTCCAAAACAAGTCTGGCTTCCATGCATTTACCTCCTTTGTATTATCGGAGCACAACCTTGCTCCAAACCCATGGCGGCATAAAAAAACCCCCACAGCCGGAAACGGCTCAGGAGGTTAAAAGCCACCTTTAATGCATCAAGTAACCTGTTAACTCCTTTCCAGCCTCTCCGGACTGGTTTAAAGGATCATTTTGACGTTGACTCATTTTAGCAGTTGCGGCGGGAGATGTCAATAATAAAAAAGAGAAAATCCTAAAAAATAAACCGCGGAAATAATCGTTTTCTGAAGGAAAAATCTGTGGTATTATTAGCTTAAAAATGGTGGTTGATGAAATGCAATTACTGGCTCTGGGCGAGGCAGCGAAAGACCTGGCTGAAGTTATCAAGGAATCCAATAAGATGCTGCGTTTTTTTCTAATTAAGGACGAGCAGTCTGAACTGCAGTCCTGGGTTTTAGGGGAAAGAATGGCGGAGATGCTGCTTCAGGACTTTTCCTGCCGGGTTGAATGGGAAAAGGAGCATAAATTCGGTATCTGGATGGTTTATGTGCCCGAACTTGATGTCTGGGGAAAAGGGGACACCGAGGAAGAGGCGGCGGAAGACCTGGTTTCAGCAGCCGTAGATTATATGGAAGTTTTTCTGAAGTGCATCCCGTTTTACTTTGGTATCGGTCGTAAAAAGCACCTGCCCTATATTGTTCGCTTATTCCTTGTCCGGGGTAACAGGGATAAAATCAGGGCATTTCTGGGGCTAAGCTAAAGAGGCGGTTCTGGTTTTATGACGGAGCTGAAGGTCCAAAGGAATTGAAGCACAATTACAGTAAGTGGTTTTTGACCGCAGTTAAGAGGACCATAATCAAAGGGGGTTACTAATATGGAGATGACGGAACTGTGCCGGGACATAGTCAGCTGGTTACGGGAAAAGGTGTTTTCTTCGGGAGGCAGAGGGGCTGTGTTTGGGCTGAGCGGGGGCATTGATTCTGCGGTAGTGGCGGTGTTGTGTAAAAGGGCCTTTGCTGACGACTGCCTGGGGCTTATTATGCCGTGCCACAGCCGGGAGATAGACCGGGAGCATGCTGAACTGGTAGCAAATAAATTTGCCATTCCCTCTGGAATTATTAACCTGGATCGTGTCTTTGACGAGATGCTGCTGGCCCTGGAAGGCAAAAAAAGAGATGAAGGCGGAAGAAACCTGGCCAGAGCCAATATTAAACCCCGCCTGCGTATGAACGTCCTTTATTATTATGCAGCCCTGGATTCTTACCGGGTTATAGGGACCGGGAACAAAAGCGAGATCAGTATCGGTTATTTTTCCAAGTACGGTGATGCCGGGGTTGACTTTGAGCCCATAGGCGATCTGCTGAAGGAAGAAGTCCGGGAGCTTGCCGTTTACCTGGAGATACCCGCTGAAATAATAGATAAAAAACCCACAGCCGGGCTGTGGGAAGGACAGACTGATGAAGATGAGATGGGCTTTACTTATCGGGAGCTGGATCGCTATCTAAAGGGAGAAAGAATTGATGCTTCCCTGGAGACAAAAATCGAGTCAATGCGACAGGGCAGTGAACATAAGCGCCATGTGCCTCCTATTTTTACCAGAAAGCTTTAAGCTCCGCACATTGTGCTTCCGGGCTGATTACTGTAAAGGGTTCCTGTAAGACAAGCTGGAGAGCGTTGATATCGGAAGGTTTTTGCAGCAGATTCAGGAATGTCCGCGGTATAATACGGGCATGGAGGGAGAGATATTCCTCCGCTTCACCTGCTGGTGCAAAAAACAGGCCCATGTTAAAGCTGTAAATTCCGGCCGAAATAAAATACTGAAACAGGCGCTCCAGCCCGTTAGCCAGTTCTTCAAGTGTTGTTTCGTCGAAGTCAAAAATGGTGTTTATTTCCGGGAAAATACCCCAAAATTCTCCCAGGACACCCAGGGGAACAAAAGAGGTCAGCCAGCAGCTGCCGTCCAGTTCTCCAATAAATCTTTCCTCCCGGTTTTTCTCTGTACTGCAGAGTTCCTTCCAGTAGTTTTTACCGTAACGCCGGTAATAATCCCTACTTTTCTCCATGGTTTTACGGTAAAGGTTGCCGGGAGAATCGCTGATAATAACCTGTTGATGGGGGTGAACCAGCCCTCCACCGGAGGGAGGCATATAGTTCCAGGCGATGGTATGGTAGGGGAACTCCTGGTCCTTTTCCGCTACAAGGTGGAAAAATTCAAGTCCTGCCGTAAAAGCTTCTTTTAGAACCGGTATGGTCAATTTTTCCAATGGCACGATGTGCTCCGGGCTTATGATTGTCAGGGCGCTGTACTGATCATAGGGGGCAATATTGGGAATAACCCTTGTTTTGCCCCTGTGCAGATGCCCTCCGGGGAGCAGCTCCGGGGGAAATCTTGGTGTTACCGTGTCGATGTTTGGAGAACAAAAAGGACAGCGGCTGCGGTTTTCCGGAGTATCCCAGGAAGAGAAATCTTCTTTTTGCGGTTTAATCATGCCGAAATGGGCCAGTCTCCCGCTTTCTCCCGTTAGGGGATCATAGCGGACCTCTGTTTCTATGGTTTTGGGGGAAAAGCCTTGCCGGGGATCCAGAATGGTAGTGGATAACGTTTTTGTGATAAAATCGATCATGGCGGAGCATCCTTTCCTCAAAGCTATTCTTATAAATATTCTTTGCGGAGAGAGGAAAATCCTGCCGGAACTGCGCCGCCGGCAAACGATGCGCTATTTTTCATACCAAAAGGTGTTTTTTTATTGTCAGCCACATCTTGTTATGTTAAAATGGGGATGCAGTTAAAATATTATTTTCCAAGTAATCGCCTAAACGGCGTCTTTTTTTCGAGGACTTGAAATTATGGGCTTACTATGATAAATAAATACTATGGTTTAAAACAGGTATCAAAGGAAAGCGGCCTGCCCGGCCGGAATTCTTTTTAATATATATATCTTCGAGGTACTTCAATGTCCTGTTAAATAAAAGGAGGTTAGCATAATAAGTGTACAAGTGGGAGAAAATAGACAACAATAAAGTCTGTCTGGAGATCGAGGTCCCCAGCGAGGAGGTCAATGAGGCTCTGGATAAGGCTTACCGAAAAATGGTTAAAACACTCAGCGTTCCGGGTTTTCGTAAGGGTAAGATTCCCAGAAAGGTACTGGAATCCCGTTATGGACCGGAAATTTTTTATAACGAAGCGCTGGAGATACTGGTGGACCCGGCTTACAGTAAAGCTGTCAAAGATTGCCAGCTGGGGCCCATTAACAAGCCCGAGATGGAGCTTGTGCAGATGGAGAAAGATAAATCCCTTATTTTTAAGATTACTGTAGATGTCAAGCCTGAAGTGGAACTGGGTGAGTACAGGGGAGTTACTGTAAAACAGGTAAAAAAAGAAGTAACTCCTGAAGATGTGGATAGGTATTTGAGTTCCCTGAGAGAACAGCATGGCCGGCTGGTTACAGTCGATGACGGGGAATTGCAGGAAAAGGACCTGGCGGTGATCGATTTTGAGGGAGTCATTGACGGCGAGCCTTTCGAAGGAGGCAAAGCCGAAAATTATTCTCTGGAGATTGGATCGGGTACTTTTATTAAGGGTTTCGAAGAGCAGTTATTGGGCGCCCGTAAAGATGAGCAAAGGGAAGTAAAGGCCGCTTTTCCCGAAGATTACACCAAGGAGGCATTGGCCGGGAAAGAAGCTGTTTTTACTGTTTTGGTTAAGGAAATTAAAAGGCCCCAGCTGCCTGAACTAAATGATGCTTTCGTCCAGGAACTTACGGAAGAATTTTCCACTTTAGAGGAATTCAGGGCCGATGTGGAGAATAAGCTAAAAGAGAGCCTGCGAAACAGGGAAAAGATGTCCCTGGAAAGCGAGATTGTGGAAAAAGTTGCGGAAGAATCCAAAGTAGATGTTCCTGATGTTCTGGTGGAAAGGGAACTGGATAATATCTTTGGTGAGTTTGAATATTACCTGCGCATGCAGGGCCTTTCCCTGGAACAGTACGGGCGCCTGGTAGAAGGGGGTCTGGAAAAATTAAGAGAGGAACGCCGGGAAGAGGCTTTAAAGCGTGCCAAGGCAAACCTGGTACTGGATGCCATTATCAAGAAAGAAGCAATTGACGTCTCGCCGGAAGAAATCGAGGAGAGAATTAAGGAAATTGTCCGGAACCAGGAGGGTGTAGATCTTGCCCAGGTGAAAGAACAGTTTGCCAGGCAGGGACGGCTTGATATTATGGCACATGAAATGCGTTATCGCAAGGTTATAGATTTACTTGTGGAGAATGCTAATATTGTTGAGGTTGAGGAAGAAGAAAATTAAAAAATAGATCCTCTACTGGAGAGGATTAACGTAGGGAGGATGAATAATATGAAAGAAGATAAAACTTTAATGCAGCTTGTTCCCATGGTAGTGGAACAAACAAGTCGTGGAGAAAGGGCCTATGATATCTACTCCCGCCTTTTAAAGGATAGGATTATTTTTATCGGCAGCCCTGTAAATGATATTGTTGCCAACCTGGTTATTGCCCAGCTGCTCTTCCTGGAATCGGAAGACCCCGATAAGGATATAAACATTTATATAAACTCACCCGGAGGTGAAGTTTATTCCGGCATGGCTATTTATGATACCATGCAGTATATTAAACCGGATGTTTCCACAATCTGCGTCGGACTTGCCGCCAGCCTGGGGGCGGTACTTTTATCAGCCGGAGCCAAGGGTAAGCGCTTTGCATTACCCAACTCCCGGATCATGGTTCACCAGCCGCTGGGTGGCGCCCAGGGGCAGGCCGTGGATATCGAGATTCATGCCAGGGAGATTTTACGTATCAGGGAGACTCTTAATAAGATCCTGGCCTCCCACACAGGGCAGCCGGTAGAGCGTATTGCCAATGATACAGACCGGGATTTCTTCATGTCAGCGGAAATGGCCTTGGAATATGGCCTGATAGATGCTATACTGGAGAAAAGGGAACTAGCGAAGAGGTGAAATAAAAGCGATGTTTAAATTCAGCGATGAAAAAGGACAGCTCAAATGTTCCTTTTGCGGTAAAAACCAGGAGCAGGTGCGCAAACTGGTCGCCGGTCCGGGTGTTTATATCTGTGATGAGTGCATCGAGCTCTGTAACGAGATTATTGAAGAGGAAATAGGAGATGATCTGGAGTTAAATCTGGTCGATTTGCCCAAGCCGGCAGAAATACACGAGGTTTTAAATAAATATGTTATTGGCCAGGAAGATGCTAAAAAGGTCCTCTCCGTAGCCGTTTATAACCATTACAAGAGAGTCAACGCCAGCCAGAAAATGGATGATGTGGAACTCCAAAAAAGCAATATCATTCTCATCGGACCCACAGGGGTGGGGAAAACGCTTCTGGCTCAAACCATGGCGCGCCTGTTAAATGTTCCCTTTGCCATTGCCGATGCCACATCGCTGACGGAGGCAGGCTATGTTGGCGAGGATGTGGAGAACATTCTTCTGAAGCTGATCCAGGCAGCTGACTACGATCTGGAAAAAGCTGAAAAAGGGATCGTTTATATCGACGAATTTGATAAAATTGCCCGCAAAAGTGAAAACCCCTCCATTACCAGGGATGTTTCCGGTGAAGGAGTGCAGCAGGCCCTGTTAAAAATACTGGAGGGTACCATCGCCAGCGTACCTCCACAGGGGGGACGCAAGCATCCCCACCAGGAATTTATGCAGATAGATACAACGGATATTCTTTTTATTTGTGGTGGAGCTTTTGACGGCTTGGAAAAAATTATCATGAAGCGTACCGGTGGAGGCGGAATGGGCTTCGGAGCTGATGTCAGGCCCAAAGTTGACTTGCAAATAGGCGACGTGCTTCGCCAGGTACATCCCGAGGATTTGATCAAGTTCGGACTGATTCCGGAATGTGTCGGGCGGCTCCAGGTGATAGCTGTACTTGATTCCCTGGACCGTGATGCCCTCGTCAGGATTTTAACGGAGCCGGTTAACGCCCTGGTAAAGCAGTACCAGAAAATGTTTGAGCTGGATGGTGTCCAGCTTGAATTCAAAGATGGCTCCCTGGAGGCTATCGCTGATGATGCTATCCAGCATAAGACAGGAGCCCGGGGTTTGCGCAGTATTATGGAAGGATTTCTGCTGGACATCATGTATGAAATTCCTTCCAGGGACGATGTGGATAAATGTATTGTTACTCCCGGGGTAGTAAAAAAAGAGGAGAAACCGAAGCTGTTAACTTCCGGAAAGAGACATAAGAAGGAAGTATCCGCCTCTTAATTTTGCGGGGTGGCCCCTTCGGGCGGCCACCCTTTACAATTTTTTCTATATGGTTATTTGTCTCCTTCTCAGGAAATAATAGATTAAGCGACTTGTAACTATAAATCTGAGAAGGAGGTTGGGACATTGTACGGTTGGGCTGGCATGGTTGGCATAATCCAACTGTTTTTTGCTGTTGTAATAGGCCTTTACTTTTGGAACCTTTTGCGCAATCAAAGGGGGAGCAAGGTGGCCATAGACAGGGAATCATCCAAGGAAATGGAAGAGCTCCACCGCCTGCGCTCCCTTTCCCTTACAGAACCTCTTTCTGAAAAAGTTCGTCCTTCCTCTTTCGATGAAATCATCGGCCAGGATGAGGGGCTTAAGGCTTTACGCGCAGCTCTTTGTGGCCCAAACCCCCAGCATGTCTTGCTTTACGGTCCTCCCGGAATTGGAAAAACTGCAGCGGCACGGCTGGTTCTGGAAGAGGCCAAAAAAAATGACCTTTCCCCTTTTACTAAAGATGCTAAATTTGTGGAGGTTGATGCTACCACTCTGCGCTTTGACGAAAGGGGTATCGCTGATCCCTTGATGGGTACTGTTCACGATCCTATTTATCAGGGAGCCGGGCCCCTGGGCATGGCGGGAATACCCCAGCCAAAACCGGGAGCGGTAACCAAGGCTCATGGCGGTATACTTTTTATCGACGAAATCGGTGAGCTGCATCCTATCCAAATCAATAAACTGCTCAAAGTTTTAGAAGATCGTAAGGTTTTTCTGGAAAGCGCTTATTATAACAGCGAAGAGCGAAATATACCCCGGCATATCCATGAAATTTTTCAGAACGGTTTACCGGCGGATTTCCGCCTCATAGGAGCTACAACACGCCAGGCAGAGGAACTTCCGCCGGCAGTGCGTTCCCGCTGCATGGAGATTTTCTTCCGTGTTCTTTCACCGGAGGAGATCGGAAAGATTGCCCTTAATGCCACACGGAGGGTGGGTTTTAGTCTGACCCCCGAAGCTTTAAAAGTAATAACTACCTTTGCCATTAACGGCAGGGATGCTGTAAACATGGTCCAGCTGGCCGTAGGCATTGCCCAGGGTGAAGGGAGAAATACCCTGGAAATTGAAGATATGGAATGGGTTGTTAATAACAGCAGGCTGTCACCAAGGCCGGAGAAAAAGATTCCCGAATATCCCCAGGTCGGCCTGGTTAACGGGCTGGCAGTTTACGGCTCCAATCTGGGAGCAATCCTGGAGATTGAAGCCTCGGTAATTCCCGTGGAAAAAGGTGAGGGACGGCTCAACATTACCGGAATCGTGGAAGAAGAAGAGGTGGGCGGCATGGGCCGGACACTCCGCCGCAAGGGTACAGCCAAGGGTTCAGTGGAGAATGTTCTCACTGTCCTGGGCCGCCTCCTGGGAGAAAGTATGCGTAATTACGATATCCACCTTAATTTCCCCGGGGGTGTTCCTGTCGACGGGCCCTCGGCCGGAGTGGGCATTGCCACAGCTGTTTATTCAGCTCTCAGGGGGATTCCCGTTGATAATACCATCGCCATGACGGGGGAACTTTCCATCAGGGGCTTTGTCTGCCCTGTGGGTGGTGTATCGGCTAAAATTGATGCGGCCCGGGAGGCAGGCGCAAAGAAAATATTTATCCCAAATAAGAATTGGCAGCATATTTATAAAGCAAAGAATGATATTGAAATAATTCTTGTGACCCATATAAGCGAAATTTTAGAAAAGGCCCTGGTAAAAACAGAGCAATGGGAACCGTCATTCCGCCAGGAAAGCGAGCTTTATGCCGCCAGTTCCCTTTCTTTTAATGCCAAAAGAGGAAGTTAAGCTAAGAAAAGAGGAAAATAACTTTCAGCATAGAAATAAAGGGGGCAAGGTTATTTTTTTTAAAAAGATTTACCGGTCCCACATATTGAAAGGGGAGGAGAGATAATGAGTATCAAAGAACTACCACTGCTGCCTTTACGTGGCGTTATTGTTTTTCCTAACATGGTTCTTCACCTTGATGTGGGAAGAGAATGTTCCAAAAAGGCTCTGGATGAAGCCATGTTAAAAGAAAATTTAATTTTGCTGGTTGCCCAGAAAGAAGCACAGATCGATGAACCGGAAACCGGCGATCTCTACCTCCTGGGAACAATAGTTAACATTAAGCAGATGTTAAAGCTTCCGGGAGGAACTATTCGTGTCCTGGTGGAAGGGTTGAACCGTGTACGGATCAAGGATTTTCTACACAGTCAACCTTACTTTAAAGTAATGGCAGAAGAATTGGAGGAAAGTGAAATAAAAACTGCTGAAACGGAAGCGCTGATGCGCAGCGTTCTTGTACAATTTGAACAATATATAAAATTAAGCAAAAAAATTCCCCTGGAAATCCTTTCCACTGTTTCGGAAATTGAAGAACCGGGTAGGCTGGCGGATATTATTACTTCACATTTATCGTTAAAAATTGACCAGAAGCAGAGCATTCTGGAAGCTGTCGATCCCAAAGACAGGTTGGAGATACTGGCCGAAATCTTAGGCCACGAGATGGAGATCCTGGAGCTGGAGAGAAAGATAAACTTACGTGTACGTAAGCAGATGGAAAAAACCCAGAAAGAGTACTATCTGAGGGAACAGATGAAGGCCATTCAAAAGGAACTGGGGGAGAGAGACGAACGAACCGCGGAAGCGGAGGAGTACCGGGATAAAATGAAGGACGTTGATCTGCCGGAGGAAGTAGAGAAGAAAGTTATCAAGGAAATCGAGCGCCTGGAAAAAATGCCTTCAGCCGCAGCGGAAGCCGTTGTAATCAGGACATATCTGGACTGGATGCTGGAGCTTCCCTGGTCTGTTCAGACTGAAGACCGCCTCGATCTCAAGATCGTGGAAAAAATTCTGGATGAAGACCACTACGGCCTGGAGAAAGTTAAAGAACGGATTATTGAATACCTGGCCGTGCGTAGCCTGACTCAAAAAATAAAGGGGCCCATTCTCTGCCTGATAGGCCCGCCCGGTGTAGGAAAGACTTCACTGGCGCGTTCCATTGCCAGGGCCCTGGAGAGAAAGTTTGTGCGTATTTCCCTGGGAGGTGTCAGGGACGAGGCCGAAATACGAGGTCATCGCCGGACTTACGTGGGAGCGCTTCCCGGCAGGATTATCCAGGGTATTCGCCAGGCCAAATCCCGTAATCCTGTTTTTCTGCTCGACGAAGTGGATAAAATGTCTACCGATTTCCGGGGCGATCCTTCTTCTGCTCTCCTGGAGGTCCTGGATCCGGAGCAGAACAATTCCTTCAGCGATCATTATATCGAAGTCCCTTTTGATCTGTCCCAGGTAATGTTTATTACCACGGCCAATAACCGTTTCACCATACCGCAGCCCCTTTTGGACCGTATGGAGGCCATCTATTTACCGGGGTATACGGAAGAAGAAAAGGTCAAGATCGCCCAAAGGCATCTTATCAACAAGCAGTTACAGGAAAACGGGCTTTCCGAAAAAAACTTGCGTATTTCCGAAGGGACGATCCGCCATATTGTCAGGGAATATACCAGAGAAGCCGGTGTGCGGAACCTGGAAAGAGAGATTGCCAATATATGCCGGAAAACAGCCCGGGAAGTTGTCAAAAACAACGGTTACCGTGTTACCATAAGCCGCAGTAATTTGCATAAATACCTTGGCCCCCCTCGCTTTCGCTACGGACTGGCCGAAACGGAAAATGAGATCGGTGTGGCCATGGGTGTGGCCTGGACAGAGTCGGGAGGGGATCTGCTGGCCATTGAAGTAACTTTAATGAAGGGCAAAGGCAAACTTATCCTGACCGGTAAACTGGGAGATATTATGCAGGAATCGGCCCATGCTGCTTTGAGCTTTATTCGTTCCAGGGTCGAAGCCCTGGGTATTGACGAAAATTTTCATAATGAATATGACATTCATATTCATGTCCCTGAAGGAGCTATACCCAAAGATGGACCTTCTGCAGGAATAACCATGGCTGCGGCCATGATTTCAGCACTGACCCGTATACAGGTTGATCACCAGGTGGCCATGACCGGTGAGATTACTTTAAGAGGCCGGGTACTTCCTGTCGGGGGCGTTAAAGAGAAAGTTCTTGCCGCCCACCGTGCCGGTATAAAAAGAATCATTCTTCCCGTGGACAACAAGAAGGATCTGGCAGAAATTCCCGGCAATGTGCGCAGGCGGATGGAATTTGTTTTTGTGGAACACATCGACCAGGTTTTGGAAAAAGCCTTATTGAAGAAAGAAAAAGATGAAAGTAAAGAAAGCGGAACTCTTAAAGTTAGCTTGCAGTAAGAACGATTTTCCGCCGGAAAGATTCCCGGAGATTGCCCTGGCCGGGCGTTCTAATGTGGGTAAGTCCTCGCTTATTAATACCCTGGTAGAACGCAGGAACCTGGCCAGGACAAGCAATACTCCCGGTAAAACCCGTGCTGTTCATTTTTATTTTGTTAACGATTCATGGTTTCTTGTTGACCTGCCGGGGTACGGCTATGCCAGGGTTTCCCACCAGCAGCAGAAGGAATGGGGTTCCCTTATTGAGGATTTCCTTGTAAACAGGAAGACCATAATCATGGTTATTCTCCTGGTAGATTTGCGTCATGAGCCTTCTGAACAGGATCAACAGATGGCTGCCTGGCTGCGCCATTTCTCTTTGCCAGCCGTGGTGGTGGCTACCAAAGCCGATAAAGTTCCCCGTGGAAAAAGGGAAAAACAGAGACAGCTCGTTGCCCGTGCTTTAGAAGTTGCCCCTGAAGAAGTACTGCTTTTTTCTTCGGGAACAAGGGAAGGACGGGAGGAGCTGTGCAGGATTATAGAAAAAAAGCTTGAAGAAGCTGATTAAACAAAGTTTTTCGCGGAGGAAGCGTTTTGGGACAGACAGCTTGGGAAGAAGCTTTTTGGCAGAGACTGGAAGAAGCGGAAAACGATTTCCGGCAAAAAAATGGTAAGATAGCCTGGTTTTGCAGCTACACGCCGGTGGAAATAATTTCCTCCTGCGGGCTGCACCCTTATCGTTTTTCCGGTAAGGAAGGGACATCTTATTATGCCGATTCTTTTCTGCATTCCAGCCTTTGTTTTTTTGTACGGGGCTGTCTGGAAAGGGTTCTTAAGGGAGAGGAAAAAAATTTGGAAGGTGTGGTTCTGGTAAATTCCTGCCTGGCCATGTCACACCTCTTTTTTGCTTTACAAAAATACAGTTCCTGCTCTTTCAGCTATTTACTGGATCTTCCCAGGTACGATTCCCAGCCGGCCCGGGAGTTCTGGTCCCAGGTGCTGCGAAAATTTCACCGGGCTTTAAGTAAATACCGCGGAATTGAGAGCACCGAAAAAGAGCTCTGGGAACAAATTTACCTTTACCGGGAAAACCGGCGAAGGCTGCAGCAGCTTTATGAACGGCGGGAGGGCCAAGTGGCTGCAGATGGGCATGAGCTAATCCGCCTTGTGGAGGCCTTTACGATCCTTCCCCCGGCGGATTTTCAGGAAATTTACGAGGCTTATTCCCGGGATATTTTTAATAAGAAAAACACCCTGAACGGCCCCCGTATTTTTCTTACGGGAAGTTCAATGCCCGGGGGCCTGGCGAAATTAATCCATGAATCAGGAGGAGTCCTGGTTCTCGATGATCTCTGTATCGGAAGGCGTATCCTCCAATTTACAGGGGAACCGGAGGCCGGAGAGGACCCCTACAGTTTCCTGGCCCGCCAGTACCTGCAGAGAGAGCCCTGTGCCCGTATGAAGTCTGCCGGGGAAAATTTAGCTAAGCTTGAAGATATGCTTAAAAAATATCAGATTGAAGGTATGATCTTTTTTTACCTGAAATTTTGTGATCCCTGGTACTATTACGGCCAGCTGTTAAAAGAAATCGTAAAGGATATCCCCGTGCTCATTCTGGAAGGGGAATATGCTTCGGCAGGAACGGGACAGATGCGCACCCGTATCTCCGCTTTTCTGGAGATGATCAGGTAAACAGGGGGAAATAACTTGCTCGATTTGATCAAAAAATACATGGCCCGGGAAAAAGGACCGGATATGCTGCGTCGGCCAGCGATCTATTCCCTGGGGCAGGCCATGGTACGGTACAACCTGCTCAAGTTTCCCTACAGGGCTACGGCCATGATGGTGGAGTACGGGCTGGAACAAACTAAAAAGGTTTATAACAGGCGGCTGCCGTTTGTATGGACAAGCGCTTTTTTCCCCACGGAGTTGCTTCACGCCATGGGAATCCCTGCTTTTTCTCCGGAGATAGCCGCAGCCCTGGCAGCTTCTTTGGGATTTCAGGGAAATTTTCTCAGGGAAGCGGAGAGCAGGTGGTGGGGAAGGGATAACTGCTCTTTTCATCGTTGTGCCATAGGTGGGCTTTTTTCACATTATTATCCCTTACCCAGCGCTTTTTGTGCCAGTTCCCATCTATGTGAAGGCGCTGTCCTGATGTTCGGAAGCCTGGCCAGGGTCTATCATCGCCCCTTTATGCTCCTGGATGTGCCGGTGGAACAGGAGGATGATTCCCTTAATTATGTAATTGGCCAGCTTAAGCAAATTATCTCGTCCCTGGAGGAAATTACAGGTATCACTTTACAAAACGGGAAGCTGCAGGAAGCTGTTGCCAATGCTGAGGGAACCCGCCGGGCCATGCAGGAAATTAACGAGCTGCGCAGGCACCCCTATTCCCCTCTGACTTCCAGGGAAGCCTTTAGTTATCTTTACCTGAATTTTACCGGTCTGGGAAGCCGGGCCATGCTGCGCGTGTATGAGACCCTGGCCCGGGAACTGGAGGAGAGAATCAGGGAGAAAAAGACCCCTGAAAAACCTCTCCGTTTCAAACTGCTGTGGCTGCATCTCCCGCCATTTTACAGGAATAATATTCTGGAATACCTGGAAGAAAAAGGGGCCAGGGTTGTTTTTGAGGAATTTAATCACGTCTACTGGGGGGCTATGGATGTTAGCAGGCCGCTGGAGTCTATCGCCGGGCGCATGCTCTCCCATTTCAGTTACGGGCACATTAGCCGCAGGATAGAAATTATTAAAGAACTGGCCGCGGATTATAATGTTGACGGGGTAATCCATTTTTCCCACTGGGGCTGCCGGCAGAGCTGCGGTTCTTTAAGGATGATACGCGATTCTTTGCAGAAAGAGGGGCTGCCTTTTCTGGTGCTGGATGGTGATTGCATCGATAACCGCAATTATGCTCCCGGGCAGGTGCAAACCAGGATTGACGGCTTTCTGGAAATGCTTGCCTGAAAAAAAACATAATACAACAGGAGGGGAGGGGAATATTTTGCCTGTTGCCGGTGTTGATATAGGTTCTTTATCGACAGAAGTAGTGATCCTGGAAAAAGGGAAAATCCTGGCCGGTATTATCGTTTCCACCGGAGCAAACAGCAAAGTGGCCGCAGAAAAAGCCATGCAGATGGCCCTGGAAAAAAGCGGCCTGGCCCGGGATAACTTACAATATATTATTGCCACCGGTTACGGGAGGGTAAGTGCTCCTTTTGCTCATGAAAAAGTTACAGAGATAACCTGTCACGGCAGGGGAGCTTTTTCCCTGGATTCCGGGGTGCGGACTGTAATCGATATTGGTGGCCAGGATAGCAAGGTTATACGCCTCAATTCCCGGGGTAAAGTAGTTGACTTTGTTATGAATGAAAAATGTGCTGCGGGGACGGGGCGCTTCCTGGAAGTAATGGCCCATGCCCTGGAGATGGACCTGGCAGAGATGTCCCGTCTGGCGCCGCTGGCCAGGAAAACGGTAACCATCAGCAGTATGTGCACAGTTTTTGCCGAGTCGGAAGTGGTTTCCCTGATCGCTGAAGGCTATCCCAGGGAAGAAATTGTTAAAGGTATCATTACCTCTATCGTGGAGCGTACTGTAAGCATGGCCAACCGTGTCGGAGTTGAAGGAACATTAATGATGACCGGGGGTGTGGCTAAAAACGCAGCCATCGTCAAAGCGCTGCAGGAAAGTCTGGGAATTAAAATAACAGTACCGCAGGAGCCCCAGGTGGTGGGAGCCCTTGGTGCCGCTCTCCTGGCTGAGGAAGGGCTGGAAAAAAAGGAAGGATAGAATTAAACAGATGGATGTGCAATTTTTTATCCATCCCGCGGATACTGTCGGTCTCTCAAGCTGATAGTCTTAGAGAGAAGTTATAGGGAAGAAAGCTTATATCCGCTAATAGCAGTCTAAGGTGAGAGCGGGGACGGTTCTTGCCTTGCGTTATAGGAGCAAGCGGGGACGGTTCTTGCCTTGCGTTATAGATGTTGTTAATACACGGCCTTAAGCAGCCTTTGTCTTACGGAAAGGCTCAGGCCGCTGGCGGCAAATAGTTTAACAATGTCCAGGGGAAGGAAAGGTGCTGCACCGAGCAGCAGGCCCTGGCGGAGATTCAAGCCGGCGATAAATGACAGCTGTAATACTCCCAGGGAGTAAGTGGCCGCCAGGCAGAGGAACATCCCCAGAATTATGGAGAGGTAAGAGTTCCTTTTTTCTACGGTTTTTCCCAGCAGATAGCTGCCGAGCACAAAACCCCAGAGATAGCCTCCTGTCGGTCCCAGGACAATATGCAGCCCGCCCTGGGCGTTATGAAAAACAGGCAGTCCTATGGCACCCAGAAAAACGTACGTGAGCATGGATATGGCGCCCCAGCGTCCTCCCAGAATAGTGCCTATCAGGAATACGCCGAATATTTGCCCGGTAATGGGAACCGGGCTGAAAGGGAGCGGAATGGAAATCTGGGCCAGTAAGGCTGTTATAGTGGCAAACAGGCCGCTCAAGATCAGATATTTTGTTTTTAACATTTTAAACCGCCTTCCATATTCTTCTAAAAGGGGTCTTGACCCCCTGTAAAATTTTCCAGGGTGACTTCTCCCGCCTGAAAACGCTTTTTAATTCCCTTTTCTTCCTCCACAATCAGAGCACCGTCGCTGTCCAGGTCTGCCGCTTTTCCGCTAAAGCTGCCCTGGACGGTTTTTATGGTTACATCTTTACCCAGGGTTATATTATATTTTTTCCATGCGGAGATAACCATTCCCGGACCGTTATTAAGGTAGTCCAGGTAGGAATTATCCATTTCCTGGAGGATACTGCTGGCAAGCTTTTGCCGCGAAACTTCTTCTTTGTTGTTTTCCAAATAAAGAGAGGTAGCGGTATTTCTTAGCTCTGCAGGGAAATCTTCTTCTTTAGAATTAACATTTAGGCCTATCCCTATAACAAGATAGTGAAGGAGGTCTGCTTCTGCTTTTAATTCTGTCAATATGCCGCAAACCTTGCGGTTGTTGATGAGCAGGTCATTGGGCCACTTGATCCCCACGGGAAGATCCGGCAGGTTGACCAGTATTCCCTTTACTACGGCTGCAGCAGCCAGGAGAGTGAATAGCGGTGTATCCTGTGGTGCCAGCGGTGGTTTTAACAAGATGGAAAGCCAGATGCCCTTGCTGAAAGGAGAAGACCAGGAACGTCCCATTCTTCCCCTGCCCCCGGTTTGTTCTTCTGCGATCACAATTGTTCCTTCCGGTGCCCCTTTTTCGGCCAGGGTTTTTAAGGCGCTGTTGGTGGAATCAATTTGCCGGTAATGGTGTATTATTTCCGGAGAAGAGGCAATAATTTTTGTCTGCAATTCCCCGGCAATTTCGGCAGGAAACAGCAGGTCGGGGATTCCTGCCAGGCGGTAGCCCAGGCGGGGGCTTCCTTTAATACGGTAACCATCGGATTGCAGGGAATGGATATTTTTCCAGATGGAGGTACGGCTTACATTGAGCAATTGCGCCATTTCTTCTCCTGAGAGGTACGAAGGACTCCTATCCTTGAGCAGTTTTAAGATTTTATGGCGCATTTACTTCACCTCTAAAACTTTTCATCAATTCTATTAACTTTATACCATTTAAAAAATTAATTGTCAACTACTTTTAAAGGAAAGGTTAACAAATTTTATGCAAAAACCGAGTGCACCAGTAAGTGCTCGCCCTGCTATCTTAGTAACCATCATAATCCTGGCAGGTCTCAGGCAATTCCGACCTTTTAGATACCAAGTTGACTTTATTTATGGAAAAATGTAATATAAGAGAGAAGATTTTGGGTTGATTTTCATTGAAGAGAAGGAGATTGAAGATGGCTGTTAACCTTCCACCCGTCTATGAGCCGGAAAAGGTAGAGGATAAAATCTACCAGTTCTGGCTGGAGAAAAATCATTTCAAGGCTCCCAGGGAAGAGGGTAAAAGAACTTTTACCATCGTTATTCCCCCACCCAATGTTACGGGCTCCCTGCATATGGGACACGCCCTGGACAACACCATTCAGGATGTTATTATCAGGTGGAGGCGTATGCAGGGTTATGATACTCTCTGGCTCCCGGGGACGGACCATGCCGGTATTGCCACACAGAACAAGGTTGAAGAGCACCTTGCTTCCGAAGGTTTTTCCCGGCACGACCTGGGGCGGGAAAAATTCCTGGAAAGGGCCTGGAAGTGGAAAGAAGAATATCATGCCCGTATTTTAAAGCAGCTGTACAAACTGGGGGTTTCCTGCGACTGGTCCCGTGAACGTTTCACCATGGACGAAGGTTGTTCCAGGGCGGTACGCGAGGTGTTTGTTTCTCTTTACGAGCAGGGGCTTATTTACAGGGGAGACTACATGGTTAACTGGTGCCCCCGCTGCCACACGGCCATTTCCGATATCGAGGTAGAGCATGAAGAAAAGGCCTCTACCCTTACCCATGTCCGTTATCCCGGAGTGGGTTGGGATGGTTCTATTGTGGTGGCTACCACCAGGCCGGAAACAATGCTGGGGGATACTGCAGTGGCTGTTCACCCTGATGATCAACGCTACCAGGGGCTGGTTGGCAAAAAGGTATTGCTTCCGCTGATGAACAGGGAGATTCCCATTATCGCAGATGAATATGTGGATCCTTCCTTCGGCTCGGGGGCTGTGAAGATAACGCCCGCTCATGATCCCAATGACTTTGAGATTGGGCAGAGGCATGGACTGGAGACCATCAGGGCGATTGGAAACAGGGGTACGATGACCCCGGAAATGGGCAAGTATGCGGGAATGGATCGTTATGAGGCCCGCAGGCAGATTCTAGACGATTTGGAGAAGCTGGGCCTGCTGGAACAAGTTGATGATTATATCCATGCTGTGGGGCACTGCCAGCGTTGTAACACGGAAATAGAGCCCCTGGTTTCCCTGCAGTGGTTTGTCAGGATGAAGCCCCTGGCCGAACCGGCTGTTGAGGTGGTAAAGGAGGGGAAGACGAGCTTTATTCCCGAGCGTTTTACCCGCACATACCTGAACTGGATGGAAAATATCCGGGACTGGTGTATTTCACGGCAGATCTGGTGGGGACACCGTATTCCCGCCTGGTACTGTTCCTGTGGAAAAGTAATTGTTTCCAGGGAGGATCCTGCTGTGTGCCCATCGTGCGGCCAGGCTGAACTGGAGCAGGACCCTGATGTGCTGGACACATGGTTCAGTTCGGCCCTCTGGCCTTTTTCCACCCTGGGATGGCCGGAAATTACGGCCGATCTGAAGCATTACTTCCCCACCAGCGTGCTGGTCACCGGTTACGACATCATCTCTTTTTGGGTTGCCCGCATGATCTTTATGTCCCTGGCATTTATGAAAGACATTCCTTTCAGCGAGGTAAGTGTTCATGGGCTGGTACGAGATGCCCTGGGGAGAAAAATGAGCAAATCACTGGGAAACGGTGTGGATCCCCTGGAGGTGATCGAAAAGTACGGTGCCGATACCTTACGCTTTACCCTCATTACAGGTCAGGCTCCCGGAAACGATCAGCGTTTCAGATACGAAAACGTAGAGGCCAGCCGTAATTTTTCCAACAAGATCTGGAATGCCTCCCGTTACGTGCTCATGAACCTGGAAGAATTTCAGCCGGCAGGGTTGCCTGCGGTGCTAAACCGACATGACCGCTGGATCCTGGATCGCTTTAACCAGGTGGCGGAGAAGACCACTGCCCTTTTAGAGCAGTACGAATTGGGAGAGGCAGCCCGTACGGTTTACGACTTTATCTGGGGTGATTTTTGCGACTGGTATATTGAATTGAGCAAGGTGTACCTTTACGGAAAAGACGAAGAGAAAAAGGAAAGGACGAAGGCTGTGCTCTACTATGTCCTGGAAGGGGCTATGCGGCTTTTACATCCCTTTATGCCCTTTATTTCCGAAGAAATATGGCAGCACCTGCCCCGCAGCTCTAAAAAAGATGCCCTGGTAATATCCTCCTGGCCTGAACCCCGGGATAATTTGGAGGATCAACAAGCCAGGCGGGAGATGGAGCTGGTTATGGAAGTCATCAGGGCTATCCGTAACCTGCGCAGTGAGATCGGGCTTTCCACAGGGCAAAAATCTCCCGTAATTTTGCAGGCTCCCCGGGAGCTCCTGACCTTATTGCGCCAGGAGCAAACCTTTATTGAAAAGCTTGCCTGGGTCGAACAGGTAACGTTTCTTCAAGATGTGGAGGAAAAGCCCTCCCAGGCTCTAACCGCCCTGGTGGAGGAGATCGAGATTTACCTGCCTCTGGAAGGAGTTATTGACCTTTCCCAGGAAATAACCCGGCTGGAAAAGGAGATGCAGGGAGTGGAAAAAGAGCTGACCAGGGCCGCTGCCAAGAGTGCCAATAAAAGTTTTATAGATAAGGCACCGGCAGATGTTGTTGAAAAAGAGAGGAACAAAAAAGAAGAACTGAGTGCTAAACAGGAAAAGCTCTTAGCCAGGCTTGGGGAACTCAGAAAGCTCGGGGGTGCATAAAAAATGGATTACCAGGAATCTCTTTCCTGGATTCATAGCATCGGCAGGTTTGGTATGAACCAGGGTTTGCAAAGAATCGAGCTGCTGCTCCATTACCTGGGGGATCCCCATAAAAAACTAAAATTCCTGCACATCGGGGGAACTAACGGCAAAGGCTCAACCGCTGCTTTGGCCGCCTCTGTTCTTGAAGCTGCCGGTTACAGGGTGGGCCTGTACACTTCACCATACCTGGAGCAGTTTACCAACCGTATGGCTATTAATGGTGAAGATATTTCCAGGGAACGCCTGGTAGTTCTGGTTAAAAGAGTAAAGCCCCTGGTGGAAAAGGTTGCCGCAGAATTTCCTTACGGGCATCCGACGGAATTTGAAGTGGTAACAGCCATAGCCTTTACCTATTTTGCCGAGGAATGCCCCGATATCATCGTTCTGGAAGTCGGGCTGGGGGGCAGGTTGGATGCTACAAACGTGGTCCAGCCTCTGGCCACGGCGATAACAACCATCAGCCTGGAACATACCCAGGTCCTGGGCAATACCATTGAAGCTATCGCCCGGGAAAAAGCGGGTATTATTAAAGAGGGGAGCGCAGTAGTAACCCAGGTAAAGGGATCTGCCCTGGAGGTTTTCAAAGATACCTGCCGGGAAAGAAATGTTCCCCTTTTTAGCCTGGGGAAAGATTTTAAAGGTGAAAAAGTTTCCGGTGACCTAAACGGTCAGGGTTTTCATTACCGGGGACTCCGGCATGATTATTTCAATTTACATATAAGCCTCCTGGGAGATTTCCAGGTTAACAATGCCGCCCTGGCCCTGGCTTCACTGGAACTGTTACAGGAAAAAGGTTTTCTTTTACCGGAGGACGCTATCCGCAGGGGCCTGTTCCATACCAGGTGGCCCGGCCGTCTGGAAATTATGCGTCGTTCCCCGCTGGTAGTTATTGATGGAGCCCATAATTTAGAAGCCTTTCAAAACCTGCGGCAGACACTGTTTAATACTTTTTCTTACCGCCGTCTTATACTGGTCCTCGGTATCCTTGGTGACAAGGCCGTGGAAGAAATCTTACAGGAAATTTTACCGGTTGCAGATATTCTTGTTATTACAACACCCAACAGCCCACGGGCTGCCGATCCGTGGATGTTGGAAAAAACCGCTGCTCAAATGATTCCCGGACCTGTTTACGTTAAAGAAAACATCTCCGATGCCATAAAGCTGGCTCTTTCCCTGGCCAAAGCACCGGATCTGGTTCTTATTGCCGGGTCCCTGTACGTAATTAGCGATGCCCGCCAGTTTTTAAAGAAAAACAGCCTGAAAGCCCTGCCCTAGGCCCGTATATGGCCATTGCTTATTAACGGAGCCGTTGGGGGCTGGCAGCGGCTGGATACATGTAACGAATATTTTTCATTCATCAGCTTTATGATCTAAAGTTTTTGCTCCTTGTTCCCATATAAGTAGGCAAGGAGAACGATTTCTTTTCCTTCCGGCCTCTCTTTTCTATGATCCGGCTGGTTGTTTAAAAATTTTTCCGCATCTTTTAGGGCTTGTAGTTCGCTTTCCGTAAGGCTGGCAAAGGTCAGGTTGGTTTGGGCCATGTTTATCCCTCCTTTTGAAATAAAGGTATTCTTATTATGCAAAAAGAGTACTAAAATATTCATGTGGTAAAGGGCTTTTTTCGTAATACAGGTTAATATTTTCCACCAAAAATTTTTGATTTCTGAAAGGGATTTTGTATTTTATAA
The DNA here is from genome assembly GCA_003605065.1 of Dethiobacter sp. Classification (GTDB taxonomy): domain Bacteria; phylum Bacillota; class Dethiobacteria; order DTU022; family UBA8154; genus UBA9862. The sequence continues at coordinate 1,894 of QZJM01000033.1, read as the reverse complement.
TAGAAAGGAAAAAGGGGGTAAAAAGGGGGGGATAAGTCTTTTCAAAGATATGAAGATGTGTTATAATGCTACAGTGCTGGAAGGAAATTGTCAAAGTTTGTGAACTTAGTAACTTTTCAGAAAGTAAAATCCTTTTTTATTTTTGGTTTTTTGCCTGAACCTAGTTGTACAATGCTGTTTTTTTGTATGGAAATATCTCCCGAGCTCATGAGCTGCTTTTTGATTTACTAATATAATTCTCTTTATATCTGCGTTAAGAGGTGAAGGGGTTATGCAAGGATTCTTGGGGGAGAGAGTTTCAAGCAGTTTAATGTCGATTATAACTTTCATCCCTTTTATGGCTGCTGTTGTCGCTTTCTTTTTGACTCGTTACAACCGGAAATTAGGTGAGGTTTTTACAATTTCAACGATAGCCGTACTTTTTATAGCTATCTTTTCTATGTACCGCACTGTTATGGCGGGCAATATTATCTTCAGCCGTTATACCTTTCTTTCCCTGCCGTTGTCTATTTATTTCCGGGTAGATATGCTGAGTTTTTTCCTGGGTTTATTGATCATTTTTTTATGGCTGCTGGCCGCAATTCATTCCGTTGGCTATATGGCGCACGAACATGCCCATGAGCGCTATTACAGCTTTTTTCTCGTGGCTCTCGGCGGCTGCCTGGGGACTGTATTTTCCGGCGACCTTGTGGGTCTTTTTCTTTTCTTTGAAATAATGGCTGTATCATCTTTTGTTCTGGTAGCGCACGAGGAACACTCCTATGCCATGTTTGCCAGTGCCAAGTATCTTTTCATGTCTATTGGCGCCGGATTAGCCATCTTTCTAGGCATCATGATTACTTATTACCTGAGCGGGACCACCTCCCTGGACGGTTTCGGCCTTATCCGGGATGTTTCCTCGCTATCCTTTATCGCTTTTATGGGCTATCTTCTCGGTTTTGGCATTAAAGCCGGTATTTTCCCCGTTCATGTCTGGTTACCGGATGCTCACCCTGCGGCACCTTCTCCGGTAAGTGCTTTGCTTTCAGGGGTGATGATCAAGGTGGGGGCCTATGGATTAATCCGGGTCTTTTACCAGGTCTACGGTTTTGAGTACCTGCGGGCCATGGGTTGGGATAAGATCACTCTTACCCTGGCTACGATTACTATTCTTCTGGGGTCGGCTATGGCCCTGCTGCAGGATGATATTAAAAGGCGGCTGGCCTATTCCAGTATCGCCCAGATCGGGTATATCCTTCTTGGCATCTCGCTGTTAAGCGAGCGCGCTTTTACCGGCGCCGTATACCACATCTTTACCCATGCGTTTATGAAGGGATGCTTATTCCTCATTGCCGGAGCTATTATTGTCCGCACCGGGGAGCGGCGGATCAGTCATATGGGAGGCTTGGGATTGAAGATGCCTCTTACTATGATCGCTTTTACGCTCTGTTCCCTCTCTATGGTCGGTATTCCTCCTTTTAACGGCTTTATCAGCAAATGGCAGATGTGCCTGGGAGCCCTGGATATCGGTCAGCCGTTTTATGTTATTCTCCTCATTGTCAGCAGCCTGCTGAACGCGGCTTATTATTTCCCCATTATTATTGCCGCTTTTTTCGGTGTTCCCAAAGGCGACTCCGGGCATGTTGACGGGACTTCAAAGGTACCTGAGGCTTCGTTAAGTATGCTTATCCCCATTATGATCCTGGCTATAGGCTGTATTGCTTTTGCCGTTATGCCGCAAAACTGGCCTCTGCAACTGGCTAAAGCCGTAGTCCAGGAACTTTTTGTTAGATTCTAGAAAGGGAGTTGGGGCAAAATGGCAGCATCCGTACCTGTAGTGGAGACAGTTGAATTAACGAGTGCCCTGCCCCTGTGGTTGGTATTAATACCTATCCTGGGCAGTTTTGTGGTTTAC